>CAXTMA010000253.1:1245-6443 GCA_964245015.1 uncultured Beijerinckiaceae bacterium | reverse complement strand
CCCCCCGGGGCGGCGCCGCCGGCCCCTGGACCCCCCGCCCCGGGCACGCCGGAGACGTCCGGCGCGCCGGGGCCCGCGGCGGGGGCGGCGGCGCCGCCGCCGCCACCCTCGATCCGCACGGGCTTGCCCTGCGCCCCGATCCCGCCTTGCCCGAGGGCGCGCCGCCGCGGCTGCAGCGGCCGCCGCCCTTTCCCAGGTCGATGGCGCTGCGCGACAGCGAGGTGCCCGTTCCCGCGTCCCGTCTCGCCGTCGACAGCCATGCCCGCCGCTCCGCCTCGACCTGGGGCTTCGTGCCCCGCATCGGCGGCGACGTCGGCCTCGTCTTTCCCGCCGATGCGGGGCGGCAAGGCCAGGATCAAGGGCGAGCGCAGGATCAAGGGCAAGGCCAGGATCAGGGGCAAGGCCACGGCTCCGGCCGCGAGGGACCGGGGCCAAGCCCCCGCCTCGACGGGGCCGGCTCCGTCGACGATAGCGACCACGCCGACGCCGAACCCCACGCGGGGCCCCTCGTCGACGGCCTCCGCCACGCTTGGCCCGGCGAGCGCCTCGATGCGCACGGTCGCCGCGAGGGTCATGGCGCCGCGATGATCCGCGAGCGTCGTCGTCGCCTCGGCATTCGTGATCCCGCGTCCGTCCTCGTCGACGAGGCGCTGCGCCATCGGCCCGTCGGCCGCGGCGGCGCGGACCTCCACGTCTTCGTTCGTCCCGTGACCGAGGACGGCCCGCTCGACCGCGCCGCCCGCGGCCGCGGCCGCATCGCCCACACGCTTCACGGTTGCGAACGCGCCGGCTTGGCCGTTCCCACGGCCCTGCCGTTCGTGCGCCACGCCGTTCTTCCCGAGCCGATGCCCTCGACCACCGCCATCGCCGAGGACGACCCGATCCGCATCGTGCCGCAGGCCGAGGTGATGCCCCGGCGGCGGCGCGCCGGCGCCTACCGCTTCGAAGATCCCCCTCCGATCCATCCCTGTGTCGATCCGGCGGTGAGTGCGGATGCTGGCGGGATGGGCGGCGGGGCCGTAGATGTTGACACTCTTTCACTGAAGTGACTCATCGCCAAGTTGAGGGGTGGGCCAGCCGGCGAGGTCGCGGGTGAACTCCTGGATGACCTTGGCCTCGAGCTCGCCTGCCAACGTGGGTCTCCCGTGCTGTTCCCGACGGACCTGCATGCTCGCCTAGCGGCGGCAGCCGAGCGGAAGGCGGGACTGGCGCACATTTACCTGGCGTAGTGGCCCGAACTGTGGATAGACGCGAGCTCGTGACTCCTACAAGTGATCTTCATCTCTTGTACTTCCAGAGGTTTACAACGTGACCCCGGCGCCGATCGGCTTCGAAATCTTACGCCGAAACACAGTTTCGGCTGGCAAAACCACGAGAGCTGACTTCTCGGGTAGCTAAACCGCGTCCGTCTCAGGCCAGGTTTGGGGAGGGCCGCTTTCAGGCCTTGGAATGAAAATGCCGGTCGGTCTTGGAGATCAGCGGGACTTCCTGACTAGACGGTGACCAACGGCGGCTCGGCTCCTTGCGATCGGATGATCGCCACGCGGGTCCGTGCTCGGGTGATTGCGACTCGCAGCAGACGCCGAGCGTGCGGCGACGGGGGCGGATCTCCCTTTTCATCGGAGAAATGCGACTTGAACTGGCCCTCGACCAGCACAACGCCGTCGAACTCCTTGCCTTTGGACTTATGGATGTTCATCACCAAACAACCCTGCGGCTCAAGCTCGGCCGAAATCAGGCGCTCCTGATCCAGCGTCTTCTTCACCAAGACGGCGGCGCCTTTATAAGCGCCGGTCCCGACCCACATGTCGGCCAGGCCTTGGCCCAAGGCGTCGGTGGCTCGGAAAAGACGGACGAGTCGAACCTGTTTTAGGACGTCGGCCAGGACGGGAATGCCGGCCAGCACCGTCCGAGCGGCCCGCCAGTCTGCTACCGGGTCGCCACGTAGCTCCACGCCAATCAAAGCGGCCGCGGCGATCTCCTTGCCATATTTGTTGCGCAGCGTTTTCCCGGCCGAAGCGGCCTGCGCGGCGCCCGTGAATGCCGCTGCGGCGGCTCGGGCGGACTGCGAGGTCTTGATGGCGTCTTTCAATCGACAATACGTTGCAGCGGCCCGCATGGTGGCGGTGCTTGCCTCGACCGCCGACAGGTTAGGCCATTCGAGGATCGAGGCCAGGACTACCGCCGAAGCGGCGGAGAGCTCAGCGTCCCAGACCACCTCATGGGCCACCGGCTTGTAGGTTCGCCCGTTGTAGACGTTCTCCTGGCTGAGAGCGGCCGAGATATCGGAGACCAGAGCGTTGCTCCGGCACAGGACGGCGACGCTGGGGTTTTCGACGCCCCTGCTAGCAAGTTGGCTGAACATCCAAACGACCCCGGCGTGAACCGTGCACTGGAACATCTTCGGCGGATAGGCGTGCTGAGTGACCTCCGGACAGGGCTTCGGCAGTGCGGTGTCGCTGAGGACGGAGTCAGCGAATTTAAGGATGCCGCTGTTGGGACTGCGGTGATTGTCGCCGGCGAGATCTACCTCTGTCGGGTTCAAGAACGCCTTCGCCTTCTCGATCCGCTTTGGGTCCACCTTTGCGTCATATTGGAAGATGCTTTGGTCGGGGTCGGCAAGGCAGAATACCGTCGTTAAGTGAGAGAGCGCCGCTACCAACCGCCACTGGTCGTCGTCCGTGTCCTGAAATTCATCGACGATGATCATTGGATATTTGCGGCCGAGGAGGCCGCGGACCGCCGCGCAGCCGTCGACTAGTGTGGCCGCTGAGCTTGCAAATTGATCAAAACCATATTCGGAAGCCTCACGCGCCAAGCGCGCCGCCTCCTCGCGCCAATCCCCAGCGAAAGCAGACTTCTGCAGCCGTTCCTCGTCGGGGTAGCGGATTAGAGGCGGGTGCCCCGTGAGAAGCCGACCGTGTGCCTTCAGCAGCTCCAGGCAGAACGAGTGATAAGTCTGGACTTCGATCTGGCTTCGCTCGGCCGTGGACAGAAGAGCCTTGCATCGTGTCACCACCGCCCGGACAGCGGCCCGCGAAAAGCTCAGGAACAGCACCTGCTGTCCGGCTGTTAGCTGCGGCAGGATGGCCTGCGCTTTCAGGAGCGCGACCGTCGTCTTCCCGGCGCCAGGTCCGCCGGTAACCAGCAGGTGGCCGCCTGCTACCAAGATCGCCTTCCGCTTCGTGTCCAGGTCGATGTTCAGATGATTTCCCCCAGCAGATCATCGAAGGCGTTTCCACCCCCGCCATCGCCCCCGCCATCAGCAGGCGTAGCCAGAATGGCGTTCATCGCCTCCAGTATATTCCGGATCGTCTTGGAAAGCTGGTCGGCCGTTTCGCATTCGCGGATGAACAGCGCCGCGTAGCCGTGCGCGTCCCCCTTTCGCGCCTTCAGCACGTTCAGCACCAACGCCTTGGCCTTAGCCGCATCGTCGGAGAGCATGTCAAACTTTCCAAGTGGAGCAGGATAGTCGTCACGGTCCTGGACGGCGACCAGGAAGCGGATGTGCACATTACTAACTGTTTCCTCTACCAGCAGCGCCTCCACGCCCTTGTGAGGCGAGAACCAATGCTGGGTGTACTGGGCCAGGAGGCCCGCGGTTTGGACGGTAGGAAGGGCATTCGGCATGTCACAGAAGCCGAAAGCCACCTTGCGCATCGCCTTGAAGACGGGGCCGTACTTCGGCACGGCAGTATCGCTGCCGGCATTGAATATACTCACGCCGGCTAAATCGAAGTGAGTGTAAGCCTTTGGTCCCAGCGATGCTTCAAGAATTGTGGAAGCCTCCGGAAGCAAAGCCGCCTCTGTCGACCCCTCCACCACCAGCACGGCCCGGCTGAGGATCGCCTCGGCGAACTGCCGCCGCTCGGTCTTGAAGGCCTTAGGCTTAAATGCGCCGAGATCGATCGGGGCGCCTTTCAGCGCTCCGTCCGCTTGACGGTCAAGGATGACAATGTCCTTGGGCTCGAACTGCTCTATCACATACGGCGAGTGCGAGGTCATGATCGCTTGGCCCATTTCCGCCAAGACGAAACGGCTGATCCGCCGCTGAGTATGAGGCGACAGGGCGATCTCCGGCTCCTCCATGGCAAAAATCACCGAACCTTTCTCCTTCAAATCGGCGATCACCGTGAGGAGGGCGAAAACCAGCAGGTTGATGGAGCCGGTGCCTAGGCGCGCGAATGGTACTGAGTAGCCGATCGGCTCAGCCGCGATGAACAGCTTCACGACCTCCCGGAGGTTCTCGCGAGTCAATTCAGAGGCAAAGAAGCTGATCGCGTCCTCGCCGGGTGCCAAGTTCACGAAGCGGGACATCCGCTTTCGGATCTCCGCCCTGATCTGCTTCAGCTGGGGCAACTCGCCGATCGAAGGCTTGATCCCTTGTAGACGGTCGAGTGTGTCCTGCCACATCTCGGCTAGGCCGGTGCCGCCCAGGCGAAGGACGGCATCAAGCAGCGATCCGCGCTGCAGGCTTAGGGCGCGTGACCCCGTCCGAAGGGTGCGCAGGAAGACGAAGCCGCAGAGGCGCTTTTGGTCGCGGCCGAAAATCCGTCGGCCCGCTCCAAGGGCCAGTTCCAGCGTCTCGTTGTCGTTGAGCGGCTCAACCGGATGATCGAAGAAGGTATTACCAACGAAATCGTCTTCGTCTTTGTCGTAGCAGCCGAAAAAGACGAGCGGGAGCGTCCAGGTTGTTTCCGGGGCGTCGCCGGCAGCCGGGCCCCCGTCGCCTTGGTCAGCAAAGTCGTTCTTCGCCACATCCCAGCGCCTTAGATGCCGATGGAACCTGAGTTCCGCCTCCTGTGACAAATCGGTGAGCACGGCTTCGATCCTGATCTCAATCAGTTCGCCGTCATTGGTCTTGTAGCGCCCGCAATGGAAATCGTGCTCGTCGACCACCGGGCGGTGGTAGAGGCGCTCTGGGCCCAAGACTAGGTCGAGGGCCTCGCAGATGGTCGATTTGCCGACGTTGTTGCCGCCCACCAGAAGGGTATGCCCATCGAAGGCGACGACCCCGTGGGCTACGCCCCGAAAGTTGGAAACTGTAAGCCGTCTGACCTTCATCGCGCTGCCCCCCTGTGATCCGGCTTGCAAAACTGAAGGCCGATCCGGGGAAGGCCGATTGACTAGGTTCCCGGATCATGGCGGTCGAATACGCTCGAGCTTGCACCCAGTCAGAGCCTCGGGCGACTTGACCA
>CAXTMA010000253.1:0-1145 GCA_964245015.1 uncultured Beijerinckiaceae bacterium | reverse complement strand
CCGATCGGCTACTCAGGCTAGCAATCGAAATGGGGCGACGCTACCGTTACGTGCACCGGCAGGGGTGGACGTCATGGCGATCTACGGCGTGGGCGCGTATTACGGCGACCAGGGAGATGTGAGCGGCGGCTTCATCGCGCAGAAGATCGTCGGAAGCGGATGGCCTCAGGCAAACGCGCCGGAGCTGTTCCAGTATTTCAAGGCGATGAAGGTCGGCGACATCGCCTACATCAAGGCGGCCTTCGGCGGCGGCGACATCACGGTGAAGGCGATCGGCCTGATCACCGACGACGTCATCAGGACGGCGGCCGACACGAACGACTTGGTCGCGATCGGCCGCAACGTGATCTGGCTCTCGACGACTCCGATGGTCATTCCCAAGCCCGCCGAGAAGAACAACGTCCGGTCGAACACCGTCTACGAGGAATTCCACCCCGAGGTCCAAGCCAAGCTCATGGCGGCGATTGGCGCGGCCATCACGTAGATATCGCGGCGAGCGAGAGATGGCTGGTAGGGTGAGCCCATAACCAGCCAACAGGCGCACGACCTTGATCTTTGACCTCTATCACTTCACCTCGTCCGCGGCCTGCAAAGCCATCATGTCCAGCGGTCACATCGCAGCACAGCCGATCGAGATTCCGGGGAGCGGCCCCTCGGATCACGACGTCGTCTCGCTGACGGGCAACCCGGATCCCGCGCCGATGATCGGCAGGCGTCTCTGGAGCTCCGACCCTCTGACCGGCCGCAACCTCCAGAACTACCTGCGCGAACACCCCGATACCGATCCGAACGTCCCCATGCCTGGGCCGAGCACCACGGAGATGAAGCTGACGATCAAGTTGGACAGCGACGACCCTCTGCTATTCGGGATGTACTACCCGGATCTCGCCGAGATGGGCTTCGCCTCGCAGGTCCAGATCGACGAGTTCATGAAAGAGGGCGGCGGAAATTCGACAGACTGGTTCATCTACCGCGGCTCCATCCCGGCCTCCAAGATCGTCGCGGCCGATCCGACAGGGCTGTGATAGCCATGCTGGTCGAGGAGACCTCGCGCACCTGCGCCGTCACCGCGGCGTAGCGGCGGTTGGCGCCGGTCGGTAGCCAGCGCACGGCGGGATCACGACTTGGCGCCGGCGGCCCGCCGT
>CAXTMA010000252.1:0-6531 GCA_964245015.1 uncultured Beijerinckiaceae bacterium | reverse complement strand
CGCAGAAGAACACCTCGCCGGGGTGGACGTCGTAGAGCGCGCGCATCGACCAGGCCAGGGCCACGAGGTAGCCGCCGGTGTCGCGCACCACGCCTTTGGGGCGGCCGGTGGTGCCCGAGGTGTAGAGGATGTAGAGCGGGTCGGTGGCGGCAACGCCCACGCAGCCGGCGCGCTTGCCCGCCGCCTCGGCCGCCTCGATCAGCGCTTCCCAATCGTGGTCGCGGCCGGGGATCAGGTCGGCGGTGAGGCGAGGGCGCTGCCACACCAGCACCGCCTCGGGCTTGGCCGTCGCCATGTCGATGGCCGCGTCGACCAGCGGCTTGTAGGCGATCGTGCGGCCCGGCTCGATGCCGCAGGAGGCGGTGAGGATCAGTTTGGGGGCGGCGTCGTCGATGCGGGCGGCGAGTTCGCTCGCCGCGAAGCCGCCGAACACCACGGAATGGATCGCGCCGAGCCGCGCGCAGGCCAGCATCGCGACGTGGGCACGCGGGATCATCGGCAGGTAGATGACCACGCGGTCGCCCACCCCCACGCCGAAGTCCTGGAGCACGGCGGCAAAGGTCGACACCTCGTCGAGCAGTTCGGCATAGGTGATCGTCTTGGCGAAATCGATCAGCGGCGCGTCGTAGATGATCGCCGCCTGATCGCCGCGTCCGCTCGCGACGTGGCGGTCGAGGCAGTTGTGGCAGGCGTTCAGGCTGGCGTCGGGGAACCAGCGGCCGTAGGCGCCGGCCGCCGCATCGAAGACGGCGCGGGGCGGTGCGATCCAGTCGATCGCCGCGGCGGCCTGGCGCCAGAAGGCTTGCGGATCGCGCTGCCAGGCGGCGTAGGTTTCGGCGTAGGTGGCCATGGCGTGCTCCCGATCGGCTCTTGTGGGCCGTGGGTCTCAGCTTTGCCGGGGATGGCGCCGGCAGGCAAGGATATCGCAAGACGTCCGGCAGGCGACGGCTAGACCTGTGGGGTCCGGCACCGCCCCAAATGGCAGCTTTCTTTGCGGCCAATTGCGGAGCGCCATCCGCTGTGGTCAAGCAGGCCCTCGGGAGGGGCACGATGGCGGTTGCAGGAACGGTTGAGCAGAAGACGATCGAGACGCGCATCCCCGCCCGCCTCGATGCCGTGCGGTGGGGGCGCTTCCACACCCTCGTCATCGCCGCGCTCGGCATCACCTGGATCCTCGACGGGCTGGAGGTGACCTTCGCCGGGCTGATCTCGGGCGCCCTCAAGGCGGACAAGGCGCTGCACTTTTCCGACGCGCAGGTCGGCATTGGCAACAGCTTCTACCTCGCCGGCGCGGTGATCGGGGCGCTGGGCTTCGGCTGGGCCACCGACCGGCTGGGGCGGCGCAAGCTGTTCTTCTTCACGCTCGGCCTTTACCTGCTGGCCACCGCCGCCACCTCGTTCTCCTGGAATATCTGGAGCTTCAGCACCTTCCGCTTCCTCACCGGCTGCGGCATCGGCGGCGAATATTCCGCCGTCAACTCGACCATCCAAGAATTCATCCCCGCAAGGTTCCGCGGCCGCACCGATCTCGCCATCAACGGCTCGTTCTGGATCGGCGGCGCGATCGGGGCGGCGGCGAGCCTCGTGTTCCTTGATCCCGCGATCATTCCCGCGCAATACGGCTGGCGGCTGGTGTTCTTCGTGGGCGCGATCGTCTCGATCGGCATCATCTTCCTGCGCACCTTCATCCCGGAAAGCCCGCGCTGGCTCGTCATCCACGGCCGCGAGGCCGAGGCCGAGGCGGTGATGGGCGACATCGAGAAGCACATGGCGGAACACGGCAGCGCCATCCCGCCCAAGGGTGGGCTGAAGCCGATGACCATCCACGCGCGCGATCACACGCCGCTCGCCATCGTCTTCTCCACCATCTTCGTGAAGAACCGCAAGCGGGCGATCGTCGGCCTCGCCCTGATGGCGGCGCAGGCCTTCTTCTACAACGCGATCTTCTTCACCTTCTCGCAGGTGCTGGAAGTGTACTACCATGTGGAGATCAAGAACGTCGGCCTCTACATGCTGCCCTTCGCCATCGGCAACGCGCTGGGGCCGCTGATCCTGGGACCGCTGTTCGATCGCATCGGCCGCAAGCCGATGATCGCCGGCACCTACGCCATCTCCGGCATCCTGCTGATCGTGTCCGGGGCCCTGTTCGCGGCGGGCGCGATGAGCGCGACGCAGCAGGTGGTAGCCTGGGCGGTGATCTTCTTCTTCGCCTCTTCGGCGGCCGGCGCCGCCTATCTCACCGTGTCGGAAGTGTTTCCCGTCGAGATCCGGGCGCTGGCCATCGCCATCTTCTACGCCTTCGGCACCGCCATCGGCGGCGTCGCCGCGCCCTCGATCTTCAGCGCCCTGATCGGCACCGACAGCCGGGCGGCGCTGTTCGCCGGCTACATCTTCGCCGCCCTGCTGATGTTGGGCGCGGCGGTGCTCGAAGCCGTGTGGGGCGTCGCCGCGGAGGGCAAGTCGCTCGAAGACATTTCCGAGCCGCTGTCGGCGGCCGCCTGAGGCCGGAGCGGCTGCATGGCGGGCATGGCGGGCCCGCCTTAAGCTTCCCAACACCGTCCTTTGCTAGAACGATGCGGGATGGAGCGCGGCCGTGTTCAGACGATTTTACAACGACCAGAGCGGGGCGACCTCGATCGAGTACGCGTTCATCGCCGGCCTGATCTCGATCGTCATCGTCACGGCCGCGCGCACCATCGGCGTCAATCTCAGCACCAAGTACTTCCAGCCGGTCGCCAACAACCTGACCTGAGGTCGGCGGAAACCCTATCGCCGGCCGCCCAGGGCCGAACTGATCATGTCGGCCAAGCCGCCCATCTGGCCGCCGGATTGGCCGGGCTGACCGGACACGCCGGGCTGGAACATCTTGAAAAGCTGATCCATGCCGGCCTGCGCCATCGGCGGCAGGCCGGAGGCCGGATCGGCCTTCGCGCCGGCCGGGTTCTGCGCGGCCTGACTCCCGCCCGACCCGCCGAAGAAGCTGGAGAAGATATTGCCGAGCATGCCGGGCAGGCCGCCGCCCATGCCACCCATGCCGCTGGTGCCCAAGCCGGCACCGCCCGTCCCGCCGGCGCCGCTGCCGAACTGGCCCAGCATGCCGCCCAAACCGCCGCTCGCGAGCTGGCCGAGCATGCCGCCCATGCCCTGCTGGTGCATCGCCTTGGCGGCGCCGCCGACGACCAGCGAGGTGATGACCGGCAGCATCGCCTGGATCGTTGATTCGGGAAGGCCGGTGTACTGCGCCGCCGTCCGGGTCACTTGGCCGAGAATGGCGTTGTTGCCGAAGATGCTGCCGGCGACGTCGCTTCCCTTTTGCTGGACGCCCGGATCCTGGGCCGCGGCCGGGTCGTCGTGGGCCTGCTGGTGCTGCGGGTCGGTCATCGCGCCGGCGATGTCGCCGAGCCCGCCGGGCTGCGAGGCCTTGGCCATGAAGGCGGTGGACAGCGCGGGCATCAGGGCCTGCACGGCGCTGTCGGTCTGCTCGCGCGACAGGCCGAACTGCTGCGCGAGGCTGTCGAGCCCCTGACCGCCGTGGGCTCCGGTGACGAGCTGGTACAGGTTGAACATGGCGGTGCTCCGATGGGCCGCCTTTACGCCGAGGCCGCCGGACGGACGGCGATGCGGCTGACGACTAGATAGGCCCCGGCCACCGCGAGGCAACCGAAGGCGGCGGCGCCGGCCACGAGGCCGAGGTAGCCCCCCTGCGGACCGGCCCAGGCCGCGCCCAGCGTCACGAAGGGCACGGTGCCCAGCGTCGCCCGGCCCCAGTTGAACCCGGCCGACAGCAGCGGCGCGTCGAGGTTGTTGAAGGCGGCGTTGGCGACGAAGATGGCGCCGAGGAACAGCCAAAGCGGGCCGCTGGCGTGGCAGAAGAAGCGCAGCAGATCGGCCGTCTCCCCCGTGGCGCCGAACAGCGCCACGATCAGAGGTGCCGCCAGCCACAGCAGCAGCGTCACCCCGGCGACGTAGCCGGCGGCGAGGGCGAAGCAGTTCGTCAGCACCTGCCGCACGCGGCCGTAGGCGCGGGCGCCGTAGTTCTGCCCCATGATCGGCCCCACCGACCCCGACAGGGCGAACAGAACGCCGAAGGCGACCGGCGTCACCCGGTCCATGATCGCGAAGGCGGCGATCACCGCCTCGCCGAAGCGGGAGAAGACGTGCAGCACGTAGATGTTGGCGATCGGCGCGGCGAGGTTGGTGAGGATGGCCGGGCCGGCGATGTGGCCGATCGGGCCCGCGTCGCGGCGCAGGTCGGCGAGCCGCGGCCGCTGCACGAGGTCGTGGACCCGCACCGCGCCGTGCAACCCGACCAGCAGCAGGCTGAAGCGCGACAGGACCAGCACGGCACCCGCGCCGTAGATGCCCAGGTGCAGGGCGAAGATGAAGATGGGATCGAGGCAGACGGTCACGGCCGCCCCGCCGAGCGTCACGTACATGGCGCGCCGGGCGTCGCCGACGCCGCGCAGGATGGACGAGCACACCATGCCGATGCCGAGCAGAACGGTCGCCGGCAGGATGATGCGCAGGTACACCGAACCCACGACCAGCGTGTCCCCGCGGGCGCCGAACAGGTACATGATCTCATGGGTGAAGGGCATCGAGCCGAAGCTCAGCAGCCCCGAGACCAGCGCGGCGAACACCAGCCCCGAGGCGGCGACGCGGCGCGCCCGCTCGCGGTCGCCGGCGCCCAGCGCCTGCGACACCAGCGCGCCGACGGCGATGCCCAGTCCGATGTTCACCGAAATCAAGAGGAACATCATCTGCGAGGCATAGCCCACCGCCGCCGTCAGCCCAGTGTCGCCGAGCCGCGACACGTACAGCAGCGTCAGCAGGTCGACGAAGAACACCGAAACGAGGCCGACCGAGCCGGTCGCCGTCATCACCAGGACATGGCGCAGCGTCGAGCCGACCGTGAAGGCGCCGGGCCGTGCCGCCGGCCCGATCGGCGGACTGGCCGCCTTTTCCGCCCCATCCAGGCTCGTTGGACCGGGCCGGCCGGATGAGGGCCGGGCGAGGATGTTCATGGATCTCGTTTCCCCGTGCATCCACGGCGATGGATGTCGTGCCTGCTCGGCCGAGTGGCTGCGCCGACGCGTTTGGTTCGCGTGGGTTCTAATCCATATCGGCGGCGGCGGACACGGAACGGAGGCGGGCGTGGGCGATCATCATGCGGCCCATCACCACGCGCGCGGCCATTGTTCCCACGCCACCACCTTCGGCCGCCGCCTTCGCCGCGCTTCACCTACGGTCTGGGCGGCACCACGATCCCGGCCGCGCCGTTCAACGCCTGCCTGCTGCTGCACCGGCGCGCCGGCGGCGGTGCAGCGCGTTCCTCGTACCGAGGCGTCGCAAGGCCTTCGGATGAGATCAGGTGCCGCGACAAGCTTCAGAACCCGGCGGTGGGCGGCAGCATGAAGGGCCGGCGCAGCGCTGGCGGCAGCGAGCCCCGCGCCATCAGGCCGGTGTCGTCGGCGACCGGCGCGCCATGCCAGCCCAGACGGTCGGGCGGGAACAGGGTTCTCACAGCCGCGTAGCGCCGGGGCAGGGCGCCGAGGATTTCGGCCAGGGTCGGCATCGCCGCCGCCGCCATATCCACCAAAATCAGGGTGTCGTCCTCCTCCTCGTAGGCAATCAGGGCGTCGGGGCCGGGCAGGTGGGCGAGCCGCACGCCGTCGTCGGCGGCGATCGCATCGAGAAACAGCGCCGGCGCGCCGACCAGCGACACGGCGTCGGACACCGCCGCCCGCCTCGCCAGCAGGCGCTCGACGAGGCCATCCCCGGTAGGGCGGCGCTCGGGAAGCGGGCGGGCAGCCGGGGCCGCGGTCGCCTCCGGTGCGGCTCCGACGAAGGCGTGCTGCGGCACCGGCTCGAAGCCGAAGCGGCGGTACAGGTCGGGCTCGGCGGCGTAGAGCAGTACGAACTCGTATCCGGCACTTCGCCGCAGAACCTGCTCCATCAGGTCGCGAAACAGGCCCTGGCCCCGCCAGTCCTCGACCACGCCGATCAGGCGCAGTCCGCCGGCAGGATGGAAGCGCCCGTCCGCGACGACGGCGAGGTCGGCGATCTCCGCCGACGCCACGCAACGGCCTCCCGCCTCGAACAGGCCGAACGTCTGCCATGCCGGCGGCAGGCGGCGCCCGGGAAGCGCCACATCGAAGACCGTGCGAAGAAAGTCGCCGTAGGCGCCGTCCCCGACGCCGTGCCGCCAAATCAGGGAGCCGCGGTCTTTCCGCTGCGGGCCTGTCGCCGGGGACACGATCAACGTCGAAGCGGCGAGGAAACGTCCGGCATTACGCGACCATGGTCGTTTGCGGCATCGCGGGCGAGGGCATCGGGATCTCCTGCGGGCCGCCCGGCGGCAGATCCGGCGCTTGCGGACCGGGATCGGGCACTTCGATCGGGCTGGGCATCGGCACCTCGTCCGGCGCCGGCGGCTCGGGGACGCCCGGCGCATCCGGCACGGCCGGGTCGGGCACGCTCGGCGGCGGCACTTCCGGCGGCCGTTCGCCGGGCTGCAGGGGAACCTGGGGC
>CAXTMA010000251.1:0-6598 GCA_964245015.1 uncultured Beijerinckiaceae bacterium | reverse complement strand
ATCAGGGCCATCCCCGACAAGGCCAGCCTCGAAGTCAAACGCAAGACGCTGGGCTGGGATGACGACCTCGCCAGCGCCATCACATCCCAATGATGGTGGCCTGCAGGCGATTGCCCTGCGGGCCGGTGCCCAGTTCGGCGACAGCCCTCTCCATCCCGATGGTCGTTGCTTTCGAGCTATCTTCGACATATCGAAATGTCCGTTCTATCGAAACCGGATTCGACCATGTCCTTCTTTCACTTCCTCGATCATCCCCTCTGGCAGGATCGGCGGCACGTCCGCGACGATCACGGCGAGCGGGGCGGCTTCGGCGGTCGTCCCGGCCGCGATGGGTTCGGCCGCGATGGTTTCGGCGGAGGGCGTTTCGGCGGTGCCGGCCGCTTCGGGCGCGGCGGCGATGGGGGGCAAAACGGCTGGGGCCGCTTCTTCGCTCACGGCGATCTCCGCCTCGTCATCCTTCAGCTCATCGCCGAAAAGGCGCGCACGGGCTACGAGATCATCAAGGCGATCGAGGACAGGGTCGGCGGCGCCTACAGCCCGAGCCCCGGCACCGTGTACCCGACACTGACGCTGCTGGACGAACTGGGCTACGTTTCCGTCACCCCCGGCGAAGGGTCGCGCAAGCTGCACGAGATCACCGAAGAGGGCCGCGCCTTTCTCGCCGCCAACCGGCGGGTGGTGGATGCCCTCTTCGCCCGCATGGCGGAGTCCACCGCCAACGCTCCCTCGGCGGCGATCGTGCGCGCGATGGAGAACCTCCGCCTCGCCGTGCGCCTGCGGCTGCAGCAGGGGACCTTGACGCCCGATCAGGTCGCGGCGATCGCTGCCGCGCTTGACGCCGCCGCCGTCACCGTGGAGCGAAGCTGATCGCCAAGCAGGTTCGCGTCGGCAGGCCAACGCTTCACCTGCTGAGTCCTTTGCCATGCCGCAGGTTTGCATCGCAAAACCGCGGGGCACTTTTGCGAAGCCTGCTTAGGCCGGCCCCGTGGTAGTCTCGCGGCGTGGACTGGCAGGACGAGGGCATCATCATCGGGGCGCGCCGGCTCGGCGAGGCCAGCCTGATCCTGGACGTGATGACGCGCCGCCACGGCCGCGCGGCGGGACTGGTGCGGGGCGGGCGCAGCCGCCGCATGCAGCCGCTGCTGCAGCAGGGCAATGCCGTCTCCGTGACGTGGCGGGCCCGGCTGGAGGATCACCTCGGCACCTTTCAGGTCGAGGCGACGCGGCTGCGCGCGGCCGAACTGATGGGCACCCCTGCGAGCCTGCAGGGCCTCAATCTGCTCACGGCCCTGCTTCGGCTGCTCGCCGAGCGCGAGCCGCATGACAAGCTGTGCCTGCGGGCGGAAGCGGTTATGGCGGCTCTGGATGATCCGGCGCGGGCAGCGCCGGCGCTCGTTCGCTTCGAACTGGCGATGCTGGCCGACTGCGGCTTCGGCCTCGACCTGTCGGGCTGTGCGGCGACCGGGCGACCGGACGGCCTCGGCGACGACGTCCTTGCCTACGTGTCACCGCGCACCGGACGCGCAGTGTCGCGGGGGGCCGGTGAGCCCTACCGCGACAGGCTTCTGGCGCTGCCGGACTTCCTGCTCGCCGAGGAGGGAACGGAGGAGAAACGACCGACCCATGGCGTCGATGACATCCGCGCCGGGTTCACCTTGACCGGCCATTTTCTCCGGCGCGATCTCTTCGCGCCGCGCGGACTGGCCATGCCGGCCGGCCGCGATGCCTATCTCGCCCTGCTGGGCGCCTGACGCGCGATCAAAGCTCGTCGCACACGCGCCGTTCGGCGACGCGGCTGACGCCGTAACCCTCGTCGAGGGCGACCTGCTCGGTGTGGCAGGACCTGTGCGTGGTGCGCTCGTGCGCTTCGAGCCGTCCGGCCGAAGGCATGGTGGCGAACACGGCGGCAACGATCATCGCGCAGGCGGCGAGACCGAACAGCACGAAGGTTTTATTCAGGCTCAACGTATTCTCGGCCAAAGCAACACCTTGGGATCGGGCTGAAAGTCTTGAAAGGGCAGCCACGCTATGCGCGATAACGCGGCGGCGGCTGTTGCGTTTCTATGATCCTGCGCTGTTTGCGACTAGTGCGAGCCGGCCACAACGCTTCTCGAATGCGCGGCTTTTGCGGGGCGGAATTCAAGCGTGGTAAACCAACGATGGTGACGCCGGCATTGCTGTCCCATCGCGGGACGAAGCGTGCCGGGCATGCGGCGAGCATTGCGCGGACCGAGAACAAAAGAAGAACTTGCCGTGCGGCCCGGCATCGCTTAGGCCGGTCGTGCCATGGCCAAGACTCCGCACAAAGCTCCGCCGCAAGCGCCGCCCCCCAGCGGCGGCACCATCGATCCCGTGTCGCTTCACGAGGCGTTGGAGGAGCGATACCTCGCCTATGCGCTGTCCACCATCACCGGTCGCGCGCTGCCCGATGCCCGTGACGGGCTGAAGCCGGTGCACCGGCGCATCCTCTACGGGATGCAGGTGCTGAAGCTCGATCCCGGCACCGCCTTCCGCAAGTGCGCCAAGATCGTCGGCGACGTGATGGGTTCCTTCCATCCCCACGGCGACCAGGCGATCTACGACGCCCTGGTCCGCCTCGCCCAGGACTTCAGCTCGCGCTATCCCCTCGTCGATGGCCAGGGCAACTTCGGCAACATCGACGGCGACGGCGCCGCCGCCTATCGATACACCGAAGCGCGGATGACCGCCGTCGCCCGCCTGCTGCTGGAGGGCATCGACGAGGACGCGATCGATTTCCGCGACAACTACGCCGGCACCGAGCTGGAGCCGGTGGTGCTCCCCGCCGCCTTTCCCAACATGCTGGCCAACGGGGCGCAGGGCATCGCGGTGGGCATGGCGACGTCCATCCCGCCGCACAACGTCTTCGAATTATGCGAAGCGGCGCTGCACCTCATCGCCCATCGCGAGGCGTCCGACGACGACCTGCTGCGCTTCGTGCACGGGCCGGACTTTCCCACCGGCGGCGTGCTGGTCGAGCCGGCCGCTTCCATCGCCGAGTCCTACCGCACCGGACGCGGCTCGTTCCGGCTGCGCGCCCGCTGGGAGAAGGAGGAGGGGCCGCGCGGCCAATGGCAGGTGGTCGTCACGCAGATCCCCTACATGGTGCAGAAATCCCGGCTGATCGAAAAGATCGCCGAGCTTCTCGCCGAGAAGAAGCTGACGCTCGTTGCCGACGTGCGCGACGAATCGGCCGAGGACGTCCGCGTGGTGATCGAGCCCAAGAGCCGCACGGTGCCGCCAAGCGTGATGATGGAGCAGCTGTTTCGCGCGACCGAACTCGAAACGCGCTTTCCCATGAACATGAACGTGCTGGTGGATGGCGTGGTGCCGCGCGTCGTGTCGCTGAAGGACGCGCTGCGGCAATGGCTCGACCACCGTCGCAGTGTGCTTCTACGGCGCTCGCGCCATCGCCTGGGCAAGATCGAGCACCGGCTGGAAGTGCTCGCCGGCATGCTGGTGGTGTTTCTCAACCTCGACGCCGTGATCCGTATCATCCGCGAGGAGGACGAGCCCAAGGAGGCGCTGAAGACCGCCTTCGCGCTCACGGACGTGCAGGCGAACTACATCCTCGACACCCGCCTGCGCTCCCTGCGCCGGCTGGAGGAGATGGAGCTGCGGCGCGAGCACGACGCGCTGGAGGCGGAAAAGATCGAGGTCGAAGCGCTGCTCGCCGACGAGGCCCGGCAGTGGAAGACGATTGCCGCGCAGGTCAAGGCGCTGCGCAAGACCTACGGGCCGGACACCCCGCTCGGCAGGCGCCGCACGACCTTCGCCGAGGCGCCGGCCGCCGCCGACATCGAGCAGGCCAGCGCCGCCCTGGTGGAACGCGAGCCGGTGACGGTGGTGGTGTCGCGCAAGGGCTGGATCCGGGCGCTGAAGGGCCACGTCGCCGATCTCTCGACCCTGACGTTCAAGGGCGACGACGGGCTCGGCAGCTCGTTCTTCGCGGAAACGACCAGCCGCATCCTGGTGCTGGCCACCGATGGGCGGGCCTTCACGCTCGATGCCGCGCGGCTGCCGGGCGGGCGCGGGCAGGGCGAGCCGATCCGGGTGATGGCCGCTCTGGGCGAGGGCGAGGAGATCGCCGCCGTGCTGCCCTACGCGGCGGGCGCGCGCATGCTGATCGTCGCCACCGACGGGCGCGGCTTCCTGGTCAATCAGGACGAGATGATCGGCGGCACCCGCAAGGGCCGGCAGGTCCTCAACGTCGAGGCGCCCGCGCGCACCGCGCTGCTGGTGCCGGCCGCCGGCGACCGCGTGGCGATCATCGGGCAGAACCGGCGCATCCTGGTCTTTCCGCTCGATCAGGTGCCGAGCATGGCCCGCGGCAAGGGGGTGCGCCTGCAGCGCTACGCCGAGGGCGGGATCGCCGACGTTCGCGTGTTCGCGATCGCCGAGGGCCTGTCGTGGCAGGACTCGGCCGGGCGGACCTTCGTGGTCAAGGCGCCGGACCTCCAGCCCTGGACCGGCAATCGCGCCGACGCCGGCAGCCTGCCGCCGAAGGGGTTTCCGAAGTCGAACCGCTTCACCTGAGTTCTCGTCGATCAATCGACCGGCCGCCCGGCGCCGTGCGGCTCAGATCCATCGCGCGGTGAGCGCCGCCGCCGTTCCGGCGCCGAGGCCATCGACCAGCACGTTCGCGGCCGAGAAGATGCGGCCAAGCAGCAGCTGCCCGGCCAGCGTCGCGCGGAACGCGTCGAGCGCCGGTGCGTGGAGGAGCCTTGCGCCTTCCACCGCGACGATGATCCCCAGCGCCAGCAGCAGGCAGGTCGCGTGCCGCCATCCCGGTCGCCGGCCGGCGGCCACGAGCGCGTAGATCATCGCGCCCCACAGGATCCCGCCCCCGTGATGGTGCACCGGCAACGGCAGCCCCCAGGGAACCAGCCGCAGAACGAGCCCGAAGGCGACGAGAAGGGCTGCCGCCGCAACGAAGGGCAGCCTCGTCGGACTGGCGCGGGCCGCCGGGACTCCGCTCACGTCGGGCTTCGCAGGCCCGACGCTCCCGACACGCTCTGCGTGACGCCCATCACCACCGACAGCACGATGAAAAGCGCCACGGCGCCGAGCACCAGCGCGTAGGACTCGAGCCCGACCAGCACGTAGAAGAAGCCGAACACGCTCGACAGCATCGCCGCGAAGGCCGCCGCCGAACCGGTCCGCCGCGTCACCGACCACGTGTAAAGCGAGGCCTGGGCGACGACCATCAGCGCGCTCAGGGCATAGCCCATCCCGTAGCCGGCGATTTCGGCGATCGACAGCAGCAGCAGGGTGAACAGCGACAGCGATGCGCCGAGCAACGCGTACTGGAACAGCCCGACGCCGATCCCCGTGGCGACCTCGAAGAGGAAGTAGGCGGAAAAGGCCAGCGCCACGACCAGCAGGCCGTATTTGGAAACGCGGGTGATGGTCCGGTACACCGGCGTGCCCTCGATCAGGTCGACCCCGACGCTGGCATCGGCGCCGACGACGCCGGTGATGCCGGCCGCCTTGACGTAGCGGGGCTGGCCGATCCGGTCCTGCGTCCATTGCGCGGTGAAGCCGGCGTCGGTGGCCGTCGTCGCGGCGGGCAGATCGGTGCCCACGAAGCTGGGGCTTGCCCAGGCGCCTTCGATCCGCGTCGTCGCGTGCTTGGCGGCGGTGGCGACGCGCAGCCCGCCCGTCCCGCGCAGGTGCAGGGTCAGGCTGAAGGGCAGGGTGGTGCCCTGCGCCTTGGCGAGATCGGCGTCGGCGACCAGCACGTCGGGCTGGCAGCCGCCGCCGGTCACCACGTCCGCGCAGGCCTGCCAGTGCTGCTTGGCGCCGCCGATCTCCGCGCCATCCTCGTCGCGTACGCCCTGGGTCCCCGACAGGCTGAGGGCCAGCAGCGCCGTGTCCGGCTTCAGGTGCTCGGGGCCGCCGTCGCGGAAGCCTTCGGGAAGCTCGAAGCTGCCGCTCACGACGAGTGCCGCCTCGTAGACGGTGGTCGCGAACAAGCCGCGCCGCCGCGTCGTCGGCGACATGATCGCGCGAACGTCGAGGCTGCGCGGCGCCACGGCGAGGAAGCGGTTGGTCGCGTTCTTGTCGGCGCCGATCAGCACCAGGGTCGGCCCGCTTACCCGCTGCATCGGGCCCCAGGCGCGCACGATCTCGTCGCGAACGCCGGTCGCCCGGTTTTCCCGCTCGCCGATCAGCTGCGACACCAGCAGGCCGGGAACGGTGGTGGCGAGGGCAAGGACGACGACGGCGCCGACCTTGCGCAGGGACGGCATGCGGAGGCGTGCGATCGGATCGGTGGTCAGGGTCATCGGCGGGGTTCCCATGGACAGGCTAAGCCGCACGCGCGGCGGTGTCGGCCGGCAGACCGCCGAAGCGCCGTTCGCGGCTGGCGAAGTCGGCGACGGCTTCGTCGAGCGCTTCGGCCCCGAAGTCGGGCCAGGGCACGTCGAGGAAGCGCAACTCGGCATAGGCGCATTCCCACAGCAGGAAGTCCGACAGGCGCTGTTCGCCGCCGGTGCGGATCAACAGGTCGACGTCGGGGGCGCCGCCCGCGCCGCGGGCCAGGGCGGCGGCGAAGGCGTCGCGCGTCGCCGCCCTGGCC
>CAXTMA010000250.1:0-6628 GCA_964245015.1 uncultured Beijerinckiaceae bacterium | reverse complement strand
GCCAAGCGCCACGCCCAAACGCACATCGGGGCCAAGGCGCGGCGCTGGGTCGTTGGGGCCGCCCACGTCTGGACCAACCGCTTCCGCGGTCTGCTGAACCGGTGGGCCAAGAAGCCGGAGAACTATCTCGCCCTGACCCACCTCGCGTTCGTCGTCATGGCCTGGAGACGATGCCTATCGACGTAGGTCCTCAGCTTTTTTCCCCGCCCCGCCTGAGGCTGCTCGGCGAGGCGCAGATGCTGCAGATAGGCAAATGCGATGCACGTCATCAGCGCGTGCGGTGCAGCCCGGTCCAGGAGCGGCCCTCGAAGTGATCGAGACCGAGGTCCTATTTCAGCTGCTGATGCGCCTGTTCGCACATCCAGCGCGCCTTGATGGTACCCACCAGGGCGCGGCGCGAGGTGCCGGGCGGCAGGTTAGAAAGGTGAAACTTGCGCTCGCCCGAGGAGCGCCACTCGCTGACCAGCCAGGCCTCGGCACCGGGCAGGTGGCGGTTGTTGCCCCAGGTCGCGCCGTCGCCGACCCGCACGCAAGCCACGGCGAAGCAGGCCGACAGCTTGCTCCTGGTACCCTGGCGTCAGGTCACGCGCCGCCAGGGCAGAGCGTCGAGCACCGTCTCGGCCTCGCGCGGCTCCCGATCCGGCACGAGCTTGCGAGCGCGGCCGGCTGGTGCCATTAGCTGCACGCCGGGGTCATGCACCTTCTGGTTCCGGACGATGCCAACGGCCCAGGGCAGCCCGCGCGCGGTCCAACTCGGCCAGGGCGACCTCGCCTTTGCTGCGAGGCACGGCCACGTCAGCGGGTGCGCCGGCCTGCGCGCAGCGCGCCGTGTCGCCCGTCCACGCGTCGGGCAGGAACAGGCGCAGGGCGACCGGCACGGGACCCTCGTCTCCGCGCCAGGGTCAGCGACACCAACGACTGGCCGTTCGCCCGCTTGCCCAGCGCCCCGCAGTAATCCCGCGCCACGCCGACCGAGTGCGTGCCCTTTTTAGGCAGCGCCGTGTCGTCGATCACCAGCAAGGCGTCCGGGCCGCCCATCAGCAGGTCCGCTTCACGGGCCAACGCCGCCCACAGCGGGCCGTCGTCCCAGGCCGGGCTGGCGATGGAGTGCTGCAACTGATCGTGCCCCGATAAACCCAGCCGCGCCGCCATCGGCTGCAGGCTTATGCGGTCGCCGGGCCCAAGCAGGTCGCGCAGCTACAACGGCGCCCGATGCCGTCTGATCACTCCCTTCGCCTCGTCGTGCGGAAATCTCAAATTTGAAAAACTCTGCGTCTCTCGTCACATCCGCCCCGAGGAGTTATGGTGCTGATCGTGAATCGAACCCGCACCTACCACCTCGGGATCCTGTTAATGTCCGACTTCACTCTGCCGCAGCTGAAAACCGCCAGCCTTAAATCTACGCCCTATCGCAACGCGCTTAAGTCGCAGTCCTATGTGATCCACGCCTTGATCCTACATGATATAAAAAGCCGCTTTTTTGGTAACGGGCTTGGCTATATCGTATCGATTCTCTGGCCGACGGTCCATATGATCGTGCTGATGGTGATGTTCCTCGTCGTAGGCAGGGCTGTGCCTTACGGTGATAGTGCAGCGCTTTATGCAGCAACTGGTGTTCTACCATACATAGCTTGGAATTATATTAGTCGCTTTGTCAGTCTTGGTATGACATCCAATAGAAGCTTCATGGCTTATCCCGTTATCAAACCACTTGACATGATGTTTTCCCGAACAATTCTGGAGCTCGTAAGCATCTTTATCATCACAATCGGCACTATCTTGATCCTGGCCGCATGCGAAGTAAAAGTCATCCCAAATGATCCGGGTGAAGCGGTTCTGGGACTTCTATCCGCTGTCGCACTTGGTATCGGTTGCGGCTATCTCGTGTCCGTATTTTGCCTGATCCACCATTTCTTCAACGTCGTTTACGTTCTCTTCCTTATCCTGTTCTGGGTTACGAGCGGTTTAGCCATTAATCCTGAAGCATTGCCTGACCAGATCGGGCAGTATCTAGCCTGGAATCCTCTCCTGCACTGCATCGAATGGGTCAGAAAAGCCTATTACCTTGATTTTCCTGCCCACCTGCTGGATAAGAGCTATGTGCTCGAGGTTGCTGCCGGGACTTTCGTCCTCGGTCTCATCCTGGAGCGGTTGCTGCGGAAAGTCACTCTGAGGTAGATGTGGCCGCGGGTTAGGAAACTCCCTAATCAATCGTCTCAAACGAAATTACCTAACATAAAATAGCAAAGCTTGAATTTTATTCTCGACGATCTCGTTGTCCGCTAGAGCATCGGACCTTTAATCGGATCCGGTCCGATGCTCTAATTTGTTGTATCGCATCGGATTTGCCCGAAAACCGCTGCGCACTTTTCGGTCCGATGCTCTATCCTTTCGGTCACCGCGCCTCGATCTCCTCCGCTCGCGCGCGAGAGATCAGCGACACGTTGACGACCATAGCAAGATAAGGGGAGGGGTTCTCTCTACCTCATATATTCGTCGGCTTCGGCTCCTCGGCGTCCCGCCACAGACCGATCCACCGCAACAGCCAACGGGCGATCTCCCGGTTCCCGAACAAGGAACGTCCGCGCATGCCAGGGTCTGCGAAAACGCAGGGTCGGGCCGGCACTCGCGATGACGCGCCTGTCCATGTTGCCGCCCGACGACCCAACGCCGTCGGCACCCGGGATAGGCAGCTGTCGCGGCTCGATAGCTGGCTTGTGCGTTCCCTGCCGACGCTTCGCCGACATCCTCACGAATGCTCGCGCACGGCTCGGGGCCGATGCGGTTCACTACACCTTCATCGTGACGGACTTCCACCATCCGTTCCTTGCCGATCCCGCGGCGCAATGGTAATTACCTTGCGAAAACAGCGACGATCGCTGCAAGCTCGCCGGTGTTGAGCCGCAGCCCTACCTTGCCGACGTGATCACCCGCATCGCCGAAGGCCAATCCAACAGCCGCTTCGACGACCTGCTGCTCTGGACTTTCCGGCGACTCCAGTTCTCAAGTGATAGCGTGAAGATACTGCAAGTAAAGCGCAAACCGCTCGCATCTTGCACTTAGCCTACATCTTCCTACTGCTGCGAGGACCCGGTCGAGCCTCGAAGTAATTTCGAGACCCTGAGAGAAACACTACAAGATCCTGATTGGCAACATTATTTTTCGCGAACAAAAGAGTTGAGAAATCGTGCCTGAGCTTAGCCGAAAATGATTAGCGTTCTATTGGCCGAAGGGAAACGGCATTCGGCGCCGTTTGTGAACAGTTGATGTTGTAGCTTGGGTCCATTCCGAGGATGTTTGCCCACCTCTGTTTGAAGCAACCAAGCTCGGACGCTATGATCTCCCCCTTGCTGACAGACTCGTAATGATACAACTTGGCAAAGGCCGTGTATACGATCCGACCGAGCCGGCCTAGTCTGAGGCAGAAGTCGACGTCATTGTAGTTGATCCGCAAGGCTGGATCGAAGCCACCGACCGCTTCATAGTCGGCCTTGCGCACCGCAAGGCAAGCTCCTGTCACTGCCGAATAATTGCGAATGGTCAGGGCGCTGCCGACCAAGCCGGCGTCGACATCCGCGGCCCCGTAGTAAACATGCGAAGGTCCTTGCGCCAACATAAGGATTCCGGCGTGCTGAACCCGTCCGTCCGGGAACAGAAGTTTACCGCCGACTCCAACGATGCCGGGACGCTGCAGCCAAGCAACAAGTTCTTCAAGCCAGTCAGGCGTGATGATGGTCATATCGTCATTCAGCAGGACGATAAATTCGCCTCGGGCTGCCGCGACGCCGAAATTCACCTTCTCCGACATATTGAAGATCGGCTCGCGATAAGTGACGGTTACGACATCGAAGTCACGAAGCTGTTCTTGCAAAGCCGGTTCAACATCGCCGTTGTCGATAAGAATGATCTCGTAGTTGCGATATGTCGAGCGATCATGGATTGATCGCAAAAGATCAAGGATGTACCAACGCGGGGTACCTGGCTCCAGACGACGCGCCGCGGTTGGGATAACGATGGTGATGAGCGGCTCGCCGAGCAGCTCGAGCTTCACGCGATGCGTGCCGGGGATAGGGCCAGGTTTGACGTGGCCGGCTAAGCCTTCGGCATCAACATGAGCCTGCACTGCGCGTCGTGCCGCAAGCTCAGCTGCTGGCTTGGCCTCATGTCCGCTAGCGGTCGAGGTCGGCAACGTCCTCCAATGATAGAGCACGTCGGGAACGTGGACGATTGCGCGGGCTTTGACGCTGACGCGAAAAGCAAGATCATAATCCTGCGCGAGATTGAACGCCGTGCGAAAGCCGCCGACGGCTTCCACCAGAGATCGCCGATAAACACCGAGATGACACGTGTACATACAGCTTAAAAAGAATTCGGGAGACCAATCAGGCTTGAAGAAAGGACCGCTTCGAACGCCGTCGTTGTCGATCTTATCTTCATCGGAGTAGAGCATGTCAGCAATCGGTGTTTGCTCGATCGCCGCAGCCATGGCCGAAAGGGCATGCAAGGCGAGTTCGTCGTCGTGATCTAGCAAGGCGACGAACTCGCCGCGCGCCATGAGTAATGCTTCGTTCGATGCAGCGGCGATGCCGATATTGTTACTCAAGCGCCTGTAGCTGATACGCGATTCATTGCGCGCCTGCTGCTCCAAGAATTCATGGAGGCCGACGTCTCTTGATCCATCATCAACGATGCAAAGTTCCCATCGAGCATCGGTTTGAGCCTTTACCGAGTCGATCGCCCTTTTTAAGAAAGTACGATCGGATTTGTAAGTTGGCATTAGGATCGAGAACAGCGGTGTGGTTGCTTTAGGTTGGACAGCTCCATACAGCTGCCGAATTTTGGCGGGGCTCATTCGACGCGCCTCGATCCATCGTCGGTATGGATCCATGCAGTGATCGATGACGTCGGCTTGCTCACGAACAAATTGACTGATGTTCGCCCATTCAACCCGCTCAAGAAATTCTCGCTCCGAATGCAAGCACTTATCGCCATTCCAGCAATATCTATGATAGAGGTCGCGAATCGCGTCGCTGATCGCCACTCGGTTCACAGAAAAAACCCTGAAGGAGATCTCACATTCTGTATTGATTGGATCAAATCTTATAAAATTGCTATCGTTCTCAAGAAATACCAAAGCATTTACTTCAATATTATCTCCTCTCAGTGGAAATGAGAAAGCGTCGGCTTGCGAGAGACCTTGTCCCTGGTCGAAAAAGATCTCGGTAATCGCCTCACGCGCCGCCAGAAGGCGAATGTTCGTGCAAGTCGCTTCGATATGTAGTCGCAAGAAGCCAGCTGGCACATGTTTCTCAAGCGTGAACTGTGGGTCGTTGCCATTCGAGCGCCAGAGGTGATTCCCGACTTGATCCAATACTTTGTTCGACTCGAATCGAGGCAATGTAAGCAGTTCTGGCTCTGTGCTGGATGACGTATCATTGTTGTGAATTGCAACAAAAGACTCTTCGGCGACCTCTTTCATAGCTGCCGACGGCCTTGGATTGCGTCCTTCGCTGCGACCATGCTTAAGGAAATGCAACAGCGGATTAACACCCGCTCTTGCAACATCGACATTACGCTGTAAGTACCACAGAGTCTCAAAATCGAGCGAGGGATTACGATGCTCTTTCCATCCGCAGCTTAGGAAATGCAAGAGCGGGTTCATTTTCTCGCGGCGGGCATCCTCGTATTGTGTCAGGTACCATGATGTGTGAAAGAAAGGATTGGGATCGAGTCCGCGACGCCAGCCATATAGATTGAAATGCAATACAGGATTATTCGCGGCCTTCCACAAGTCTGTCACTTGTCGAATGTAAAAGTCCACATCCAAGGCGTCGGCGCAAAGCGCATACTCTTGTCGATTACGCTTCAATCTTAAGCTGACAAGATACTTTAACGAAGCCGGTGCGCACCTCTGAAGCACAGCTTTGATTGTTGAAGTGCGCTTGCAATCTTCAAATGAGACATCTGAGTTGTTAGGAAGATTGAGATTTCCTGAATTCATACTCGTGTCCATTTGCGTCTTAGGGTTGCATCATGTCGAACCAAGGCACTTAAAGATGCTCTTTAACGCAGCCGCTGTCACAGCGCCAGCTACTGTCGCGAAGGCGATCGCGGCCGGGGCGCTCATTTCTGAGCTCCCCGGCCCAGATCCGAGCGGGCCCGATTCGGGCACTCGGCTCCCGCTTCGGGTGTTTGACGGCAACGCGCTGACTTGGCCAGGGATGCAGGATGCGTGGTCTCGGCAGCCAGTCAGCGGCAAGCTTCCTCATCCGCTCCCATGTGGTGAAGTCCGTCTGGCTGCGACCCGCCGTGATCCAGCGCAAGAACACCAACGGCTACCGTGCCACGTGTTCGGACTGCGGTCGGCGATCTCCCGACCGGGCCGAAAGAGGCCAGGTCCAGCGTACTGTCGATCGAGGGCGAGGCGGTCGTCGTTGCCTTTCGCAAGCACACGCGGCTGCCGCTCGACGACTGCCTTTACGCGTGGCGGGCGACGATCCCGCACCTGACGCGCTCGTCGCTGCATCGTTGCCTGCGGCGACATGGCATTTCGCAACCGCCGTACGTCGAGGACGAGATCCCGGCCAAGAAGAAGTTCAAGGCCGACCCGATCGGCTATTTCCACATC
>CAXTMA010000249.1:0-6639 GCA_964245015.1 uncultured Beijerinckiaceae bacterium | reverse complement strand
CCCCACGCCCTTGGCGCCCGGCGGGAAGCCGCAATCCAACGAGATCGAACGGCAGGGCTCGCCGGGGGTGCCCGACAACGCCACCACCGAGAACGTCGACGTGCCGGCGCGCCCGCTGGTCATGGTGAAGGGCCAATCGACCTATGACGACGCCTTCAAGTCGATCAAGGTGTCGCTCGATACGGTGAAGAAGGCGATGGACAAGGCCGGCCTGAAGCCTTCGGGCCATCCCATTACCATCTTCTCGGAGCCCGACGACAAGGGCTTCAAGTTCGAGGCCGGCGTGCCGCTGGCGGCCAAGCCCGACAAGGCCGACCTTGGCGATGGCGTCAGCGTGGCGACCTCGCCTTCGGGCAAGGCGATCAAGTTCCAGCACCGCGGCGCCTACGAGGACATCGACTCGACCTACGACGTCATCACAGCCTTTCTCGATGCCAAGGGCATGCAGGTCGACAGCCCCTACATCGAGGAATACCTCACCGACCTGACCACCCCGGACGACCCCAATCTGCAGGTGGATATCTACGTCTTCGTGAAATGAGGCCGCGCCGTGGGTTGTAGTTTTCCGCTGGCGAGCGCGGTCGCCGGAGCGATCACTTGCACCAGTTCCTGACGTTTCTGGCCCGCCGGGACGCGGCGCCTTGGTTCAAATACATCGCCGTGGTGGTGGTGCTCGGCCTGATCACCAGCTTCCGGCTCGTGGTGGCGCTCGATGTGGCGCCCTTCCTGCTCTACCTGCCGGTGGTGTTCCTGCTCAGCGTCGCCTTTGGCGAGTGGGCCGGGCTTCTCGCGACCCTGGTGTCGGTGGTCGCCGCGGCGAGTTTCTTCGACCATCCCGGCGCCTCGCGGTGGCAGCTGACGGTGCCGCAGTGGATCGCCGTTGGCGAGTACCTGCTGGTGGTGCTGGTGATGGTCAGGGTGTGCGGCGCGCTGCGCAGGATCATGCGCGAGAACGAGTCGGCGGTCGCCCACCTGCAGGCCAGCGAAAGGAACCTGCGCACCATCCTGGACACGGTTCCGGTCGGCATCCTGTTCGCCGAAGCGCCATCGGGACGGATCATCGGGCGCAACAAGCGGATGGAGGAGATCGTCGGCGCATCGAGCGGGCGTACCCGAAGCTTGGCAGAGTACGGCGAATGGCGGGCCTTCCACGCCGACGGCCGCCAGGTCGAGGCGCGCGAATATCCGCTGGCGCGGGTCGTTCGGCAGGACGCCGGGGAAGCCTCGCTCCAGGTTCACTACGAGCGCCGGGACGGACAGCGCGTCTGGCTCGACCTGAGCGCGCGGGCGATACGCGATGAATCGGGCGCCGTCACCGGCGCGGTTGTGGCCGTGTCGGACATCGACAACCGCAAGAAGGCGGAAGCGATCCGGGCGCGTCTCACCGAGGAATTGCGGCAGCGCGGGGTGGAGGCGGAAGCCGCGCGGGAAGCGGCCGAGGCGGCGAACCGGGCCAAAAGCGCCTTCCTCGCCAACATGAGCCACGAGTTGCGCACCCCGCTGTCCGCCGTGATCGGCTACACCGAACTGCTGGAAGAGGAAGCCGCCGACACCGGCGAGCCGGCCCTGCTGACCGATCTCGCCAAGATCAAGTCCAATGCCAAGCACCTCCTCAGCCTCATCAACGACGTGCTCGACCTGAGCAAGGTGGAAGCCAACAGGATGGAGGTGGTCGGCGAAACCTTCGACGCCGGGGCGTTCGCGACGGAGGTCGTCGCCACCGTGGAGGCCCTCGCCAAGCAGAAGGAGAACGTGCTGGAGCTCGACCTCGCCTCCGATCTCGGCGCGATGCACACGGATGCGGTCAAGCTGCGCCAGTGCCTGTTCAACCTGCTGGGCAATGCCAGCAAGTTCACGGAAGGCGGCCGCATCACCCTTCGCGTGCGCCGGGAGAAGGCGCGGGAAGGCGAGGCCGACACCGTGTCCTTCGCGGTGGAGGACACCGGGATCGGCATGACCCCGGAGCAGCTCGAACGCTTGTTCCAGCGTTTCACCCAGGCCGACGAGAGCACCACCCGCCGTTTCGGGGGCACGGGCCTGGGGCTCGCCCTGACGCGTGCCCTGAGCCGCCTCCTCGGTGGCGACGTCACCGTTAACAGCACGCCCGGCCAGGGCACCTGCTTCACCCTGCGCATTCCCGCCATCCTGCCCGCGAAAGCGTCGGACGGCGAGGTGGCAGGGGCGACCAGGACGACCGAGAGCGTGCCGGCCGACATGCAACGCGACCTCGTGCTCGTCATCGACGACGAGGCTTCGCAGCGCGAACTGCTGACCCGCTTCCTGCGCAAGCAGCGCTTCGCCGTGCGAACCGCCGGCGACGGGCGCTCCGGGCTGGACCTGGCCCGCAGGTTCAGGCCCCGCGTCATCCTGCTCGACGTGATGATGCCCGACGCCGACGGCTGGTCGGTGCTGCGGATGCTGAAGGCCGATGCCGACACGGCCGACATCCCCGTGGTGATCGTCAGCTTCGTCGCGGAAGCCAGGCTCGGCGCCTCGCTGGGCGCGGCGGACGTGGTCGCAAAGCCGATCGAATGGGCGCGGCTGAAGCTGGTGCTGGAAGAAGTCCGCAAGGCCGGCGACAGCGTGCTCGTCGTGGACGACGAGGCCGATACCCGCCAGCGCCTGCGCGCCGGGCTGGAGCGCAACGGCTGGAAGGTGCGGGAAGCCGGCAACGGGGCCGAGGCCCTGGAGGCGGTGCGGCGGGCACCGCCCCACCTCATCCTGCTCGACCTGACCATGCCGGTGATGGACGGCTTCGCCTTTCTCGACTGCCTGCGCGATGTACCCGGCGGATCGACCATCCCCGTCGTGGTTCTCAGCGCCCGGGACGTATCCAGCGCCGATCGCGAACGGTTGAGCGAGGCTCGCCGCGTCCTGCGCAAGGACGAAACCAGCATGGACGAGCTGGCGACGGAGCTGCGCGCCTTGGGAACCGCCCCTCGCGCGGGCGAGGTGGCACAGCCGCCCGCCGCTGTGCCACCCTGACGGGGGCGGTAAGGCAAGCCTTGCCCCCCAAGCCTTGCCCCCAAGCCTCGGCCCTGGCGCCGGAAACGTCCTGCGATCTCGATGGTTAGACGGTATCGGGCTTGCCCCGCCGACGGCTTCGCCATACGCAAGCGATGAAGAGCCGGGGCGGCTCGTCAAGGACGACAGCACGGCGCAGTGCCACCTCCAGCAAATCTTTGGCGCGACGCGTCCGCGTTCCGGCAGGCCGCCCAGCTGATGCCGGGTCCGGTCTGGACCGCGCAGCCGGACGGCGGGCTGGACTGGGCCAACGATGCCTTGTGCGCGATGACCGGCGTTTTCCCCGGAGAGATGGTTGCCGCCGGCCTGGCGGTCGTTCTCCATCCAGACGATCACGTTCGCTTCGTGGACATGCTGGCCGTTTGCGTCGCCGGCTCGCTGCCGCTTGAGATGCCGGTCAGACTGCGCGCGGCCGGCGGCGGCCACCGCTGGCATCTCGTGAAGTACGCCCCGGCCCTCGCCGCCGAGGGCGTCGTCGCCGCCTATGTCGGGACAGCCGCCGACATCGAGGCTCAGGTCGCCGCCGTTGAAGCGCTGACACGCGACAACGAGGATCTGGAGCGCGACGTCTTCCGGCAGCTGCACGAACTCAACCGGAGCCGGGCCCGCCTGCAGACGATCTTCGATGCCTGCCCCGACATCCTCTACCTGATGCGGCTGTCGCGCGACGGCAGCGTCATGTTCGAGGACGTCAACCGGGCGGCGGGCGTGCTGTTCGCCGGCGATCGCGGCGATCTGCCGGGGCGGGCCGTGGACGACGTCACGGGGATCGAGGGCGCTGACAGCATCCGCGCCCATACCCGGCAGGCACTGCGCGGCGATATCGTCGATTACGTGGTCGAGGGGCGGATCGCGCCACGGACCTCCACCGTGGTGCAGATCGTGGGCGTCGCCGTTGATTATTCCAACGAGGAGGAGGGCCTCGTCCTGTTCTGCGGCCGCGACATCACGCAACAGCGCGCCGCCGAGGCGGCGCTGCGGCAGTCGCAGAAGATGGAAGCGGTGGGCCAGCTCACCGGCGGCCTGGCGCATGACTTCAACAATCTCCTCACCGGCATCATGGGGAGCCTCGACCTGCTGGAAACGCGCCTCGCGCAAGGACGCCACGACAAGGTCGAGCGCTACGTCCGCACGGCGCAGGAGGCGGCGGGACGCGCCGCCTCGCTGACCCATCGCCTGCTCGCCTTTTCCCGCCAGCAGACGCTCGACCCCAAGCCGGCCGACGCCAATGCGCTCGTGGCCGGGATGGAGGAACTGCTGCGGCGCACCGTGGGGCCGGAAATCGCGCTGGACGTGGTGCGCGAGCCGGGCCTGTGGACCGTTCTGGTCGACGTGAGCCAGCTGGAAAACGCGCTGCTCAACCTTTGCATCAACGCCCGCGACGCCATGCCCCAGGGCGGGCGCATCATCGTCGACACCCGCAACTCGCGCCTGGGCACGCGCGATGCCGGCGAGCGCGACCTTCCGCCCGGCGACTACGTCGCGCTCAGCGTCACCGACAACGGCAGCGGCATGACGCCCGAAGTCGCCGCGCGCGTGTTCGAACCCTTCTTCACCACCAAGCCGATGGGATCCGGCACCGGCCTCGGCCTGTCGATGATCTACGGCTTCGCCCGCCAGTCGGGTGGCAACGTGCGCGTCCACACCCGCCCCGGACTTGGCACAACCATGCGCCTCATCCTGCCGCGCCACCACGGCAAGGCGGAACGGGATGCGGAGCGGACGGCGCTGTCATCGGCGCCGCGCGCGGTCGCGGGCGAGACCGTTCTCATCGTCGACGACGAACAGGCCGTGCGCGCCCTGGCCAAGGAAGTCCTGGACGAGCTGGGCTACAAGACCGCGGCGGCGGCCGACGGCAAGGACGGCCTCAAGCTGCTGCACTCCGACGCCCGCTGCGACGTTCTCATCACCGATGTCGGCCTGCCCGGCGGCCTGAACGGCCGGCAGGTCGCCGAAGCGGCGCGCAAGCTGCGCCCCGAGCTCAAGATCCTCTTCATCACCGGCTATGCGGAAGGCGCGGTGCTCAACCATGGCACCCTGACGAGCGGCGTCCAGGTGCTCACCAAGCCCTTCGCGATGGAAGCGCTGGCCACGCGCGTCCGCCAGCTGCTCGACGAGGGCTGATCAACGCGGGCTGATCAACGCGGGCTGATCGATGAGGGCTGCCTTAGGCGCCCGATCCGCCCGGCGCGCGTAGGGCGTCGCCGATCTGGCCCAGCAGGCGGCTGAAGTCGACGGGCTTGGGATGGTAGTCGTCGCAACCGGCGGCCAACGCCTTTTCCCTGTCGCCGCTCATGGCGTGGGCGGTCAGGGCGATCACCGGCGTGGCGTCGCCGGCCGCGCGGAGGGCGCGTGCGACGCTCCAGCCGTCCATCACCGGCAGGTCCATGTCCAGCAGCACGAGGTCCGGCACCTGCGCGGCGACCTGATCCAGCGCCTGCCGGCCATCGTGGGCGAGAACGACCTCGAAGCCGCGCTTGCGCAACCGCCGCGACAGGAAATCCCAGAGTTCTTCGTGATCCTCGACGAGGAGCAGCTTGGTCATCGCGGAGCCGGTGAAACTTGAGGGCGGGATTGCAGCTGGAGCATCGGACCGAGGAGTGCGCAGCGGTTTTCGAATCAAATCCGATGCGGATCAATACGCTGGAGCATCGGATCGGACTCGATGCCTCATGCGGGCTCACGACGTTCATGACCCTGCGGCAGGATGGTGACAGCAGCTTGCCGCGCCCACGGCAAGACACGAGGCATGATCAAGCAACGGCGATGTGCCGTCGACCGGCCCGACAGCGCCGGCTTGGCAGCCGGTTCCCATCACACATTTGGCTCAGTTCGCGCGTGGCTCAGTTTGGGCGCGGCTTGGCGCGCAGCGTCGCCGCCGCCGCCGCGGGGTCTTCCGGCCAGACGTGCTTGGGATAGCGCCCGCGCATTTCGCTGCGAACAGCCGCCCAGGAGCCGCGCCAGAAGCCGGGAAGGTCGCGGGTGATCTGGATCGGCCGCCCGGCCGGCGACAGCAGGGCGAGCACCAGGGGCACGCGGCCGCCGGCCAGGGTCGGGTGAACAGCCAGCCCGTAGAGCTCCTGCACCCTGACCGACAGGGTCGGGCCGGCTTCGGCGGCATAATCGAGGCGGTGCGCGGCGCCGGCCGGCGTGGTGAACAGGGCCGGCGCCTCCGCATCGAGGCGACGGGCGAGATCCCACGGCAGCAACGCCTTGATCGCCGCCTCCAGGCGCTCGGGGCCGATCTCGGACAGGCCGGCGAGGCCGATCAGACACGGCGCCAGCCAGGGCGCGTCGGCGGCGGCCAGCGCTCCATCCCCAAGGTCCGGCCAGGCGGAACCCTCGCCGGCTGCCGCGTGCAGGAACCGGACGCGGTCGCGCCATTGCGCCAGCGCCGGCGTCCACGGCAGTCTGGCGATGCCGAGCCCGGCCAGTCCCGCAGCCAGGATCGCCGCCGCCTCCGCCGTGGCCGGCACCGGGCCGTTGCCTTCGCCGAGCACCAGCGCGCCGAGGCGCTTGACGCGGCGGGCCTGCAGCGTCGCGCGGGCGGGATCGAAGCGCAGCGTGTCCACGCTCTCGATCTCGGCCACGCCTGCGACGTCGGCCTCGCTCAAC
>CAXTMA010000248.1:0-6645 GCA_964245015.1 uncultured Beijerinckiaceae bacterium | reverse complement strand
CTCGACGCCATCTCCGCCCTGGTCAACCTCGGCTACGCCCGCCCGCAGGCCGCCGCCGCCGTCGCCGCCGCCGCCCGGGCGCTCGACGCCGGCGCGGAAGCGCCGGCCCTGATCCGCCGCGGCCTCAAGGAGCTGGCAACTGCCGCCGCATGAGAGGGATTGCCGCATGAAGGAACCGGCGTGACGGCGCCAACACCCCGGACCGGGCCGGCGCCGACCTACGCGGCCTTCGGCCTGCGCGCCGAGGCCGAGCCGATCGCCCCCGGCCTGCACGTGGTGGCGACGCCGATCGGCAACCTCGGCGACATCTCCTTCCGCGCCCTGGCGACGCTGGCCGCCGCCGATCTCGTCGCGGCCGAGGACACCCGCGTCACCAAGGTGCTGCTGGCGCACTATGGCATCACCACCCCGCTCACCGCCTATCACGAGCACAATGCCGATGCCGTGCGCCCGCAGCTCCTCGCCAAGCTGGAGGCCGGGCAAGCGCTGGCCCTGGTGTCGGACGCCGGCACCCCGCTCGTGTCGGACCCCGGCTTTCGCCTCGTCGGCGAGGCGCTGAAGCGGCGCATCGCGGTGACAACGGTGCCCGGCCCTTCCGCGGTTCTCGCCGCGCTGGTGGTCGCCGGCCTGCCGACCAGCCGCTTCTTCTTCGAGGGCTTCCTGCCGCCGAAAAGCGCCGCCCGCCGGCAGCGCATCGCCGCCTTGGCGTCGGTGCCGGGCACGCTGGTGTTCTTCGAATCGGCGCGGCGCACGGCGGACACGGTCGCCGATCTCGCCGCCGTGCTCGGACCCCGCGAGGCGGCGGTGGCGCGCGAGCTGACCAAGATGTTCGAGGCGGTGAAGCGGGGCACTCTGGTCGAGCTGGCGGCCGAGCTTGCCGGCGCGGCGGAGCCGCTGCGCGGCGAGATCGTGCTGCTGGTCGGGCCGCCGCCGGCCGACGCCCCGGCGCTCGACGGAGCGGCACTCGACGAGCAAATCGCCGCCGCGCTGCGCACCCTGTCGGTCAAGGATGCGGCGGCGGTGGTGTCGGCGGCGACCGGGCAGCCGCGCCGCAAGGTCTACGCCCGGGCGATCGAGATCGCCGCTGGATACGATGCGAGCGGCGATGCCGCCCAGGAATGAGGCAAAGCGCAAGGCCAACGCCGGGGTCGAGGCGAGGCGGCGGGCCCTGCGCGCCGGCCACGCCGGCGAGCGGATGGCCGTGCTCTACCTCCGGCTGAAGGGATGGCGCATCCTGGCGCGGCGTTTCACGATCAAGGGCGGCGAGATCGACGTGGTGGCGCGACGCGGCACCACGGTCGCCTTCGTCGAGGTGAAGCTGCGCGCCTCGCTCGACGACGCCTTCGCGGCGATCGATGCCGCCAAGCGGCGTCGCATGGCGCGCGCCGCCCGCGTCTTCGTCGCCCGCCACGCCCGCCACGCCGGGCTCAGCCTGCGCGCGGATGCCCTGTACTGCGCGCCGTGGCGCTGGCCAAGGCACGTCCCGGCGGCGTTCGAACTCGACCTGGACTAAAGCATCGGACCTGAAAGTGCGCAGCGGTTTTCGGACAAATCCGATGCGACACAACAAGTTGGAGTATCGGACCGGATCCGATTTACGGTCTGATGCCCTAGGGCGCGAGATCGATCGCCACCTCGTTGCGGCGCAGGAACGGCAGGGTGAAGGGCGGATCGTAACCCAGCACGTAGGGCGCGCCCACCGTGGTGCGGCCGGCGGCGGCGAGCACGCCGCGCAGTTTGGCCGCCTGCGCCTCGACGCTTCGCCCGTCGAGCCGTCCGGAGAAGCGGATCGCGGCCAGGGTACGCTCCGGCAGGCGGCTGATGCGCAGGCCGGGGTCGTCGGGCTGGGGCGGGTCGCCGCTGACCTTCGCGGGCAGGACGAAGCGCATGGTCGAGGCGTCGCCCGACGGCGGCACCCGGCCGAACGCCGCGCCGCGCTCCTCCACGGGCGTGGTCATGGCAATGGTCTCGTTGCGCCGGTTGGCGCCGGCGATGTAGCGGAACAGGCGGGAAAAGCCATCGCCCCCGCCGTCCGTCTCGACCACCACGCTCGGCCCGTAGGTGCGGACCTCGACGGTCGGGCTCAGGGTGGCGACGACCCGGTACGGCGCCGTTTCGAACGTCGAGCGGATGCCGAACACCGACAGGATGGATTCAAGGAAGGTGACGAGGAAGTAGAGCATCTTGGCCATGGCCGGGGAAGAACGGTCGGGTCATCCCGTTCCAGCGCAACACCTGCGGCCGGATGTGTCAAACGGCGTGCCCGCCCATCTCAGCCAGGATCGTCTCCGCCGCCGCGCGGGGATCGGCGGCGCGGGTGATGGGGCGGCCGATGACGAGGTGGTCGGCCCCCGCGGCCAGCGCCGCGGCGGGCGTCATCACCCGCTTCTGGTCGCCGGCGTCGCTGCCGGCGGGGCGAATGCCGGGCGTCACCAGCACCAGCTTGTGGCCGACCCGCCGGCGCATGTCCTGCACCTCCTCGGCCGACAGGATCAGGCCGGTCAGGCCGACGGCGACCGCCTGATCGGCGCGCTTGGCAACGAGTTCGCGCACGCCCATGCAATAGCCGGCCGCCTTGAGGTCGCCATCGTCGTAGGAGGTCATCACGGAAACGCCGAGCACGCCGAGGCCGCCGGCGCCGGCGCGGGCGGCGGCCATCGTCTGCGGCAGGGCGTGCACGGTGAGAAACGTCGCGCCGAGCTTGGCGACCTGGGCGGTGGCGCGCTCCACGGTGGCGGGAATGTCGTGCAGCTTGAGGTCGAGGAACACCTTCCTGCCGTCGCCGATCAGGCGTTCGGCCAAGGCGAGGCCGCCGACGAAAGCCAGTTCGAGACCGATCTTGTAGAAGCCAACGGTGTCGCCCAGCGCGGCGACGAGGGCCTCGGCCTCGGCGATGCCCGGCACATCCAGCGCGACGATCAGACGGTCGCGCAGCGGGATCTCCGGGCGGCGCACGTCGGTCAGGCGCGGGGCGCGGGACGGCGGAACAGCCTGTCCCGACCGGCGGACGGCCGGATGCTCGCCGGGCGGAACACCATGTCGGCGACGCCGGCCCGCTCCAACGGCTCGCCGAGCCCGGCCCCCTCGCTCTTTCGACGGTAGATCCACACCCGCGCCGGGGGAAGATTGAACCACACCGGCGGCGACACCTCGGCCTCGAACGCCGCCGCCCGGGGCATGGGAGAGTTCATGCCGTAGGTGAACTGAACGAAGGAGCCGCCCGGCGCCATCAGCGCGAAGGCGTCATCGAGCAGCGACAGGCGCTGCCGGTCCGGCTTGTTGAGGAGCGGCAGGCTGGACACGATCGCGGCCGCCGGCCCGGTCAGCACGCCGCCCAGGCTTTGCCGCAGGTTGTAGGCGTCGGCCTGCAAAACCTGCACGCCGGGGAAACGCTTGCGCAGCAGCTGGCAGAAGGCGCCGTCGTATTCGACCAGCAGCAGTCGCAGCGGGTCGACGCCGCGCCGGAGCAGGGCCTGGGTGATCGGCCCGGTGCCGGGCCCGAGCTCGACCACCGGACCGGTACCCCTGGGGTCGACCGCCCGCGCCATCATGCGGGCGAGGAAGCGGCCCGAGGGCGACACCGCGCCGGTCAGGATGGGACTGTCGATCCAGGTCTTGATGAAACGGGCCTCGTCGGCGAGACGATCCTCCAGGCGCGGGCGCAGGACCCGCCGGTCGGGATCGACGGAGACTTTAGGCAAGCAAACCCCCGTGGAACCCTCACCCCGCGCGACAGCGCCGGGCAGGACACAATTTCAACGAGCGAGACCGCGGCGATCATGATCCCGGCGCCCGGCGCTGGCGCGTAAATGTGCTGATCCGCCGGGTCGCGTCAAGGAAGTGTCACGAAACCGTCGAGTTCCCCTCACATCCTTCGATCGGCGCGGCCATCGGGCGGCACCGGGCGTCGAGAACGTCAGCGGAGGCCCGAGCCGTCCGCCGCAGGCTTGCCGCCGCTCGTCCTTTCCGGGCAGACGACGGGGGAAACTTCCGTCGCCATCGCTATGACGCCCTGCCCTGGCGCTGGAGCATCGGACCGGATCCGATTGTCGGTCCGCTGCTTCAAGCAGCCTCGCGCGGCTTACGAAAGCCTGGGTCAGTTCAGCTCGTCGGACGCGCCGGGAACCGGCAGGATCAGGACGCCGTCCTCCAGCAGGGCGCGCGCCTCGTCGAGCGTCGCCTCGCCGCGGATGTCGCGGTGGGGGATGTCGCCCTCGTGCATCCGCCGCGCTTCCTCCGGGAAACGGCCGCCGACATCCTGGGTCTCGCTCAGCACCTTGCTGCGCAAGGCGCGGATCAGGCCGCGCAATTCGCTCGCGCCATCGCCCGATGGATCTTCCGCAGAGCCTGCCGCTTGGCGGGGCGAGACGGCATGAGGCAAAGCGGCGCGGGGCGGGTCGGTGCGAGCCGGCCGGTTGGCGGCAGGATGGCTGGCGCGCACGGCCGGCGCCATGATCGCCTTGACGACGTGCGGAGAGCCGCAGACCAGACAGGTGATGAGCCCCTCGCCGGCGAGCGCGTCAAAGGCGGCGCTGTCGCCGAACCACGACTCGAAGCGATGTCCGGCGTCGCAGGCGAGGGTATAGCGGATCAAGGGTGGCGGATCATGGGTGCGGGGTCATTCGGCGGACGCTGTCAGCAGAGCGTCGAGTTGGCCGGCCGCCTCGAGGGCATGGAGGTCGTCGCAGCCGCCAAGGTGCCGGGTTCCCACGAAGATCTGCGGAACGCTGGTGCGGCCGCCGGTCTTCTCGCTCAACACGCGCCGGGCGTCGCGGTCGCCGTCCACCTTGATCTCGCGAAAGTCGACGCCCTTCCTGGCCAGCAGGGCCTTGGCGCTTTGGCAGTACGGACAAAACATGGTCGTGTAGACCACCACATCCTGCGAGCCCATCGATCTCTCCTTCGCAGCGACATATGGCAAGCGGTATGCCGCTTGTCACCTGTCGCGCCGTTCAACCCGGCCGGCAACGACCCGCATCAGGCCGCAGCCGTTTCAGGATTGCCCCACGACCACGCGGGCGAAGACGAGCACGTCGACGCGGGCGGCGCCACCGCGCAGCAGGGCGCGCGAGGCGGCGTTGGCGGTGGCTCCCGAGGTGAGCACGTCGTCGACGAGCACCACCGCCCTGCCCTCGACGGCGATGCGGGCCTCGTCGGGCACGGCGAAGGCACCCTGGACGTTGAGCGCGCGCTGCGTACGCGTCAGCCCGACCTGCGGCGGCGTCGCCTTGGCGCGACGCAAGGCATCGAGCGCGAGCGGCACCCCGGTTCTCGCCGACACGACGCGCGCCAGCAGCGCCGACTGGTTGAAGCGCCGGGCGGCGAGGCGCCGGCGGTGCAGCGGCACGGCAACGAGCACGTCCGCTTGCGTCAGCAGGCCGTTGCCGGTCCGCGCCATCCAGGCCCCCATCGCGTTGGCGAGTTCGAGCCTGTCGCCGTACTTCAGCCGATGCACGAGCTGGCGGGCCGGCCCATCCTCGAAGCGGGCGACGGCGCGTGCCCGTGCGAACACCGGCGGGTTGGCGATGGCATCGGGCGACAGCAGCCCATCGACGCCGAGATCGGCCGGGAACGGCGTTCCCAGGCGGTCGCAAAAGGGCTGCTCGATGAAACGCATGGCTTGCCAGCAGGATGGGCACAGCGCGTCGGACACGGCCGTTGCCCGGCGGCAGGCGAGGCAGCAGGGCGGAAAGACGAGATCGGCGAGCAAGCCCGAGGCGGTGCGAAGCCGGCGCGCCGCGCCATCGATCAGGCGCATGAAACCACCTGATCACCGCGCGAGGCAATGCGGTGCGGGCGGGGCCGTTGCGCGCTTCGCGATGCCCCGGATTCGCAGCTCGATCCCATTTCCCTCAATCTAGCAATAGGGATATTCTCCCGTTCTGGAGTACACGCTTTCCCGGATACAACATTGGCCGCATCATAATTGCAACATCCCGCGCAAAGACAGGTGCGGAGCGACTTTGCTGTTGGAATGCGGGCCTTTTCCGCGACAGAACGGCGGCAAGTCCCGAGCTTGGAGAACGACGAGGTCGACGTCGCGCACCGGGACAGCGTGCGGAGAGTGGAATGCGTTTGGGTTGGCGAAGATCGATGGCCGGCGCTGCCTTTGGCTGCGTGACGTTCGCCGGCGCGGCCGGCGCGCAGCAGGGGGCGGCGGTGACGCTGCCCGACGTCGTCATCTCGACCACGCCGGTGCCCAATGCGCCGACGGTTGACGCCGCCAAGGTGCCCGACAACGTCACCGTGGTCACCAGCGAGCAGTTCGAGCGCAGGTTTTCGCCATCGGTCACCGATGCCATCACCTCCCACGTGGCGGGTGCCATCGCCCAGAACCTCGACGGCTCGGACCTGTCGCCGGACCTGTTCTTCCGCGGCTACGACGTGTCGCGGATCACCGGCACGCCGGCCGGCCTTGCCGTGTACCAGAACGGCGTGCGCATCAACGAACGCTTCGGCGACAACGTCAACCTCGACCTGATCCCGCCGATCTCGCTGGCCTCCTCCACCATCTACACGGCCAACCCGATCTTCGGCCTCAACGCGCTGGGCGGCGCCATCAGCTTCATCACCAAGAACGGCTTCACCTTCCAGGGCGGCGACGCCACCCTCTACGGCGGCTCCTTCGGCCGGGTGAACGGCAAC
>CAXTMA010000247.1:0-6654 GCA_964245015.1 uncultured Beijerinckiaceae bacterium | reverse complement strand
GGGCGGCTTCGGTCGTGCCGGGGGCAACGGTCAGGGCCGGCCGTTGCAGGATGGCCAGGGCGTCGGCCGCGGCAAGGCGGCGGATGCGGTGCGCGACGAGCACCCGGTCGAGCTTCTTTTCGGTCAAGCGGCGAGCCTCGGCTGGCGTCAGCGCCTTGGCCCAGAGTGCCAGCACCCAATCGGCGCCGATGTCGTCCGCGAGGTCGAGCACCTGCGGGTAGTAGCGCCAAAGCTGCTGGCGGATGCGGTTGGCCAGGCGGACGCGCTCGCCCTTGAGCTCCTCGGCCATCCGCGACCACTCGCGCAGTTCGACAACGACCGGATCAAGGGTTTCCACACGCCGGAAGCAGTGGCGGTCGGTGCGCAGCGACGAGGCCAACACGAGGGCGTCGCGCCGGTCGTCCTTGGCCCCGGCCGGGGAAAAGCGGTCGCGGAAGCGGTCGAGCTGCTTGGGGTTGATGGCGAACACGGCGATGCCGCGGTGCATCAGCGCCTCGACCACCGGCCCATGCGGCGTTTCGATCGCAACGGCGACCTGGCTTGGCTGCTCGGCCTGGGCACACAGCCAGTCGACCAGGGCGCCGATCCCGTCGGCATGGTGAGCAAACGCCCGCTGCACGGGATCGCCGGCGCCGGTCAGGCAGACTTGATGTTCGGTGCTCGCCCAGTCGATGCCGACAAAGACGAGCGGCTCAGTGTTCATGGCCACCTCCCGCTTGCTGTTCTGTTGAGCCGCCGCGTCGCTTCGCCGTTCCCTGTACTGGCGCTCGGGGCTGCAAACAGCCGAGGCGCGACTCCCTACTGGGCGCGCAACACGGGCAACCGGTTGAGGCGCGCGTCCCCCCCAGGTGCTCAAAGGCACAGGGGGCGAAAGGCTGCTCTCAACCAGCCGGCCCGATACGGCTATGATGCCTCATAAACCGCAGGCAAACAGGTACAGGGGGGCGGTCCATCACCGGGCTTTGCTCGCCTAGCGTCAGCGCCTTGACCCGGTTGGCGACGTAGGCGTCGAGCTGCGAGGTGGTGATCGTCCCCGTGCCGACGAGGTCGGCCTTGGCCTTGGCGCCGGGAAGCCCCAGCCCCTCCACCACCGCCTTGGTGAAGGCGCCGTTGTTCCAGCTCGCGCTCTCCTGGCTGGACTGGCGGCCGGTGGAGGCGGCGAACACCGTGACGCCGTGCTCGGCGCTGGCGAAGTCGCTGATCACGGCGTTGATGTCGTCCGCCCCGCGCCGCGCCTTGCCGGAGATCGCGCCGGCGTGGCAGGCGTCGAGGAACAGCAGCGTCTGCCGGCCGGGCAGCGCGTCTAGCGCGGCCCGGATGTCCTCCTTTGGCACGGCGGTGGAGCGCAGCCGCTCGCCATCGCTGTCGCTGGCCAAGAAGTAGAATCGCCCCTGCGGGTCGAGCACGCCGTGGCCGGCGAGGAAGACCACGCCGACGTCGCGGCTCGTCACCGAGCGGGTCAGCCAGTCGAGCCCCTCGCGGATGCCGCCCGCGGTGGCCTCCTCGTCGACGAGCGGGCGGACCTCGACGTCGCCGTAGAGGCCGCCCTTCTGGTTCAGGAGCGCGGCGGCGAAGTCGCGGGCGTCCTTGGCGGGGTACTCCAGCGCGTAGTCGCGGTTGCGGTAGGTCGAGACGCCGATGGCCAGGGCATAGAGCTTCGGCTTCAGCAGCTCGGCCCCGCTCACCACCGCGGCGTGCGTGAGCCGCACCCTGGCGACCTCGCTCGTCCTGTCGCCGGAGCGAGCGAGCAGGCCGACCTCGCGGGCGCCCGGCGGCAGGCCCGACAGGCTGACCGCGAGGCTGCCGCGGCAGCCCTGCAGGGCGCCGTCGGTGCGCCCGAGGCCGCGCGTCTGCGCCAAGCACTGCTTCAGCCCGCCGCCCTCGTCGAGGCGGCCGAGGCCGCGACCGGCCGGCACCGGGCGGCCGTCGACCAGCGCCTCCACCGCATCGACCGGCAGGCCGGAGGGCGATCGCACGAGATAATCGACCTGCACCTCGTTGCCGACGCTGCTGCCGTCAGCCGGCGAGAGGATGGCGATCACCGGCGGCAGGCGCTCGGTGAGCGGGACGGCCGGCGCCGGCTTGCGCGGCCGGGCGGCGTCGGCTTGGCGCAACGCCTCGGTCTCGTCGAGCGTGTCGAGCACGCGTTCCACGACGTCGGGGCGGGCGTAGGTATCGCGGAAGCGCGAGGCGGGGAAGAAGTCGGCGGCTTGGGCCCAGCCGCGATTGAGGTGCCAGCCAATCATGTCCTCGCCGCCGGGCGAGGACATGTAGTAGCCCGACGGCGTCCAGGCGACCCAGGCACGCGTGGCCTTGTTGACGAATAGGGCGAGAAGCTCCTGCCCGTCGGACCGGCGGTGCCAGCGGATCGTGCCGTCGCCGAAGGCGGCGACGACGATGCGGCCATCGGCAGAAAGGTTGACGCCCCAGGCCGGCCCGGGAACGGCTAAACGCCAGCGTATCTTTCCGGCATAGTCGTAGCTGCGGAAAGAGCGATCGGCTCCCAACAGAAAACCACCTGTGTTCAGGTGAATCGCAAGGGAGCGGGCGTGCTCATCATCGTCATTCACCCGATTAAGAGCGATGGTCCGTCCCTTAAATTGGAAGTCGAAGCCATCTCGCCAATCTCGGATGTCAACGCCGCTGTGGCGCTGCTGCAAGGCGGCGACCTCCGCCACCGGCAGGCCCGCCATGTCCTGGCGGTCGAGGGCGACTGCCGGGGTGATCGCATGGGGGAAGGCTAACGCAAAGAGCGCGAGCCAAGCCAAGGCATAGATCAGGTCCGGCGGCCCGACGATGTCGATCAGACGCCGCTTCAGCTTCACGAAGAGGCTCATCCTGCGGAGCTCCGGACTGCAGACGACGCTTCAAGGTGTCGGGTGCGGCTACCGCTTACCGTAGCCCGAACGCGCGCCGCCGTGCATGACGACCCTTTCGTCACCGCACGTACAGGCCCCGCCCGCAGCGCCGGACGCGGCGGTTCTCCATGTAGCCGGTGACGCGGTTGAACACCTCCACCGTGCGGTAGACGCAGTAGCGCCCGGAGTTGCGGCCGTTGTAGTAGACGTTGCCGTTGTCGGCGTCGATGCCGAGGAACCGGTCGCCGGCCCGGCCCGGCTGGGCCGAGAGCTGGACGAGGCCGAGGGCCAGGACGGCGATCGTCAGGGTGCGCTTCATCATCGGTCTCATGGCGTGCTCCTATCGCGGGAAGTGGGGGTGCGGACGCCGGCCTCGCCGTCCGGACGCGCTGCGCATCCGGCATGGGCGGATGCGATGGGCGGGAGGCCGGCGGTCCGCCGGCGGGCGGAACGGCCGGTCCTGCGCTCATGGAGTGATCTCGTAGTCGAACACGTTGGCGCCCTGGGTCTTGCTGCCGCCCGCGCCGGCCGGTTCGATGCCGACGCCGCGCAGGGCGCGCTCCTTGACCTCGTCGAACACCGCTGGGGCGTCGGCGAGGTCGTCCATGTCCATGCCCCTGGCGGCAAGGTCGGCGATGCGCGTCTGTCTGGGCAGGACGAAGGCGAAGAGCCGGTTGTCGCCGAGCGGCTCCTTCAGGCGGAAGGCGAAGCGGTCGCCGTCGCCGGGCACGGTCACAGCCCGGCTCGGCTCGGCCATCCCGTCCCGCTCCGTCGAGGCGATGTATTTGTTGGGGTAGATCTGGTAGGCGCGGCCGGAGGGAAGCTCGACGTTGTAGAGCAGCAGCTTGCCGGGGATGGCGCTGGTAACGCGGAAATGCACCTTTGTGCCCAGGGGCACGCTGTGGCCCTCCACCAACTCGACCACGATGTCCGGGTTTAGCCCCGCCGCGACCGCGGCGGCGTTGACGGCGGTGAGCGACGTCGGGTCGGGCGGCGCGCTCGGCGCGGTGTAGAAGCGGGCGTCGGTCACCTTGCTGCGGATCCAGTCCTCGAAGGTGGAGACCGCAGCGTAGACGCCCACCGTGTCCTTCTGGGCGCAGCCCGGTCCCCAGCTGACGACGCCGATCTGCACCTTGCGGCCGCCGACCGCCTCGGCGAGGGGGCCGCCGCTGTCGCCGTTGCAGGAGTCGATTCCGCCGTTGACGTCGCCGGCGCAGAGCGTCGTGTCGTCGAGCAGCTTGTCGGCCCCGACGTGCATCGCGGCCTGGAGCACCCTGCCGCAGGTCTTGCGGTCGACCACGGGCAGCTCGGCCGCCATCAGTGTATCCGACGTCGATCCGCGATGGGGCTCGCCGTCGGTCTGGGGAAGGGTCAGGCCGAAGCCGGCCACCAGGGCCTTCGCGTGCATATCGAAGGGCACCTGCTTGGCCTCCTTGCCGAGCAGGAGCTGCGGCGGCGAGGTCGCGCCGGAGCGCAGGTGCAGCAGGGCGAGGTCGTTGCGCGGCGTCGGATCGTGCGAGTAGTTCGGGTGCACCAGCGCGTTGTCGACCGCGATCAGATGGCCCCCTCGCCGGAGGTTGTCGGTGCCTTCGAGGACCGAGAAGCCTTCGCTGCCGGCGGCGCAATGGGCCGCCGTAAGCACCCAGCGCGGCGCGATGACGGTGCCGCCGCACGTCGCACGCTTATGGCCGGCCCCGTCGAGGATGTTGACGAGCACGAGGCTCGGCCAGTCGCCATGCGTTGCCGGAGTGCCGCCGACGACCCGATCCCTCCCGACCGGCGCGTCGGTAGAGGGCAGCTGGTAGAGATCCGGCGTCCCGTTGTCGGACTGCGCGAGGCCCGGACGGGCGAGGCCGACGCAAAGGAGCGCGGCGATGGCCAGACGCTTCCGCATCGATGGTGGCAGGAACGGGAAGGCGGTACGGGCGCCGGGCATGTTCGACCTTCTGACGGAAACTGAACGATGGTGATGGACGATCGTCCGCTCGCGACGGACGCCGATGGCCGACGCCGGAGGAATCACCGCGTCGGCGGCGGGGGCGGCGGAAGCTGGGGCTGGGCCTGCTTCAGCAGCTGGAAGAGGTCGTGAGCGGCCTCCGACGACGACCTGTCGAGCCGCGACAGGTCGGGGTTGGCGGCGTCGAATGTCTCGTCCCGGGTTGGGTCAGGCATGGGAAGGCCTCGCTGGTTCGCCGGCCGTCGCGCCGCGGCGGTGGTCCTGAGATCAAGGATTTGGCGCACCAGCAGAGGCCGGGATGCGAGCTGGTCGCGCAGCAAGGCATTGCGCCCGATGATCGCGCGGTCGTCGGCGCTGAAGCGCACCTCGTCGCTCACGCGCTGTTCGGCCTGGACCAGGGCGGGTGCCCAAACCGTCGCTGAAGCGACGAGGAGACATCGCAGGACGAACCGCGTCACTGCACAAGCCGCAACCGAAGCTTGCGTAGGCAGTCGCCGAAGACCTGCTCCGCCACCCCGGTGGACCGCACCAGCGTCGTTCCGTAGGGCGACCTGCGCCGCACCAGGAAGCCCGCCTCGGCGAAGGTGACGCTCAGCTTGCGGCAGGTCTCGGTCGACATCGTCATGGCCAGGAAGCGTGCTAGGTTGGACTGGTCGATCGTGCCGGGGCCGTCCCGCCAGTCCTGCAGCAGCCGCGGCCTCGTTTCCCCCGTGAACAGGGCATCCTCGATGCGGGAGCGGCGAAGGTTCATCCGCTTCATCTTCGCGGGGTCGCGCATCAGCTGTCCGAGGTAGAGGTTGTGCGCCTCTTCGAGCCCGGCGAGGTGGTCCGCCGTCTCGATCCGCCGTGCCTTCATCAGGAAGAAGAACTCGGCGAACTGGTAAGCCGTGTCGAGGCGCAGGATCTCGAAGACCTCCTCGCTGCGCTTCAGGCTTGCGTCGCATAGATCCCGCTCGAATTGATGTCGCGCCCAGCGGACAGTCTCAAGGACGGACAGGTCGGCAGAAAGATCGCTGCTCGACTCACCGCCAAGTCCTTCGACCATACCGTATCGTCCGCACTAGGAATATAGATGATGCCGGAACTCCCCTTCCAAACGACTTGGAAAGAGACTACCGTCTTGTAGACATTAGCTCTGTCATCGTCGCGCCTGCCATGTCAAATGAGGAGGGGGCCGGCACGCAAGTCGATCCCCAGTATGCAATCATCGAGGGGCGATGTTCATCCAGAGCAAAAGGGTCGGCGCCGCGACGACGGCGTTTTTCGCCGCCCTCCTTCAGGTCGCGACGGCAGCCCACGCCGAAACGACCCGGAACCTCGGCGCTGAAGCCGCCGCGCCCGTCCGCGTCCCGCGCCCGGCCCTGCGGCGGCGCCCGATCGTGGTGTCGCTGATCCCGGTCGGCTCGTCGGTTCTCCCCGTCGGCACCCCCGTCGGCTTCAAGCTGATGTCGTCGGCAGCGGGATACGCGCACCTCTACGTCCTCGATGCCTCCGGCAAGAGCCAGATCTGGCTGGAGAACGTGCCGATCCGCAGTCGCCAGCCGCTGGTCTACCCCCGCCAGGGACTGGTCGTGCGGGCCTCCCCGCCGGCCGGTGACGACACCCTGATCTTCGTCGTGTCGCGCCAGCCCATCGGGGGGTTTGGCGGCGCGGCGCGGACCGAGACGCCCGCCGACGCGCAGATCTCGGCGGCCGCCTTCCGCGGCGCGCTCTCGGCGCGGATGGCCGCTCTGCCGCGCGGCGACTGGGTGTTCACCGAGACCCGCGTACGGGTGCAGGACTGACCTTGTCCGCGACCTCCCTCTTCGCGCCGCCGACGCCCGCCCATCCCTCCGTTCC
>CAXTMA010000246.1:0-6705 GCA_964245015.1 uncultured Beijerinckiaceae bacterium | reverse complement strand
GGCGTCGTAAATCAACGATCTGCCGATCGCCGGTCCGCCGGCCGTGCCCAGGGCCTCGCCGATGGCGCGCCGTTCGCCCGGCTGCATCGTCGAGAAGGTGCGGCGCGCCAGCGGCAGCACCTCGATGAACCTGTCGGCGTCGAGGCCGCAAAGCCAATCGTCGACAACGCTCCTCAGCCCGGCGGAATGGGCAAGAAGCGCCCCTGTCCCGGCCAGCATGCCCTCGAACCAGGCGGCGGCGGCACCCGCCGAGGCGGCCGACGACAGGGCCAAGCCGAGGCGCCGCCCGACCTCGTCCTCGCTCATCACCTCCGCCTCCAGCAGCAGCCGCGTCGCTCGGCCGACGACCAGCCCGTGGACGTGGGCTTGGTCGGCGAGGGCGCGGAGCGCGCCCCGCCAGTCCTCGTTCAGCGCCGCGTCGGCCAGCGTCGCCAGCGAACGATCGAGCGCCTCGATCCTGGTCCTGGCGCGCGCCGCCGCGCCATCATCGAGCGACAAGCAGGCCGCCACCAGCCCCGCCGCGACGCGCGGAACGAGGCGGGCCACGATCGCCCGGAAACGCTCGGTATCGCGCGAGCGGACCGAACCGTACCTCGCCAGCTCGGCCAAGGGCGGCACCGCTTCCATCAGGTCGAAGACGTCGGTGGCGATCGCGGCCCGCTCGTCGAGCGCGGCCACCACGTCGGCCGCCGCCGCCGGCAGATCGGCGTCGAGCAGCGTGCCGACGATTGCCGAGATCTCCGCGACCGACGTGATCCGCCGCGCCGTGGCACGCACGATCGCCGCCGCGGCATCGGCCACGGTGGCACCATCGCGGGCGGCGGCGACGAGGTCGACGGCGAACACGGGATCCCACTTCAAGGTCCAGCCTTCCTTGAAGGTGCCCTTGCCGCCGACCGTGCGCCGCTCGCCCCAGCGTACCCCGATCAGGGCCAGCCTGTTGAGGAAGTGGCTGCGCCGGAGATCGGTCTCGTTGCGGAGGTCGAAGTCCAGCGCCTTGGCCTCGACGCTGGTGGTGAGTCGGAGGCGCTTCGCCTGCGCCTCGAAATCGGCCTGCACCGGCGTGAGCAGAGCATCGGGCGGCACGCAGCCGACGCGGTCGCCGGTGATGAGCTTGTCGGCCACGAAATGCATCGGCGCGGCGTCGCCGAAGCACATCGTCGCCTCCGCCGCCTCGCGCAGGTCTTCGAGTGCCGGCCGCGAGCGCCCGCGCAATCCCGCCAGCGTCATCGACAGTCGCGCCGCTTCCACGACGCTCGCCGGGGACGCGTCGAGATCCTTCGAGCGCAGAAGCGCCGCAACCTGCGCAAGCCAGCGCACAGCGACCCCGTCGCCGTGATGCCAGACGGCATGGTACCATTCGGGCGAGTCCACGCCGGCGCCGTAGCCGCTGCCGACCGACAGGCGCTCGTAAGACCAGGGCGCCCAGGCGGCGGCCGTCTTCGCCTTCGGCAGCCCGCGCAAGGTCGCGGCATCCTGCGACGCTTGTCCCCTGGCGTCGTAGCGGCGCAGGGCGGGGACGTGCCACGCCCCGCAGACCACGACGATCGCCTCGCGGCCCTCCTTCACGGCCTGCCGGATCGCGGTGCGCATGTAGGCCTCGCGGGCCTCTTCGCGCGCCGCCTCCTCGGGCGGCAGCGGTGGCGACAGCTCCCTCACCGCCGTCATCGCCTCGGCGACGGCGGCGAAGATGTCCTCGCCGGCCGTGGCGCGGCTTTCCACGAGGTCGTCCCACCAGCGGTCCCCGTCGGTGTAGCCGGCGGCGAGCGCCAGCTCGCCCAGGGGATCGCGCCGGAACGTCGGCAGGGCGAGGGCCGGCGTCCCGTCGGCGGAGCCTTCGCCGTCGAGTGGGCCGTCGGCGGCGGGCTCGTGCGCGGGCTCGCAGATGTCGGGCTCCTTTTCGGCGCGTTCCGGCGCATCGGCGAGGCCATGGGCCTGCGGGAGATCGATGAAGCGGGCGGCAACGCCGGCCGTCACGGCATGCTTGAGGGCGACCCACTCTGGCGAGAAGGCGGCGAAGGGGAAGAAGCTCGATCGGCGAGGATCATCGGTTCGGTACACGAGGAGCGCCACCGGCGGCACCATCTCCGTGCAGGCGATGGAGGCGATCAGCGCATCGGCCTCGGGCGGTCCTTCGACCAGCACGCAATCGGGCGCGACGTCGCGCAACGCCGCCTGCAGGCTGCGCGCCGACCCCGGGCCGTGGTGGCGTATGCCCAATATGTCGACGGTGCGGGCCACCGGATCACGATCTCGCCATCAGGATCTCGCCCTGGCGGCCGCGTAGATGTCGCGGTAGGCCGGGCGCTCCTTGACCACGGTTTCCAGGTATTCGCGCCACACGATGGCGTCCTGGCCGGGGTCTCTCACCACCGCGCCGACGAGGCCGGACGCGATGTCGGCGGCGGCGAGCGTTCCGTCGCCGAAGTGCGCGGCGAGGGCGAGACCTTCCCCGAAGACGCCGATCACCTCGGCGGTCGACAGCGTGCCCGAGGGCTGCTTCACCTTGGCCTTGCCGTCGTGGGTGATCCCCTCGCGCAGCTCCCGGAAGATCGTGACGACCTTGCGGATCTGGTCGGCGCCCGGCGGCTCGGCGGGGATGTCGAAGGTGCGGGCGAGCGAGGCGACGCGGCTGGTGACGATCTCCACCTCGGCCTCGATGGTCGCCGGCGGCGGCAGCACCACGGTGGTGAAGCGCCGCTTCAGCGCGCTCGACAGCTCGTTGACACCGCGGTCGCGGTTGTTGGCGGTGGCGATCAGGTTGAAGCCGCGCTCGGCGAAAACCTCGTCGTTGAGTTCGGGAATGGCAAGCGTCTTCTCCGACAGGATGGAAATGAAGCCGTCCTGCGTTTCCGAAGGGATGCGCGTCAGCTCCTCGACGCGGGCGATCATGCCCTCCGTCATCGCCCGCATGACCGGGCTCGCCACCACCGCCGCGCGGCTCGGACCGTGGGCGAGAAGCTGCGCGTAGTTCCAGCCGTAGCGGATCGACTCCTCGGCGGTGCCGGCCGTGCCCTGCACCACGAGGCGGGAGTTGCCGCAGATGGCGGCGGCTAGGTGCTCGCTGACCCAGGACTTGGCCGTGCCGGGAACACCGAGCAGCAGCAGGGCGCGGTCGGTGGACAGCGTCGCCACCGCGACCTCCATCAACCGCCTGTCGCCGATGTATTTGGCGGAGATGACCGTGCCGTCGGCGAGCGCGCCGCCCATCAGGTAGACCACCACGGCCCACGGGGACAGCCGCCAGTTCGGCGGCCGCGAACGCCTGTCATCGGCCGCCAAGGCATCGAGTTCATGGGCAAAGGCGACCTCGGCCGGCGGCCGCAGGCGCGCTTCGCTCGGCTTGTCCCGGCCCGGCCCCGTCGATGGCGTCATCGTTCGAACTCCAACCTCATCTCGCGCCGGAAGCGCAGCAGCTCGGCGGCTTGAACGACGTTGCCGAAGGTGAAGGGCAGCCCGCCCGACCCGGGCTCGAAGGCGGTCAAGCGCGCGGCGACCTCGCCGGCCGCCGCCCACGCCGCCGAATCGCCGCGCAGGCCGGGTTCGTTGACGACGAGGTTGGGGCGCACCCCCGCACCCGCCAGTGCGATGAGCCTTCCGCCGAGCCAGCCGAAGACGTCGCCGGTGAAGCGCTCGCTCCAGGGCGCCTGGCAGATGTTGATGGCGCCGACGACCGCGTCATCGGGAGCCTTGCGCATCAGGGCGGTGGCGTGCGCCTCGCGCTCGGCGCCCGACAATGGCCACGCCGACAGCCCGTAGGCGAGCTTCACCCAGTGCGGAGCCTGTTCCCCCAGGCGGTGGTCGGCCAGCGCGTCGAAGATGGCGAGCGACCAGTTTCGGTCGCGCTCGCGCAGGGCCCGCCTCGCCCACGACGGGACGAGGCTCGACGCCCATTCGCCGGCGAGCGCGCCGGCGATCCACGCCTGCGGGAGTGATCCCGCCCAGGTCGCCATCGGCGCGCGCTCGATCACGGCTTCAAGGAGCTGCGTCCGGCGTCCAACAATCTCGTCGCCGGGCCTGGGCGGGAAATCCGAGGTCGCGAGTCCGTCGCGCGCCAGCGCCGGGTCATCGTCGGGCAGGTCGACCGACACGGCGTGCTTCACCCTCGCGAGAGGCAGGCGCTTCGCCGCAAGCGCCACGGCGGCGAGGGCCCGCGCCCGCATCCGGCCGCCGTAGCGGCTGTCGGGCACGCTCGAAAGGATGGCGGCGGCCTTCTCCCTGACCTTCTTCGCGGGGTCGTCGAGCAGGGCTTCGAGCAACGGCTCGTCGGCCGGTAGCGGCTGCATCTCCTCCAGGATCGCGAGCCTCAGTGTCAGCCGTTCCGTCGCCCAGCCCGCAACCAGCGCTTCGCGCGCGGCATCGGGATCGCGCGCCCGCCATGCGGCGAAAGATGCGCGGCGCTGGGCGTCATCGCCCGCCGTCCAATCGTCGGATGCCGCGGCCGCTTCCGCCGGCGACGGCTTGCCCAGCGCGTCCCGCAGCCAGCCGAGCGTCGGCCCCAGCGCCGCCATGACGTTGCCGGTCCTGTAGGCCTTCCCCTTGCTGTACACGGCGTGAGTGTGCTCGGCCGGGATCGACACGCCGGCCGCGAGCGCCAGCGCGCACCATTCGTCGAGCAGGTCCAGCGGGCCCCGCGGGGCGATGATCGCGGACAGCCGGTTCGCCGACACAGCCGCGCAATCGGGCAGGCGCTCGGGCGCCGGCTCGAAAGGGATCGAGCCTTCGGGCGGCGGCGAGGCTCCGGCCATCACGCAGACCGTGAGCGCGGCCAATGACGCCAGCGCGTTGCCCTCGCGATCGCCCGCCGCCGGAACTGGCAGGCCGTCGATCGGCGACGGCGGCAGTGCCGCGCGTTCGCTGCCCATCAGCGTCGCCGTCACCGCCGCCGCCCAGGCGTCCAGCATCGCCGGCGCCACGACCCGTCCACCCGAAAGGCTCACGCTGCCCGCCAAAGGTGGACCGCCTCGTCACCGTTCTGCCGGACGGCATAGTGCCGCCCGGCGACGACCATCGCCATCGGCAGCAGGGCGAAGCCGTCCCAAAGCCCAAAGAGCGCCGCCGGCCGGCCACCCGCGACGGACACGATCTGCGCCACCGGCGCGGCTGCGGCGAACGGCACCGACCCCGTGTCGTCGGACGCTCCGAACCCCGTCGCCGTACGGCCCAGGCGCACGTCGGCAAGGCGCACGGGGAAGCGATCGGTCCAGGGGGCCCTGGCGAGGATCGCCGCGACCTCCCCGAAGGCGGCCGCGACGGAGCCGGCGCCGGGCACGAGCGCCCGATCCGGCACCTGCAACAGGCCGCCCCGCCGGCTGGCCCTGAAACCGGGCGCGCCGGGGTGAAACACCAGTCCGCCCGCAAGGGCCTGCCCACACGGCAGCCCCCGCGCCATGCCCGAACCGCCCGCCGCGAAGTCCAGGATCAGAGCGATCAGTGCCGTCGCCTCGCCGATCAGCCAGGTCGAGCGCGTCGTGATCTTGTCGTCGGCCTCGCTCAGCTGCGCCTGGACGCGCCACCTATCCTCGACGACCGGCAGACCGGCGAGATCATCGGCGGTGGTGCTGTAGCCGATCGCGGCCATCAGGCCGGCGCGAAGCTCGGCGTCGAGACCATCGGCCCGCGCGGCGGCACGCACCAGGAGGGCGAGGCGACCCAACGCCATCGCCGTGCGCTCGCGGCCGTCGGGCGACGCGTCGGCGATCAGGCCGGCGAGTCCGCGGACCCTACGGGCAAGGCCGGTCGCCTGGGCGTCGACCAGCCGCGATGCCATCCGGTCGAAGGTCGCATAGGGTTCCGCGCGGGCGGCCAGGGTGCCGCGCCGGATCAGGTCGCGCAGCCAAAGATCGAGTTCGCCGATGCCGGCGTCGACCTTGGCGTCGCGGGCCGCCTGGCGCTTCGCTTTGGCCTTCGGGTCGATCCCCCCGGGTTCCTCGCTGGCGCGGCGCACCGCCGCCTCGGCCCGTGCCGAGCGCCCGTTGATCCAGTCCTCGACCCATCGGGGAAGCGTTGCGGGCGGCTCGGCCGCTAACGCCTCCGGAGTGGCCGCCGCGATGGCGAGGATGCCGAGGGCGTGCTTGCACGGGAACTTGCGGCTCGGACAGGTGCATTTGCTGGCGGAGCCGTCGGCGGCGGCGGCGACCCGATAGGGATCCTTGCCGCTGCCCTTGATCTCGCCCCACACCGCGTCGGTTGCCGTTCCCAGGACGAGCCATTTGACCGGTTTCGCCAGATCCGCACCGGCCTTGCGGCTCGCGGGATCGGGAGCGAGGGCAAGAACAGCCTCGACGCTCATCGCCATGGCACCTCCGACGTCGCCGTCGTCGACTTTGGGACCTCGCGGAAACGGCCGGGACGTGGATTGGTTCGCGGCAGCGGGCCCGGGAGACGGCAAACCCAATCGGACGGCGAGCTTCACGCAACCTAGCGCTGCAGGCAGGTCTGCGAAAGCCCGCGTGGTGGCAACATCCGCCAATCCGCCAACGCCCCAGCGACGATGCCCACCGGTCCCGCGACCTGTCACATCACCTTCGCACGAACGTGCTCCAAGCACCTCGTTTCGTGAGATCGCATGCATGTCAGACGCAGCCCTACCAGGCTCCTCCTATCCACTCGGCGCCTCGGCGCCCGCCCGCCCCGACCTTGAAGGCGGCACCAACCTCACCACCGTCGCGGTGTTCGTGCTGCTGCTCGTCGGCGGTATCGGCT
>CAXTMA010000245.1:0-6706 GCA_964245015.1 uncultured Beijerinckiaceae bacterium | reverse complement strand
TGTGAAAGCCCAACCCTCCCGGTCAAATCAGCGGATGATCCCTGTCCACCTCCAGTGGCGCACTCCATCCGGCCGCCTGCGCGAGGGAACGGCAGCCAGCCAAGCTCGTCCAGGATGACGAGGTCGCAACGCGCCAATTGCGTGGCCAGCCGCCCCGCCTTGCCCGCGCGCGTCTCGGCCTCCAGCTGATTGACGAGATCGACGGCGTTGAAGAAACGCACTCGCGCCTCACGCTCGCGTACGCAGTTCGCGCCAATGGCGATGGCGAGAGGCGACTTGCCCGATCCCGTGCCCCCGATCAGCACGACGTTGCGGTTGTTGGCGAGGAACACGCCTTTGTGCAGCTCGCGCAGGGCGCCAGCATTCACGGGCGAGCTGGCGAGGTCGAATGCGGCCAGCGTCTTCATCGCGAGGACGTGGGCGTTGCCCACGCGATAGGCCGTGGCCCGACTGTCCACGTCGGCGAGCTGGGCGGCCAGCAACGCGCCCGCGACCGCTCGGGCCAGTGGTGACGCTTGGCGGCCGGGGTGAGCACCTCGTCATGAGCGGCGCGCATGCCGGGCAGCTTCAGCTTGACCATCATGGCGAGAACGGCGGGACACATCATCATGCCGTTGCCCTCGGCCGCAAGCTGTCATGGCGGGCGCAGTCGGCCTCGGGCAGCAGGCCCAAGGTCAACGAGGCTGGCGTCAGCACGGGCGGGGGCGGCTCTGGCTCGCGGCCAAGGGCGAGCGGGTCGAGTAGGGCATCTGCGCTGCGCAGGCGTGCGGCCAGCGCGTCGGCGCAGGTCGCCTCGACGAAGCAACGGTTGTGGTCGAAGCGCACCCAGAGAGGGGTTTGCGCCGTCGAGGGAGCCGCATGCCGACTTTCGCTGTGCGAGCGTCCTGGCTTCAGACGCAAGGGGAAACGTCCCTGCGTGCATCCAAATTGCTGTCAAGGATTTAGGTCGCAAAAGCGGGAACGCCTTGATTTCCAGAAATTGGCAAGCAATCGCAGTCTAGTCTTTGTCAGACCTTCGCGGACTAGGCTGTTCCAGCTGGACCCGCCGGCCCGCCAAAGTTGCTGAGTGCCAGCCGCCTACGACTCAGAAGCGATCTTGTTACTGCATGCTACCTTTTGCCCTTATCGGCCTCATCAGCGAGCGGATGCGCGCTGCCACCTCCTCGATCGCGAACGGCTTGGTCAGCACTGCCATCCCCGGCGCGAGGTGACCGTTGCCGACCACCGCGTTCTCGGCATAGCCGGTGATGAAGAGCACCTTGAGGTCGGGACGCTTCACCCGGCCCGCATCGGCCATCTGTCGCCCGTTCATCCCGCCGGGCAGGCCGACATCGGTGACGAGCAGGTCGATCCGCACATCCGATTGCAGGATGCGCAGCCCCGCCGCACTGTCGCCCGCCTCGATCGCCGCGTAACCCAGATCTTGCAAGATATCGGTGACAAGCATCCGCACGGTGGGCTCATCGTCCACCACCAGCACCGTCTCGCCCTGGTCGGATCGCGAGCGATCGCGCAACGTGACCGGCTCGTCGTCAGCGGCGACATCGCCAAAATGGCGCGGCAGGTAGATCGACACCGTCGTGCCCTGACCGACCTCGGAATAAACGCGGACCTGCCCGCCCGACTGCTGGGCGAAGCCGTAGATCATCGAAAGGCCGAGCCCGGTCCCCTCGCCGATCGGCTTCGTCGTGAAGAACGGCTCGAACACGCGGGCGATCACGTCGGGCGGCATGCCGGTGCCTGTGTCGCTGACCGACATCGTCGTGTATTGCCCTTCCGGCATGTCGAGTTGGCGGGCGGCGCGCTCGTCGAGCCGCTTGTTGCCGGTCTCGACGGTGATGCGACCGCCGTCCGGCATCGCGTCACGGGCGTTGATGCAGAGGTTCAGCAGCGCGTTCTCAAGCTGGCTCGGATCGACCAGCGCGGGCCACAGCCCCGAGGCGCCGACGAACTCGACCGGAATCGCCGGGCCAACGGTGCGCTGGATCAACTCCTGCATGCCGCTGCACAGGCGGTTCACGTCGGTCGGCCTGGGATCGAGCGTTTGCCGACGCGAGAAGGCGAGCAGGCGGTGGGTCAGAGCGGCAGCGCGCTTCGCGGCGCCCTGGGCCGCCGCCATGTAGCGATCGAGGTCGCCGAGCCGTCCCTGCCGTACGCGGAGTTGCATCAGCTCCAATGAGCCGGAGATGCCTGCCAGCAGGTTGTTGAAATCGTGCGCCAGGCCACCCGTAAGCTGGCCCACCGCCTCCATCTTCTGAGATTGCCTGAGAAGTTCCTCGGTTCTTTGGCGTTCCGCCATCTCGGCTTCGAGCTGCTGGGTCCGCTCGCCGACGCGCTCTTCGAGCGTGGCGTTCAGCGTGTTCAGAACGTTGTTCAGGCGATCGGAGTCCGAGAGTGCTTGTGCAAGCTTCTTTCGTGCGGTGTCGAGCGAGGCGGTCAGGCTTTCGGCCTGATCAAGAGCCTTCGCTGCCGTCGCCACGATTCCACTTGCGATGACAACGTCGTCCTCGGCTTGCAGCAGGCGAGTGACCAGGGAGAACCCGAGTGCTGCCAGATCGAGGACAACGTCTGCCGCGGCGCCGCCCAGCACCAACAGCACAGCCTTGCTGTGATCAGCGAAGGCGGCAAACGGCACCATTCGGTCCCGGACCGGAAAGGCAACGATGCCGGTCCATCGGGCGTCGTCGCTGAAACCTCGCCTGAGCAGGGATCGCCACGTCGGACCTCCCGGCAGGGTTTGTGGAAATCCGGGTGCGGGACGCAACGTGCCGAGGTCGCGGTCTCGGATCAATATCAGGACCGCCTCGACACCCCAGTCCGCCGCGCGTCGTGCCGCCGCCATGGCGCGCTCGGCCGGGTCAGCAAAATCGTTGAGAGGATCAGGTCGAAGCAGGGCCGGTGACATTGCAAAGCGTCAAGTCAGCCTCATGCCGGAAGGACGCAAACAACGGCGGTGCAGTTGTGGAAGCCATCGTACTGGCCTTCGGCGCGGCCGAACTGCCCCTGCGTGATGCAGCCGACCATTGGAAGGTCATGAAGTTGTGAGCGCACAGCTTCGAGCTCCATCGTGTATTGATCGCCGATGCGGATCTTTGTTGCCGCACAATCGAAAAACAGCGCCACTCCCGGTTTTTGGCCATTCAGCTTCGACAGCGCCGTCGCTGTGGCCTGCGTCGTGGCGTCCAGGCTTGCGCCCAAGGTGGTTCGCATGATCCGCACGCGGCTACCGACCGGCACCTCGCCGGCAAGATGCAATGCGCCATCCTTGTCGACCGTGAGCGGCATGCGGAGTTGGTAGCCGGCGGATGTCTCGATGCCCAGGATGTTGTGCAGGAAGAACGGCAACGGCGCATCGCGGTCGAAAGATTGGCCTTGATCCTCGGCATGTGCCTCGAAGGCTTCAACAGCGGGCATGCCGTCGAGACCGATCAATCGAAGTCCGTCGGCCTCGGTGACGCGCATCGCTTCCGCCGCAGGCTCCCAACCATGACCGACCCCGACGCCGATCGGATGTGTCGAAATGATCTCAAGTGCGACGGCGGCATTCACGAGCACCTCCGTGTTGTTGAACACAACGGTCCGCGAAAATGCAGCATTGTCGCCGGCGCCACCCCCGAAGAGCTGGTACTGCGTTTTGGTCGCGAGCATCAGCTCATGGATCAAGTCCGGCGCGTGACCGCTCAGCGCATCCGTCATCACGAGGGCCGCTCGATGAAGCGTCGATTCGTTCACGCCCTGGAACGTCGAGGCGATCTGGTTGGCGGCTTCCTTCGCCGAGATGTGCAGGTTACGTCCGACGCCGATGGCGAAGCGCACATCCCTGCTCTTCAAGGCCAGGGCGCAGGCTGTTCCTTCGCCCTGCACCGCATGGGTGAACTCACCAGCCGACGACGAACCGACGATCAGAGCGCCATCGCATTGGGCGGACAACGCTTCAAGCAAGGCTGCGTGATCATACGAAGGAGCGGCGAAAACAATGATCGCGTCAGGTGAACCGGACAGCTCTTTCAGCAGCTGCTGCCCGAGCGCCGTACCCGCTGCGGATGGATCCGCAAGATCGCTGAGGGCCGTCGCCTTTTCCATGCGTGTCTCCCGATACCGTCGCCGCCGAAGCGCTTGGATCATTCCGGCGTCCAAGCCCAATATGCTATATGGTTTGCTTCTTGCCGCTTGTCGAAATCCTCATTGACATCACGTCATGACTCCTCGGCGCTGCACGCCTGCCTCTACCTCCAAGCTTCGATAGTCGACCCTCCGCGCCCTGGTGTTCCCAACGACAGCTCGCGAAATCACGATCTCGATGCGCCTTCTTAAGGCACTGCGCCTCCTCGACCAACACCGCCTCGTTCTTCGCGCGATGAGTGAGACAGAAGCGCTGCGCATCGGCGAGGTCGCCGAGTGCACGAAGCTCGTATGGCCGGGGCGCCGAGCCCTGCCGGATCGCAACGACGAACGGCCGTCGATGGCTGCTTGAGCTTCGAGCCATTAGGTGTCGTCGCGCGCCTCCACCATCGCGATCCCGTCGAGCTGGTCGGGCGCGAAAACCCACCTGCAGCCTACAATCCCATGATCGTCCAAGTGATGGTCCCGCCGTAACGATCCCAGGCATCGCGATATCCGAGCGTCTTGGGTGCGGTGCTGTTCAACCCGTTCGGTGTCGTCCTGCGCGTCGATGCTGGCTCGACGGCGCGAGGTGTCGTGGTTCGAAATCCCTTTACGGGAAGATCCCGGAAAACAGCTTCATCTGACGCAACAACCATCCGCGTAAAGCTCGGACGTTTCGTCAACACTTTTGGACACCTGTGCTATTGACCGTCGTCAAACGTGCGATTTAATCTGCATGGCATAGACGAGACGGGCTCGACTCAAAGATCATCTCAGCAAACAGGGCGGATCGGAACTATCGCAGCAGTCTGCTCGCGGCGAGGCCGACCCTGCGCCTGCGGACTCCTTCAAGGGTGAGCATTCATGAAAATCGCGTACAGCCTGATGATCGTTGTCGGGTTCTTCGTAGCACCGACGACGTCATATGCCGGATGGGGTGCCATTGCCTGCGGCTCGAATGGTTCTGGAGGGTACTCAAGCTCGTGGGGATGGGCAAGTAGAAGCGAGGCCGAGAACTATGCGATGAAGCTGTGCTCTGGTAAGCGATACGATTGCGCGATCGCCCGCTGGGAGCACGATACGTGCACCTATGGCCCCCACGGATCTTGGGCCTGCAAATGAGTTTGCGAAGCGCAGATGCCCGTGCTGCCTCGAAGGGTGCCCTGAGCGGGTTCCTCGGATGCGGCCAAGCGCATGTTAACAGAAGACGCCTTGCCTGCGTGATCGCGATAGCTCGTTGGATTTGAGAGATAAGACGGCAGCGGCATTCCATCGACATGGATCGCCGAAGACATGAATCGCCGAACTTTTCCGATTGGTGGAGGCTTACACTGATGCATGCAAATGTCCTGAGGTCCATGGCAAGCGTTCTCCTTCTCAGTTGTTCGCTTTCAGCCCAAGCGAAGAGCGTGACGATGGGCGATATCACGGTCAATGTGCCCGATAGTTTTCAAGCCTCCGAGTCCAACAGGGGGATCGAGGTCGAGACGACCAACAAGGGCGTCATGGCTTGGTTTGAAACCTATAAAGGCAGCGAGGACGATGACCTTCGCAGTGAGCACGACAAGTACTGGAAGGAGAATGACGTCAGCTTGCCGAATGATCCCGTCCATGACGAGATAACCCAAACGGGAGGCGCCAAGCAGGAGTCGTTTGACTACAAGGATGCCACTTGGAAAGGCAAGCCGACCGTTCTGCGCTACATTCGCGTTGGCCCTCTCGGTCCTGAAGAAACGATGATCTTGGTTACGCTATGGGCATCACCGGATGCCTGGGACAAGCACAGTGGCGATATCTCGGGGATGCTCCAGACCCTCAACGTGACATACAAGAAATAGTCTTGATCCGAGTAATCGGTCATCCTCTGCCAAGGATGGAGGCGGACGACGGCCGGTCGGAGAGGCATGCCGATGCAAGTCGGATTGTCACCGAATAGTGGTGACATCGCTTATGCGCCCGTTTTGCGTCGATCGGATCATGTGAAACTTCGCGCTACCGGATCGGCCAAGTCGAGAGCGTGCGGGATGCGGTTTATGCTAAAACAACTCCGCTTGGCCATGGCGATGCTTCTGATGAACGTCGCCGCTCCGGCTCGCGCGGAGCCGGTCACGTTTCATGGCATCATGGTCGACAAGCCCGAGACCTGGACCGTGTCGGAAACGGACGGGGGCATGAAGCTGGTTTCAGCCGACGGCGCCGTTGACATCTGGTTCGAGGCTTACCTCAAAGGCGAGCATGCGGCGCTGGTCAACGAGTGGATCGCGTTCTGGCAGAAGAACGACGTCGCCTTCACTGGTGAGCCGACCGTTGGTTCCGGCGAGACCGGCGGCTTCACGGACAGTTTCAGGATCTATCGCAATGGCGGCGCGACCTGGAAAGGCGCGCCGACAGTGGTCGAGTTCACCGAGATCGGACCGGTCGGAGCGGATGGCGAGATGGTCCAGATGACGCTTTGAGCCACACCTGAAAGCCTGAAGGCTGCTGATGACGACGTGGCGCAGTTGCTCAGGAGCTTTGCCGTGAAAGGCAGCAGTTGACGCACTGGACGTAATTACCCACGGGGTTGTCAGCGATGCGCATTGGCGCCGTGACGCCCTGGTGC
>CAXTMA010000244.1:0-6711 GCA_964245015.1 uncultured Beijerinckiaceae bacterium | reverse complement strand
ACTTCGAGATCTACGCGCAGGTCGTGCGGTGCGCGCTCCGGTAATCTTCATGCTGCGAGGCGGATGGGTGCAACGACGGCATGGTGTCGGATCGGACAGGCGCAGACGCCAATGGGCAGCCATGGGGCGCAAGGTTGCATCGCCTTCGCCTGTCTGCAGCGCCTGCGCCTCGCCGAGCACGTCGGGCGGGGCGGGGGAAATAGGACCGGTCCCCCATCCGGGTCCGCCGCCGTCGCCCAGCCTGCCCGCCCTGCGCCAAGCCATCATCGGACGGCTGTTCGCGCCCCTTATCCCACCGGTAGGCTGCCCGCACTGCCGGCAGCACTTCCGCTTGCCTGCTGACCTCAAGATGCTGAAGCCGCGATAGGCCGCGACAAGGGCGAGACGCATGTGGTGACGCGTGTCGCCGCCCTGGCTGCAACCTTTGGCAGCCGCAGGCGCGACGTCGCGAGCTTGGCCGTGGCAAGTTCGCGGACCTTGGGAACAGCATTCCCGGCATGCGGCCTTCGGCAGTTTGCGGTGGTGAGCATGTCGCCGACCATCAGCCCGGTGTGTTCCCCCGACAAAGCGAGTGCCAACCATCCGGCGTCGCATGGCCGGCGTCGCGGCGACGGGCCTTCAAGCCCCTTCCGCAACCGGCAGGCGGTCGAGGGCGAAGCGGAGGTTCGCCTGCAGCCGCGGCCGCTCGCCGGCCGGCAGCGCGGCGCTTTCGAGCGCGCGCAGGCTGGCGTCGGCCGCTTCGCGGTAGTGCCCGCTCCAGTACCCGTTGACGGACACCTCGTCGGCGAGGCCGTAGGCATAAATCCACGGCTCAAGCAACAGGCCGCCGGTCGGCATCGGGCGGCCCAGCGCCCCGATCGTGGCGGCATAGCCGGCGGCGAAGTCGCTGCCGAGGCGGCACAGGCGGCCGGCGGCGTGCGCCGCCTCGACCCGTGCCGGACAGACCGCCGTGGCGCGCGCGTAGAGCGCGAGGCTGTCGGCCCAGGGCCGGCCCAATCCCTCCATCAGCCGGCCGGCGCTGAGCAGGCTGACGTAGACCTCCTCGGTCGACAAGCCCATCCCGGCGCGGGCGAGGTAGTGCTCGACAGCCTTGGCGGCGTCGCCGCACTCACGACAACTCTGCGCGAGGTAGAAGGTGTAGCGCGCGCGCTTGAACGGATCGGTCTCCGTCGCGAGGGCGCGCTCCAGCACGGCGACATCGTTGCGGCGGGTCTGCGGGTCGCGGCGGCGCGCTCCGTCGTGGTTGCGGCGCATTCCGATCGGCAGGTAGCCGGCCGGCCGCGCCGTTTCGCAGACGAGATACTCGTGCAGCACACCTTCGTAGCGCCACGGCAGGCGGTTGCTGACGAGCTGCGTCCGGGCGTGCGCGATGCCGCCGTCGGTGCTGTCGAGGGCATAGGCGTCCTCCGACAGCCTGGGCCGGGCGAAGCCGGGCGGCAGGACCAGCTCGTCGTCGGCGTCGATGATGAGGGAATAGGCGGCCCGCGGCCGCGCCAGCTCCAGCGCCTCGCTGCGGTTGTGGGCGAAGTCCTGCCACGGGCGCTCGTGCAGCGCTCCCGGCAGATCGGCAAGGGCGGCGCGGACGATCTCGGGCGTGCCGTCGCTCGACCCGGTGTCAACGACCAGCCAGGCATTGATGAACGGACGCACGCTGTTGAGGCAGCGGCGGATCACCGGCGCCTCGTTCTTCACGATCATGCACAGGCAGATGCCCTGCTCATCCCCGCCCACCGCTACGCCGGCCGGATCGGGGATCGCGTGCTCGAGGAAGTGCAGGAGCGGCACCTGCTTGCCGTGAGCAGCGGTCATCTTCGCCTGCCGGTAGTCGGCGGAGCGGAAAGCCTCGGACGGGTCGCAATCCTCCGCCGCTCCCCGTTGCAGCAGGTGCAGGAAGGGATCGCCGCCGGCCTCGATCTCGGCGCCGTGCCGCGCCAGGTAGAACGCGACGTCGAAGTGCGGGTTGGGCGCAACCGTCCGCGAGCGCCGGTGCGCAAGGAAATGGGCCAGCGCCAGTTCGTGCGCGGGCACACCGTAGGTCGCGCGATACCAGGCGGGATGGAACAAGCGCGACGGGCGCAGACCGGCCGCCTCGCCTGTCCGGACGTAGTGCGCGAGCGGGTTCTCGGCATTTTTGCCGCCGAGGTAGCGCGCGGCATACCATGAGGGATCGAAGTACGGGTTGGGCTGACGTCCCTGTCGCCAGCCGTGAGCGTGGAAATGGAAGATCAGGTCTCGTCCCGCGTCGCGCAAGCCGGGATTGGCGACGAGATAGTGTTCGGGATCGAACAGGCCCGACGCGGCAATCAGGCGACGGTCGGTCCAGAAGCCGAGATCGGAGTGCGCGTCGGGCGCGAGTCCCTGCGCCCTGCGGTGCGCGAGCAGCGTCGCCAACGGCGAGGCGCCGGGCGCAACAGCGGCGACGCGCCGGAACCAAGCCGGATCGAAGGCCGCGACGGGACGGCACCCGGCGGCCTCACCCCCGCGGATGTAATGCACGAGCGGATTATCGGCGATGGTCGTGCGCCGGTTTGGGGCGACGTACCATGCCGGGTCGAAGTACAGGTTCGGCCAACGCCCTTCCCGCCACCCGCAGGTACAAAAGTGTTGCAGCGGATCGACGCCGGCCCTCGCGACGTCAGGATACTTCATCAGGTAGAAGGCCGGATCGAACAGGCCGGAGGCGGCGATCAGACGGTTGGTGCCGGATTTCCGCCGAGCATCGTCCCCCGCTGTCACAGCACGGTGCGCCAGACCCAGCAGCAACGCCGTGGCAAGCACCAGCAACGCGACAGACAGGACTTCCAAATCGGAGGAAAGCAGCCGCTCGATGGCATCCACTCCCATCTTGGCAACGATCGCCTCACGTCCGAACACCACCGCTTTGGAATGGCAGCCTGCCATTCGTTGCGCAAGGCAAGCACGACGGCTTGGTGCAAGGCGACAATCGTTTCGACACGCACAGCACGGCTCGCGGCTTGGCAGGTCCGGTGGCCTGCCTCGACTCCGCGATCGGTGTGGTAACATCTGCCGTCTTCACGGACCTGGGATGGTGCGTCGTGATGAGTGAACGGCGACAGGCGGCGAGGCACGGTACCGATGACAGCAACGGTTCATGAGCCATGACCGACGCCGAGCCCCAGTTCCACTCACGCCAGCATCGGACGATCCGGTTCCTCGCCGCGGGCCCTGTCGACCTCACTGCGCCGGCTGGAGGCCGAGGCGATCTTCATCCTGCGCGAGGTGGTTGCCGAGTTCGCGCGGCCGGTGATGCTCTATTCGGTCGGCAAGGACTCCAGCGTGCTGCTGCACCTCGCGCGCAAGGCGTTCTTCCCGGCTCCGCCGCCTTTCCCGCTCCTCCACGTCGACACGACCTGGAAGTTTCGCGAGATGATCCGCTTCCGCGACAAGGCGGCGGAGGCCGCCGGCATGGCGCTGATCGTCCACGTCAACCGTGACGGGCTTGCCCGCGGCGAGTCGCCGGTGGCCTCGGGGTCGGCCGTGCACACGCGGGTGATGAAGACCGAGGCGCTGCGCCAAGCGCTGGACGCCAGCGGCTTCGATGCCGCGCTCGGCGGTGCCCGCCGCGACGAGGAGAAGAGCCGCGCCAAGGAGCGCATCTTTTCCCACCGCACGACGGCCCACGCCTGGGACCCGCGCGCGCAGCGCCCGGAACTGTGGCGGGTGTTCAACACGCGGTTGCACCGGGGCGAGTCGATGCGGGTGTTTCCCCTGTCGAACTGGACGGAGTTTGACGTGTGGGACTACATCGCCGCCGAGGGCATCGCGGTGGTGCCGCTGTACTTCGCGGCGCAGCGCCCTGTGGTCGAGCGCGCCGGTGCCCTGATCGTGGTGGACGACGAGCGCCTGCCCCTGCATCCCGGCGAGGTGCCGGCGATGGAGAGCGTGCGTTTCCGCACGCTCGGCTGCTACCCGCTCACCGGCGCGGTGCGCTCGCAGGCGGCCGACCTCGATGCGGTGATCGCCGAGCTGCGCGCGTCCACACGTTCGGAGCGACAGGGCCGCCTCATCGACGCCGACGAGGATGCCGCCATGGAGCGCAAGAAGCGCGAAGGCTACTTCTGATGACAGGCTCACGCCGCGACGGACCGGAGTTCGTTGAGCGCCCGGCGCTGCGCCTGTTGACCTGCGGCTCGGTGGACGACGGCAAGTCGACGCTGATCGGTCGCCTGCTCTACGAGCAGGGCCAAGTCTTCGTCGACCAGCTCGATGCGCTGGCCCGCGACAGCCGCCGGCACGGCAGCTCCGGAGAGGTTCTGGATTTCGCCCTCCTCGTCGACGGCCTCGAAGCCGAGCGCGAGCAAGGCATCACCATCGACGTCGCCCACCGATCGTTCCGCACCGCCCGGCGCAGCTTCATGGTGGTGGATGCGCCCGGCCATGAGCAGTACACCCGCAACATGGCGACGGGCGCCTCCAACGCCGACCTCGCCGTGCTGCTCGTCGATGCCCGCAAAGGCCTGCTGACGCAAACGCACCGCCACGCCGTTATCGCCTCGCTGCTCGGCATCCGCCACGTCGTCCTGGCGGTAAACAAGATCGACCTCGTCCACCACGACGAAACGGTGTTCGCCAGCATAGTCGCGGCGTTCCACCGCTTCGCCGCGCCGCTCGACTTCGCGACCGTCACCGCCATCCCGCTCTCGGCGCGCCACGGCGACAACCTGTCGGGCCCGAGCCCGCACACGCCCTGGTATCGCGGCCCCACGTTGCTCGACCACCTGGAAACGATCGACGCGGCCGAGCCGGGCGGCGCGGGCGCGTTCCGCATGCCGGTGCAATGGATCAACCGGCGCAACGCCGACCTTCGCGGCCTCGCCGGCACGGTGGCTTCCGGCGCCGTCGCGGTCGGCGACGAACTGGTGGTCGCCGGCTCCGGGCGAGGGGCTGCCGTGGCGCGCATCGTCACCGCCGACGGCGACCTTGGCCGCGCCGAGGCGGGCGACGCCGTCATGCTGGTGCTGGCCGAAGAGGTCGATGTCGCGCGCGGCGACGTGCTGGCCGTCTCCGCCGCGCGGCCGCAGGTGGACGACTATCTGAGCGCCGACCTGATCTGGATGGGCGACGAGCCGCTGCAGCTCGGCCGCTCCTACTTCCTGAACCTCGCCGCCCGCAGCGTGCCGGCCAGGGTCGAGGCGATCGCACACCGCATCGACGTCGGCACGCTGGCGCCGGTGCAAGCGAGGACGCTGCGCGTCAACGAGATCGGCCGCGTGACCATCGCCGCCGCAGCCCCGCTCGCCTTCGATCCCTACGAGGAGAACCGCACCACCGGCGCCTTCGTCCTGATCGACCGCGACAGCAACGCCACCGCCGCCGCCGCCGCCGGCATGGTGCGCGGCGGGCTCCGGCGCGCCACCAACGTTCACCGGCAGGATTACGCGGTCAGCCGCACCGACCGGATCAGGCTCAACGCCCACAAGCCCGGCGTGGTCTGGTTCACCGGCCTGTCGGGATCGGGCAAGTCGACCATCGCCAACGCGGTCGAAGGCCGGCTGAACCGTGCGGGCGTGCGCACCGCCATGCTCGACGGCGACAGCATCCGGCACGGGCTGAGCAAGGATCTCGGCTTTTCACGGGTGGACCGGGCCGAGAACATCCGGCGGGTGGCGGAGGTGGCGCGACTGATGGCGGATGCGGGCCTCATCGTGCTGTGCTGCTTCATCTCGCCCTTCCGCGACGAGCGCGCGATGGCGCGCGCCGCCGCGCCGGCCGGCGAGTTCCTGGAGGTGTTCGTGGACACGCCGCTTGCGACCTGCATGGAACGGGACAGGAAAGGCCTGTACCGGCGCGCGATGGCCGGCGCCATCCCGGACTTCACCGGAGTCGATCAGGCCTACGAGGTCCCGCTCGCCCCCGACCTCGTGATCGGCGGCACCGACACGGTCGAGGGCGCGGCAACGAAGGTGCTGGACGCGCTCGCCCGCTTCGACGTCGGACTCTGAGGGACGTGCCCGGCGGCAGGCGCACCGCGTGGTGCGGGTCAGCAGCCGGATGCCGAGCCGGGCCTCGAAGCCGCGGATCGTCTGGCTCAGCGCGGATTGCGACACCCCGAGCTGTGCCGCCGCCCGCGTGAAGCTGCGCTCCCTGGCCACGGCGAGGAAAGCGGCGATGTCGTTGAGGTCCGCGCGAGGCATTGAGAAGCAGCGCTTCTGGGCGCATCCGGGTTCCAGCACCTAATCACCAAAGCAAACAGCCGCTACATCGGTCCCGAGGCGATCAAAGAAGACCCGCAAGCGTCGCCGCACGCGACGGCGAGCGACGCGCGAAGGAGATCGACGATGGATATCAAGCGAGCGGGCACTCAGCCGTCCGGCAAGGGACCGGCGGAGTGGTTCACCGGCACGGTGCGGATCGACCCCCTGTTCACCGCGCCGAATCCCGCCCGCTCGGGTGCCGCCCTGGTCACCTTCGAGCCGGGCGCACGCACCGCGTGGCACGCCCATCCGCTGGGACAGACGCTGATCGTCACCGCCGGATGCGGCCGGGTGCAGCGCGATGGCGGCGCGATCGAGGAGATCCGGCCCGGCGACGTCGTCTGGTTCCCGCCGGGGGAGAAGCACTGGCATGGCGCGTCCCCCTCGACGGCGATGAGCCACATCGCGATCCAGGAGCGCCACGACGGCTCGCCCGTCACCTGGCTCGAACACGTCACCGACGCCCAGTACGGCGCCGGCGGGCCGGCGCACGAGG
>CAXTMA010000243.1:0-6718 GCA_964245015.1 uncultured Beijerinckiaceae bacterium | reverse complement strand
AGCTGCGCTGGCGCATCGAACGGGACTACCAGGACCTGAAGCAGGACCTTGGTTTGGGGCACTACGAGGGCCGGGGATGGCGCGGTTTCCACCATCATGCCAGCCTGTGCATCGCGGCCTGTGGATTCCTGATCACCCTTCGCGGAGCGCTTTCCCCCTCAGCTTCGGCTCGCCCCAGGCTTGGCCCGGCGCCTTGCCTTCCCAGCGCTCGCCGACCCCGCGGCTCCGCCGGTTCGGCCCGAGCGTCATGTGCCCACCTCCATCGCCACCGTGCGGCAGAGCCTCATCGTCGCCCTGATCCGGCGCCTCGCCCGATGTCCCTGCTGCCGCCAGACCAACAAACGACACCACCCATCCAATTCATGACGCAGTGGTATTAGCAGCGCTTTCGCTGAACGTCGGTTTGCTGGTTGGGATACCTCACAGATTCGGGCGATGGATGCGAGGGTCCCGGTATGTTCAAACAGGCGCGGGAAGGTGTCAGTCGTGCTCCGGGTGAGCGTTATTCGGAGACTTAATTGAACGTTCCGCCAAGCGCGCAAGAGCCGGAAGGGATTTCGCGCCAGTCTTTTTCATGATCGCAGCGCGATGACTTTCAACGGTCCGCTGGCTGATGTTCAGATCAGTTGCGATGTTCTTGTTTGGATGACCGGCGAGCACCTTATCCATGACTTCACGCTGACGTGGAGTGAGCGATGCGAGACGATCCGCGGCGCTCCTCTGCCAAGCGTGCAGCTTACTTGCATCACGCGCCTGTTCGAGAGCGCGTTCGATGCTGGCGACTAGGTCGCCACGGGTGACAGGCTTCTCGATGAAGTCCGACGCGCCAGACTTCATGGCCATCACTGCCATCTGAACATCGCTGTTGCCGGTAATCAGGATCGTCGGCAGCTGACATTGTTGAGTCCGGAGCCGACGCAGCAGATCGAGGCCGGTCATTCCCGGAAGGTAGAAGTCGACGAGAAGACAACCTTCACGGCCCGGGTCATAGCTTTCGAAGAAAGCCTCGCACGTTGCGAAGTCCTCGACGGTGTGCCCCTCCGCTTCAAGGAAACGTCGGATCCCCTCGCGGACGTGACGATCGTCGTCGACAACGAATATTACAGGGTCGAGTGTAGGCGCCGAGACCTCTTTATGACGTCGCAATCCATGTCCGCGTTCGGAAACAGGTGACAGGCGCCTGATGGCCTCGATGACGTCGGTTGCCTTCACCGGTTTGTTGAGCTGGACGCAGTCATGGCTCGCGATCCGTCGCAGCGCATCCGTCGATACGTCCCCGGTCAAGACGACGACCGGTAACGGACGTTGTAGTCTTCTCCTTACCTCGGTGGCGACTTGGAGACCGTCCATGCCATTTGGCAGCTTATAATCCGTAAGGACGAGACTGGGCGCCAACCCGTCACGACTGAGTAGGTCGAGTGCCGAGGGTCCGTCGCGCGCCGTTAGCGGAACAAAACCTTCTTCCCTGAGCACAATCTCAAGAAGCTCGCGTAGATCGGCATCGTCCTCAACGACCAGAATGATGCCGCTCGTCCCTGCGTCGGCCTTTGCCGCTTGTGGCGCTTTTGGCGTTTCATGACCTGCGCTCGCAATGCCCGGCTTGTCGTCCCCTGCCGGCACACCCGGGGGCATCATGACGTCGATCGAAAACACAGAGCCTTTTCCAGGCTGCGAACGAACATGTACGGGGTGCCGCATCAGGCTTGCCAGACGTTGAACAATGGCCAAGCCGAGCCCTAGTCCGCGCGTCCGGTCGCGGGCCGCGTTGTTCACCTGATAGTACTCGTCGAAGATCACCTGAAGGTGCTGCTCACCGATTCCGATGCCGGTGTCCCAGATCTCTATGCTCAGCACCCCGCCGCGTCGACGGCAGCCGAGCAGTACCTTTCCTCGGCTGGTGTACTTGAAGGCATTCGACAGCAGGTTGCGCGCCATCTGCTCAAGAAGGCGTGGATCGCTGTTGACCTGCAGACCACACGGCAAGACACGGAAGCGAAGCTGCTGCGCCCCAGCATGGTAGGCGAACTCGTCACGCAGCCGGCCCAAGATGTCGTTTATCGGATGGCTCACGATCTGAGGACTTACCGTGCCGGCTTCCAGCTGATTGATGTCCAGGATAGTGTTGAGCATGCCCGACATGGCGGCAGCAGTCTCGTCGAGCCGCGCTACAAGGGCCAGAGACCCTTCTTTCTCGTCGTTCTCGATCTTGCCGGCCAAAACACGTTGCATCAGACCGATAGCCTGCAAGGGTTGCCGCAAGTCATGGCTCGCGGCCGCAAGGAAGCGGGATTTGGCAAGGCTAGCCTGCTGCGCGTCCTTCCTGGCCGCCTCCAACGCGTCGGCGGTGCGTCGGCGTTCGGTGATGTCGGCGAATGTGATGACAACGCCCTCAATCTGTCCATCTTGGGCGCGGTAGGGCAGGATTCGACGAACATAACAGAGACCGTTCTCGGCCTGGGTCTCCCGCTCAATAGGGTCGAATGTCTGCAGCACAATGTGGGCATCGGTAAGAAGGCCGGCAGCGGCGGCCATGGAGTTGAGGTCGGCGAGCGGTCGTCCGATATCGGCCGGAATGACGTTGAAGAACGCTTTAGTCGCCGGCGTGAAGAAACGGATCTTGAGGTCGAGATCGAGGAAGATGGTGGCGACGTTCGTGCTGTAGAGTATGTTCTGGAGATCGCTTGAGGTAGTGCGCTGGCGTTCCAGCGTCTCCTGAAGCTGGCCGTTCAATGCTGTCAACTCCTCGTTAAGCGACTGCAGTTCCTCTTTCGAGGTGAGGAGCTCCTCGTTTGTCGACTGAAACTCCTCATTGACGGACAACGCTTCCTCATTAATGGCCTTTTGTTCTTCGTTTGAGGTTTCGAGGCCCTGCACCGCGGCTTGAAGCTCGGCTTGAGTGTCATCCAACCGCTGCTTGAGTTCTGCGACATATGCATCGTCACGTGGCGCATTGCCGGCTGCGCGCGCAGCGGCCGGCGTGGGATTGTCTTTGAAACAGACCAGCAGCAGCTCTTCATTGTCGATCACGGCGGGCTGGACGGCGATCACGAACGATCCGGAGCTGCCTTCGTGGCTCAATCGCCCACCCGGGACTACGATGGAGGTCTTTTCCGAATTGGCTCGCCGAATTGCGGCTTTCACCTTGATGCGCAGAGATGGCTGCAGCATCGCGAGCAAGTCATAGGTCGCGTAACCCTGTGGGACGCGCAGGTAGCGGTGAGTGGGTCCCAGCGAGTACAGCCACTCGAGCTTCGGGTTGATCAGGATCGCGGCTGGCGCGTAAGCGTCCAGGATCAGGCGACGGCAACCCTCGGCAAGTACGGCTTGCCTGGAGGGCGGATGGCCTTCAGAGGCGCGTAGCGGCTGGCGGACGCCATCGCTTGTGCCGAACCAAAAGCCCGCCTCTCCGGGCCGCATAAATCCTATATGCCGATAGATTCGCTCCGCCTTCGATATCACTTCGAAGAGCCCATTTGGCGCGCCGATAGTCTCAGCGCTACCCAGCAGCAGAATTCCACTCTCGCGTAACGCGAAATGGAAAATGGAAATCACCTTTCGCTGCGCATCCGAGCGCAAGTATATCAGGAGATTGCGGCATGAGATCAGGTCAATACGCGAGAACGGCGGGTCGGCTAAGACATCGTGTACGGCGAATACCACCGTCGCGCGCAGCTCGGCCAGTATCCTGTAGCTGTGGTCTTCCCTCGTGAAGAAACGCGTGAGCCTGTCGTTCGAGACCTCCGCTGCGATGGAGTCCGGGTAAAGTCCTTCCCTGGCCGCCGCGACGGCGTCGGGGTCGATGTCGGACGCGAAGATTTGCAGTCTGATCTCTCGCTTCGCCCTGGTGATTTCCTCTCGAAAGAGCATAGCCAGCGAGTAGGTTTCCTCGCCCGTGCTGCAGCCGGCGATCCAAACGCGCAGCGGCTGATTGACGGAGTGTTTACGAACTAGATCGGGGATCGTTGTCCTGGCGAGAACGTCGAACACCGTAGGATCGCGAAAGAAACTGGTGACGTTGATCAACAGGTCAGTGGCGAGGCGCTCAAGTTCCTTGCTGTCTTCTCTAAGAAGCCCGAGGTACCGCTGCATGCCATCGGGCTCGATCGACACCATTGACATGCGACGCTCGATCCGGCGCCGCAGCGTGCCTTCCTTGTATTGCCGGAAGTCATGGGCTGTCGTGGTCCTCAGTAGTTCAACGATCTTCGCGAGCCAGTCCTCTGTCTGTTGTTGACCTTGCAAAGGTCCAACGGCACGCGTGAGAGGCCTTCGTCGATGGAATTCGATGAGGTGGTCGGGAATGCTCGTCAGAGGAAGTATGACGTCGACCACGCCGGTGAGGATTGCGCTCCGCGGCATGCCGTCGAAAGCGGCTTCTTCAGGGTCTTGCGCGACGACAAGTCCGCCTCTTGCCTTGATGGCCCTGAGGCCGAGGCTGCCGTCGGCTCCTGTTCCCGACAGAATCACACAGGCAGCGTACTCGCCGAACTCGTCCGCCAACGAGTGCAGCAGGAAGTCGAATGGCAAGCGAAAGCCGTGTGGAGCCTCGGGCTCCGAGACGCGCAGCAAACCAGTCCCGGTGACCGAGAGGTATTTGCCGGGAGGGATGACATAGACGCTGTCGCGTTCGAGCCGCATTCCGTCGGCTGCCTGCACCACCGCCATCTTGGTGTGCCGCGTCAGCAACTCCGCCATCATGCTTTCGTGAGTCGGATCGAGATGCTGAACCAGGATGAGGCTCATGCCGCTATCCGACGGCAGTGTGTCCAGAAGCTTCGCGCACGCGTCGAAGCCACCAGCCGAAGCACCTATGCCAACAACGGACGACAGATGGGATCTCGCCATTGGAGTTCCGCGCAAGGGCAAAGGCAATTATTCCGAACGCGAGCGGGATGACCTAGACTTGGCGGCCCGCGCTTCAGACATCTTCTGCTTCGCTTTCGCCCTCAAAGACGAGTGCCCGAATGAGGAGATCGTCGCGGTCCTGGCCGATGTCCGCTTGCTGATCGAGGACTTGCGCTGGGATCAGAATCGAAGCCGGCCTCACGCCCTCCAAGACGACATCAACCCAGAAGCTTTGCGCCTGGGACCCACCGAACCTCATTCCTACGATCTGCTTATCATTTGTGGCTCGCCATTGAACACGTGACCCGACCTGTAACGGTTGTAAGCCGTTCAGATCCATAGCAATGCTGCGAAACTGGCGGGGTCGCGGCCGGCACTGCTCGTGATCCTCCATCATCCCTCTTTCTGGTAAGAATACAGGTACTTGCGTCGAATGCGCCCGGGGTCACACCTTCGCCGATCCACGGACTGCGATTGCGCCGATCAGATCGTTTACATCTAATATAGCGATGACTTTGGTTCGTAAACTGCAGATGTAAGATCTGCAATGCAAGTACGGAGAAGTGTTGAAATGTGCCTTCCGTAAGATCGTTCTGCTAACGAGGGCACATTCTTGCTGAAATGCGCATCGGTGGGGTCAGCCCACCGCCGTGGCAATGGAGAACCAGACAATCGGGTCGGCGGAAAAAGGGGCTGCCGCACAAGTGGCAAAGGGCAAATCTCCGCCCCCGACCCGGCCGATGCCGTGGGCCATGACGAGGGAAAGAAGGTGAAGGGACGCAAGGTCCACGCCCTGGTGGACATCTTGGGCTTGGCGATCCGGCTGGTAGCGGACTCCACCATCGTGCAGGACCGCGACGGTGCAGCCCTTCTGCTGCACAAGGACCGCCAACGCTTCTCCTGATTTGCGTGCGTGTTCGCCGACGGTGGCTACGACGCCGGGCACACGAAGGCGGCGGCCGCCGCATACCATCCGCTCCGCCTGGAGGTAATCCGGCGCAACCCGCATGCGGTGGGCTTTGGAGTGATCGATCGGCGCTGGGCGGTGGAAAGCACCTTCCTTTGGTTCTGACCCTCCCCCGCTTTGTGGTTCATCGCCGAGTTTGGTGGCACGGGTGAGGTGAGGGTCGCCTTCTGGTCTGGGCTGTTGCCGGCGCGCAGATCAGGGCATGAGCCCCCTCTGCCTTCTCCCCGGTTGCCGCCTGCTTCGCGTCGCGCGCGATGGTCCTGATCGCTTCATCGTCAGCGCCGAGGGTCGGCGCGACCACGCCCGCTGCCCTGATTGCCGGACCGTCAGCACCGCGGTGCACGCGCGCTACCGGCGACGGGCTGCCGACCTGCCGGTCAGCGGCAAGCTCGTCCGGCTGGATTTGACGGTGCGCCGCTTCTCCTGCGGCCATCCTGGCTGCTCGCGCCGCACCTTTGCCGAGCGCTTCCCGCGTTTGCTCGGCCGTTAAACGCAGCGCACCCGCCGCCTCGCCGAGGCTCATGCCCGAGCCGGCCTCGCGCTTGGTGGCCAGCCCGCCGCCCGACTGCTGTCGCATCTCGCCATGCCGGCGAGCGCCACCACCATGCTGCGCACGATCCAGGGCGTGCCGCTGCCGCGGCGAAGCCGGCCGCATGTCGTGGGCGTCGACGACTGGGCGCTGCGCAAGGGCCGGACCTACGGTACCATCCTGGTCGACCTCGAACGGCATCGTCCCGTTGACCTGCTGCCGGACCGCTCCGCCATGACGCTATCATCCTGGCTCCGCCGCGAGCCGCAGGTGGAAGTCGTCGCGCGCGACCGAGTACGGGCGCGGCGCCGCGCTGGGCGCGCCGGCTGCCGTGCAGGTCGCCGATCGATGGCATCTCCTGCTCAACGCGCGGCAGA
>CAXTMA010000242.1:0-6719 GCA_964245015.1 uncultured Beijerinckiaceae bacterium | reverse complement strand
AGCGGCTCGTGCGCGCGGGTGAACTGGCTTCGCGGGCAAATCGGGACGACGACTACGAGGCGTTCGGCGCGGTATTCCGCGCCATCGCAGGCCGGCTGGAGCTTGTCGAGCGGTGGGTGGAGAGCGGCCGGCAGGAGGTGCTGGCGCTGCGCGCGTCAACGGCACGTCAGTCTGCGGTCGACCGTTCGGACCCGACTGGTGCATGATCGGGCATAGCGGCGTCCCGTTCTTCGGTGCGACGGCGACGGTCAGGGAAAGGAAGAGAGGTGCGTTGCTCCGCCGTCGGCGCGGTGCGCTTACCTGCTTCAAAGGACGATGGAGAGACGATGATGCAATCTCACGGCTGCACCACCTGCTTGGCCCAGAGAGCGAGCTTCTTGCGCGCCGGCGAGGGCCAGTCGTGCACCGCCGGGTACACCGCGATTGGAGCGTCGCCGGGGTAATCGGCGACGAATACGCGCTGAGCGACGAGGTCTACAGCGATCAGCGCCTGGTGCCGCCCGTCGTGTGCCTGAAAGCCTTCCGCGATGAGGAAGCGGCCCTGGATGGTCCCGTTCGGATCCGCCGCGTCGCCCGCCGCCGGCAGGATGGTCGCCCGTGCCATGCCGGTCCCGCGGTCGAAGTCCTTCGCGAACGCCTCATTGCGGAACAGCTCCACCGGTGCCCCGGTGCCGGCCTGCCGACGCAGGTCGGCCCAGGTCGTGCCGGGCATAGGCGTGTAGGTCAGGTTGGCGACCTTGCTCAGGCCCTTGCCCGGCACGAACCGCCAGAGGTCGCCGTCGAAGGCGAGGCCGGGATCCTGCTGCTCCAGTAGGACCTCGCCGTCGCTGTCGAGCGCCTGCATGTACTTCGGCTCGCTCCAGCAGCTGGCGACGGGCACGCCCTTCACGCCGCCGGCGTCCGACATGGTGGCGTCGATGAACAGGCTGGTGCCGTCGTTGCACGATCCCCCGCTCCTGTCGGCGTAGATGATCGCGCTGGGCACGCCGTTGACGGTGTGCTGCAGCTTCAACGTGAACGACATCGCGTCATCAACGAGCACCTTGCCGTCCATTAGGAGCTTCGGCATCGCCTCGGGAAGCCGGACCTCATCGATGATGTGGGCGCCGACCTTGAGGTGCAGGGGTGCGGGCGGTTCGGCCCGTGCGGCGGGCGCCGCGAAGCCGAGCAGCAGCAGGGCGAGGCTGAGGTGGCGCAAGATCGTGGTGCTCCGACTGCGAGAGAATGGTTACTGCGCCAACGGTCCCGGCCGTCAGAGCAGACCCGAGCGTGACGCGGCGGCTGCCGCTGAGGGACTGCTACTCGTCGGGACCGGGCACACGCGCCTCGAGGTCGACCCCCATCAGCTGCCTGAAGCCGAGGCTGGCGCTTGGGGCATCATACGTCGAGGCGACCACCCGGCATGATGCCCTGTCCCAGAGCGGCGCCGCCCCCTGCAGGTGAAGGCGCGCCGCTTCGCCGTCGAGCTCGTCCGACAACACGCCCCTGACGTCGTAGGCGGCAGGGCGACAACCGGCCTTGAAGGCGTAGGCGCGCCCGGTGAGGACGTGGTCGCGGATCGTACCCCGGAACAGCACGTCACCGCTCGCGACGACGCTGCGCATACCGGGTCGCGGCCGCGTATAGACGATCAGGCCCTTGTCGGCGAAGAACAGCACGTCCGAGCCGTTGTGGTCGAAGAGGACGCCGCCATCGGACTCGCGGTCCGATAGCACGATGGGGTCGCGCGCTTCGGGCCGCACGCGCCCGCTCGGCAAGGCTCCGGCCAGCACGGCGGGAACGGGCTGGCGCCCGGTCCCGCCGTGCTGGAACTGCTCCGCCTTGGCCGCCGGCGCAAGGCTCAGGTACGCGACCAGGGCGACCCCGGCGGCCAAGGCGGGCAGGCCGATGCCGAGGCTCTGCCAGAGATAGGCTGGCAGCGAGCGTTCTTGGCGCGGCGGCATCAGACGGTCGGAGGCGTCGAAGTCGGCCATGGCTCAGTAGCCGCCGGCTGCTGCGGCGAGGGCGCCGAGCGCCAAGCCGCCGAGCACCGCACCGGCCGCGCCGTCGTCGGCGTAGCCGTAGTATCCGTAACGGTGCCCCCATCGGCCGAAGCCGGCATAGCCGCCGCGAAAGCCGCGGTAGCCACCGAAGCCGCGGACGCCACCACCGTGGAAGCCGCCGAACCCGCCATGGAAGCCGCCACCATGGAAGCCGCCACCACCGAACCCGCGTCCGAACGCGGAGGCGTCGCTGGCTGCGACCGACACGAGGCCGAGCGCGACGACGGTCGTCATCGTGAGCTTCTTCAACATGGCTTTTCCCCTCTCGGCCGATAGCCGCGATGAAGAGAGGATGCCGGGGGCGTGTAAGGCTGGCCCTGAGTTTTTCCCTAAAAAGCTCGACATTCCCGCCAGCATGGCCGGGACGGGCGGTTGTGTTCGCCACAGGGTAAACGCTTGCAAGCTGTCAGCTACGGCTGCGTAGCTGTTCGAGACGACCCACGCCACTGCTTTGCTTCCGGGCGGCATCAGGAATCCGCATCGAGGCAACGGTCAGCTCCGACCGATCTTATATTCAGAGGTCGACATCCGGATGCGGCCAGCTCTCGCCGAAGAGCGGTCAGACGGCAGCGCGCCCATGCCGGACGTTCGACGCGCGTTGCGCGTTGGTCCGAAGCCGACCTTCAGACCATCGCATCTATGCCCAGCATGGGTGGAAAGAAGCTGGTCTGCTCCCAAATCCTAATTTTCACTAAGCGGACATTGCGATTGGAAAATTCTTGTTAAAAAAAACTAAAGTGTGAATATTGGCCGTAAGCGCGCCGCTATCGACTGCTCCGGTAGATTCAACCTGCTAAAGCCGCCCGACGGAAGTCTTTCTGCAGCCTCTTCGAGGTTAAGTCGGCGTGGACATGGGTGGCAATGAGAATGTAAGGGATCGACGATCCTGTGGAAACGACGCAGCCAGAAAACACGTCGCCGAATCTTTTGAGGTGTTTAATTGATCTGATGAGTCTGGACAGAACAGGCCGACAGGTTTATCCAAAAAGCTAATATGCCATAATGCTGGGACTAAATATCCAGATGGCGAGTGATTCAGGAAGGCCGATGTCGCCCGTCACCAACCGGCTCAAAATATCCGCAGCTGTCTGGCCCCATGTCATTTGTATCGGGCTCGTTCTTGTACAATCGCCCCCGCCTGCCATGGCCGACAATCCCGCAGTCCTGGCCGTCAGCAGACCCGCCGCCCAACCTATGGACACCGTCGCCGGCCCAAGCGCAGAGCCCGCGAGAGGTGTATCGATGCTCCCTGCAGGCTTTGTCTACCTCCGCGATCACGATCCTACCATTGTGCAGGATATACGCTATGCCGGCTCGTACAACTTTATAGGCTCACCCATTCCCGGGTATGCGGCGGCGGAATGCATCCTTACCCGAGAGGCTGCCGATCACCTTGCGGAGGTCCAGGCCATGCTGGCGTCCCAGTCGCTGTCGCTGCTGGTTTGGGACTGCTACCGCCCGGAGAGGGCCGTCAAGGCTTTCGTGGAGTGGAGCGGGAGGGCGGGTTCCAGTTGGACCGATCAGGTCTTCTTCCCGCGGCTCCGCAAGGACCGACTATTTTCGCTCGGCTACATCGCGTCCCGGTCGTCGCATTCCCGGGGCAGCACGGTCGACCTCGGGCTCATGCCGAAGGGCAGCAAGATCCCCCTCGTCGCTCCCGGTGATCCTGATCGTTCCTGCCGCGGCTCACCCGCCGAGCGACGTGGTGAGGGTACGCTTGATTTCGGCACCGCCTTCGACTGCTTCGATGCCTCGTCCGGCGATGGAGCGCGCGATATCTCGCGCGAAGCGATGGCGAACCGCGCGAATCTTCGCCGCGTCATGGAGAGGGCCGGCTTCAAACCCTACGCACGCGAATGGTGGCACTTCACGCTGGCGGACGAGCCCTACAGGTCACGCGCCTTCGATTTTCCCATCGTCGCCCGGCCCTGATGCCGCGGCGTCATTCCCGCTCCAGCCCGTTCGACGAGACCCAGCCCGACCTGCCGTTCCATCGAACCGCGCACCATGCTCCGGTGCTGCGCCCGTCGTCGGGTTGGCGGCACGCCCCCATCGATACGCCTCCGGAGCCGACCGGGATCGACGACAGCAGTTGATGCTGCTGGCCGGGGCCATCTCGCATGTTCAGGATGCCCAGGGACACGTTCCGCTTGATGCGGAAGAGCCGCGCGGCGGGCTGGGCGGGACGCGCCGGGCGCTCCGGCGGGAGGGCTGCGACGCTCGTGTGCCCGTCGCTCGCCCCCGCAGGCCTCGGTCTCGCACCCTGCGCCTCAAGGGCGACTCCCTCCCGCAGGGCGCGGACGGCATCGCGCGCGACGTCGGCGAAGGTGCCGGACGGATAGGCTTTCAGGTACGCCTCGTAGCTCCCGACCGTGCCGCGCTCCTTGGCCGCGTTCCAAAGGCTGAACTCTCGACCGAAGGTGTCGACGGGCGCGGGCGGATGCAGCTCGGCAGGCTTGGCCTGTTCGGGAGGGCTGGAAACCTGCGGGGGGCGACCGACTTCCGGGCTCGGAGGCACGAAGAAGTAGCTCTCCTCGCTCGGATTGGACCCGTACTGGTAGGGCCGCTGACGATGGCCGGTGGCGTGCAGCACGTCGGCGGTGACCACGTCGAACAGGTGTCGTATCTCGAGCCCCGGCTGTGTCAGCCGGCTCGCCAGCGCCGTGGTGAAAGGGCTGTGTTGCCCCAAGCCGTCCTCTGCGACCTCGCCCGCGGCCGCCGAGTACACGACGATGACACCGGCTTGCGGTTCGGGGCGCGACAAGCCCCGCCCGACGGCGCGGGTGGCTACGGAGCACCGCATCGTCGCGGCGAAGGGATTGTTGCGGCAGGCGTCGAGGATGACCATCCGCAGCTTGCGGGCGTTCGCCACCGTGTCCAGCACGCGGGTGAGCGACACCGCCTCGTCCTGCACGTTCCGGTCGACCTTGAGCTGCGCGTCCGTCGGAAGGAGGTAGTTTGTGCCGCCGATCTCGATGCCGTGCCCGGCATAGAATACGAGCGCCCAGTCCGCCTCGTCCGCCCGCTCGTTGAAGCTGTTCAAGGCGTCGAGCATGGCGGAGCGCGAGGCGTTCCGTACCAGGGTGACGGAGAAGCCCGCGCTCTCCAGCGTAGCGGCCATCAGTGCGGCGTCGCGCTCCGGATTGGGTAGCGCGCCGACGGCATCGTAGGTCGAGTTGCCGATGACGAGCGCGACCCGCGTGTCGGCGCGGGAGGGCGAGGCCGCAAGCAGCAGCATGATGGCGAGACAGCGACGGAGCCAGTCCATGACGGAAGGACCTTCAGGCGATCGGCGATGGCGTGGCAAGGCCGCCCGACCTCTAGGCGACACGGCGGCTACCGCCCATCGGTCTGACCGCCTCGTATCACATTGCGGTGCACTAATAGCTCCCCCGTCCTTGAAAAGGACAGCGTTGGCCGCCGGCGATGCGGCGCGCAAGTGACGGGCCATTCCGAGCAGACGCCGAGGGGATGGGCAAGTGAGAGCGCGGCGGCAATCTCAGCGGCTTCCACCTCGGCCCTCGATGGCGCAGGTCAGCTTGCCCTCCTCCAAGCGGCAGGATGGCATGGAGGCCGAAAGCAGGAGAACCGGGTCTTCCTCGCCATCCGGCGAGCGGGTCGCGCGGGCGGCGGCGGCGAGGGAGTCCAGCAGGGAGGAGCCGCCGAGGTCGTGCAGCTGCGCCGTGACCTGCTGGGTGAAGTAGCCGCCCTTCGCGTCCTCTCGCCCGTGTGCCCCAGCGGTCGCCACGAGCTGGCGCGCGGCGAACTCGTATTGCGGGTTCAGGCTGCTGTCGATGATGATGACGCTGGCTGCCGTGTTGGCGAGCTGCTTCCCAATCCAGGGGAATGGGAGGGTGTAGCGCAGGCGCCGAAGTTCCACATCGGTCGCCTTCGCAGCGGAGCGGGCGACATCGTCCTTGCTCATGAACAGCAAGGCGTTTGGTATCCCCGCCTCCTCGCCGCCATATCCGCTGAAGTAGAGAAGGTGCACCTTGTCGGGGCTCTCGGCCGCGAAGGCGTTGATCGCGTCGATTGCGGCGGCACGGTCGACATCCATCACCGTCCTCGTCGCCACGCCGAGCGATCTAAGAGCGGCGGACATCTGCTCGACGTCAGGCGACACCCCCGCCAAGACCACCGAGGCGTCGGGCGTGAGGCTTTCGCCGATCAGAAGCGCCATCACCTCGGCGCGCCTCGCTTGCGTCTCCGCGGGTCGGCTCGTAGCTTTCGGCTCGAAGCCGGCATGCACCGACGGCGGCAGGAGGAGGTTGCCGAGCAGAATCGCGGCGGAGGCGAGCGGCAGGCCGTACATTTGAAGGTCCTTGCACTTGCACATGTCGATCACTCCTGCGGCCGTCTTCTGCGGAATCATCGCGCGACGGCGAGGGGGAAGTCGGGCACGGTGGGGGGGGGACTCCCTACCAGTGGTCAAGCTGCTTTTGCGGCACGAGTAGCTTCGTGCTTTGGGTCGTAGGTGGTGCGGTTTGCAAGCATAACGCAGGCGACGCCGAGGAGCCGATCGGCGACGGTTCGCAACGCTCTCCCGTGGGAGTGACCCCTGGCCCGCAAGGCGGAGTAGCGGCCTTTGCTGTGAGGGTCGTGCTGAGTGGCCACCCTGGCCCAGTGGTAGACGGCGGTTCGCAAGCGGGTGGAACAGGCCTGCCGCATCTCGACCCG
>CAXTMA010000241.1:0-6720 GCA_964245015.1 uncultured Beijerinckiaceae bacterium | reverse complement strand
AGCGCCGCCGCACGGGCGGCCGCGTCGCCTACCGCCTTCGACGTGCCGGCGCCCGAATCCGGCCGGGCCTGCGCGGCCGCGTCGCCGATCAGCGCCACGCGCCCGAAGGCGAGGCGCGGGCAGCAGTGGTCGTTGACCGGCTGCAGCGAGGGATGCTTCGTCGCCCGCACGTAGGCGGCGTAGGCCGGCGAAAGGGTCGCATCGGCGTGGGCGCGCAACTCGTCGATCACGGCCGGCCGGATCTTCGGAGCGGGAATGTTGGGATGGTGCGTCTCGCCTTCCGCATCGGTGAGCAGGGCCTTGAGCTCATGCGCTTCATCGGCCGGGCGATACCAGACGAAGTTGTGGCGGCGCCGTCCCGGCTCCTCCTCGCCCTCGTCGCCGGGGATGGTGTAGCTCAGCATCTGCTCGTGCGGCGCTGCGCAGAACGAAAAGGCGTCGACCAGGGCCCCGCGCGCCTCGGCCGGCATGTCGCGCTCGGGCAGGAGGCCGCGCCAGGCGACATAGTTGGCGTACTGCGGCTGCACGTCGGGCAAGAGCTGCTTGCGGATCGTCGAGCCGACGCCATCGGCGGCGACCAGCACCTCGCCCTGCGCGCCGCCGCCGTCGGCGAAGCGCAGCGTCACATCCGCCGGCGTCTCGACGAAGCCCTCCACCTCCCGGCCGAGATGGTAGCGCTCGGCCGGGAAGGCGCCGAGCAGCATCCGGTACAGGCCGTCCCAGGAGCTGACGATCTCCTCCTGCCGGCATTCGCCGGTCACCGAGCCGTCGCGGTTGTAGACGATCCTGCGCTCAAGCCGGATGCCCGGCCGCCCGCCGAGGCCGGCCCCGGCCAGCGCCCGCCACATCGACTCCTGCGTGACGATGCCGCCGCCGCGATCGCTCATGTCGTCGTCCGAGCGCTCGAAAACGTGCACGTCCCAGCCCTGCTTGAGCAGGAACAGGCCGGCTGACAGCCCGGCCAGCGAGCCGCCGGCGATGAGGGCGCGTTTCATGATTGTGAACTCCCGATGCCGGCCAAGCCGTCGGAGTCGGCGCGGGTTCCTGCGGCCATCCACCTCGGCGCAGCCTGCCCGCGGGGCTACACCACTTCGAGGGGCCGGTGCGGCTCGGGCGGCAGCGTCACGCGGATGGCGTCGCCCGGGCGGATCGTGCCGCCGGCGCGCACGACACCCATGATCCCGGCCTTGCGGATCAGCGTGCCGTCGGGCGCCCGGTCGAACAGGCGCTTGGTCAACCCCTTGGCAACCGCGTCGATCTTCTTGCAGGGATCGCGGATGCCGGACACCTCCACCACCGCCTCGCCGATGCGGAACACGGCGCCGGTCGGCATGGCGAGCAGGTCGAGGCCTCGCGTCAGCACGTTCTCGCCCATCGCGCCGGGCGCGAAGGCGATGTCGGGCATCTCGTCGAACAACTCGGCGTGGAGGAAGTGCACCTGGGCGAGGTTGGGTGCGGTGGGGTCGAGCCTGATGCGGTAGAGGTGCTGCACGGTGCGCCCGGCATGGGCGTCGCCGTCCACGCCGAGGCCTTCGAGCAGGGTGATGCTCGGCTGCGGCGTCTTGCGGAAGCCGTGCTCCGGGCTGAGGCTCACGGCGACGACCGTGCCGGCGTCCCGGCCCATCTATTCCGCCGCGATGTCGTGGCGCCCCAGCGCGGCCAGCGCCTGCTGCAGGTCCTCGATGAGGTCGGCCGGGTCTTCCAGCCCGACCGACAAGCGCAGCGTGCCCTCGGAAATGCCCATGCTCGCGCGCGCCTGCGGCGTGAGGCGCTGGTGCGTGGTGGTGGCGGGATGGGTGATGATGCTCTTGGCGTCGCCGAGGTTGTTGGAGATGAGGATGATCTCCAGCGCATTGGCGAAGCGGAAGGCTTCCGCCTTGCCGCCGCGCACGTCGAAGGTGACCAGCGTCGAACCGCCGCTCATCTGGCGGCGGATGATGTCGGCGTTGGGATGGTCGGCGCGGCCGGGATAGATCACGCGCGTCACGGCCGGCTCGGCGGCGAGCCGGTCGGCGATCAGGCCGGCGCTGTTGACCTGATGGGCGACGCGCACGCTCAGGCTTTCCAGCGACTTCAGCATCACCCAGGCGTTGAACGGCGAGATCGCCGGCCCGGTGTGGCGCAGGAAGTTGTGGAGGTGCTGGTCGATGAAGGCCTTGGAGGCGAGGATCACGCCGCCGAGACACCGCCCGTGCCCGTCGACGTGCTTGGTGGTGGAGTACACCACGCAATCCGCCCCGTGCTGCAGCGGGCGCTGCAGCAGCGGCGTCGAGAACACGTTGTCGACGGTGAGGCTGGCGCCGCCGGCGTGGGCGATGTCGGCGATGGCGCGGAGGTCGTAGACGTCCAGCGTCGGATTGGTCGGCGTTTCCAGGAAGCACACCTTGGTGTTGGGGCGCATGGCAGCCCTCCAAGCATCGAGGTCGTTGCCGTCGACCAAGGTGGTGGCGACGCCGAAGCGGGGCAGCAGGTCGTCGATGACGTACAGGCAGGAGCCGAACAGGGCGCGCGCGGCGACGACGTGGTCGCCGGCGCGCACCTGCCCCATCACCGCCGCCGTCACCGCCGCCATGCCGCTGGCCGTCGCGCGCGCCGCCTCCGCGCCTTCGAGAAGGGCCATGCGCTCCTCGAACATCGCCGTGGTCGGGTTGGAATAGCGGGCATAGATGTGGCCGGGATCCGCTCCGGTGAAGCGCGCTTCCGCCTGCTCCATCGTGTCGTAGGCGAAGCCCTGCGTCAGAAACAGCGCTTCCGACATTTCGCCGAACTGCGAGCGCGTGGTGGCGCCGTGGACGAGTTGCGTGGCGGGGCGCAGGCCGGTCTTCCTTGTCATGCTCATTCCAGATTCACTTGGCTTGCCGGATCGGCGCGGCCGGCCAAAACCACAGGATCTGGCATGTGGGCCTTGCCGGCTCCGCGCCAAGGTTTGGCACAGCCTGCGACCTCGCGCTATTCCTGCGACGGCGTCTGCCGCTGCCTCGCGAGGTAGTCACGCCGCCCGGCGCGCATCTGCGCCAGCGTCACCGGCGTGAAGTCCCACGCGTCCACCCCGACATCGAACTGCCGGGCGAGCGGCTTGAGCATGTTGTGGGAATGGCCGTGGAGATCGAGCGAGCCCCTGCCGATCCCGTTCCAGGTGCGCAGGGCGTAGTGGCACAGGATGCAGGGCACGTCGTCGTCGCGCAGTTCGTGGTAGTCGTGCACGCTGGTCCAGAGGGGATGGTCGCGGGTCGCCGCGTCGTCGTTGTTGCCGGTGACGAGGTGCTTGGTGCCCGGCAGGGTGGCAAACAACTCGCCGAGCGCGGCGGCGGTGAAGCCCGGCGCCACGTCGCCGAGGTGCCACACCTCGTCGTGCGCGCCTACGATCGCCCGCCAGCGCGCAACGAGGTGATGGTCGTGCTCGCCGATGGTGCGGAACGGGCGCTTGGCGCTGCGCAGGATGCGGGTGTCGCCGAAGTGGGTGTCGGCGGTGAAGAAGCGCATGAAGACCTCCAACGAGACGACCTCAAGCGATCAGCCCCACCATTGCGCCGCTCATCAGCGTCGCCAGCGTGCCGGTGACGAGCGAGCGCCAGCCGAGTTCGGCGATCTCGGGGCGGCGGGAGGGAACAAGCGTGCCCAGGCCGCCGAGCAGGATGCCGAGCGAGCCGAAATTGGCGAAGCCGCACAGGGCGTAGACCATGATGAGGCGGGCGTGCGGATCGAGCGCGCCTTGCGGCAGGCGCGACAGTTCGAGATAGGCGACGAACTCGTTGAGCACGGTTTTCGTGCCCATCAGCCCCGCGGCGGCGGCACTCTGATCCCACGGCACGCCGATCAGCCAGACCAGGGGGCGAAACCCCCAGGCGAAGATGCGCTGCAGACTCAGCGGCGCGCCGGCGAGGGGGATCAGCCCGACGCCCGCGTTGACCAGCGTCACCAGGGCGACGAGCACGATCAGGGTGGCGATGATGGCCGCCACCAGCGAAATGCCGTCGAGCGTGCCGCGCATCACCGCTTCCAGCGCGCTCGACGCGCGGGTTCCGCCGGCCGCCTCGCCGAAGGCAGCGGCAGCATCGCCGCCTGCGCCCTCGCCGAGCGCCGCCTCATCTAGCCTAGCCTGGCCGAGCGCCACCCCGGCCCTGGCGTCGGCGGCGAAGGGGATCACCATCGCCGCCAGCGCCAGCGCCGCCGGGGTGGACAGCACGGCGGCGATCAGGATCTGCCCGAAGGCGTCGGGCAGCACCGGCGCGAGAATGGTTCCGTAGATCACCATCACCGTGCCGGCGATGCCGGCGAGGCCGCAACTCATCAGGGCGTGCAGCTCGCCGCGGCTCATCGCGGCGAGGTAGGGCCGCACCAGCAGCGGCGCCTCGATCTGGCCCACGAAGACGTGCACCGCCGCTCCCAACCCCAGCGCGCCGCCGACGCCGAGCGTGCGGGCGAGCCCCCAGGCCAGCCCGCCGACAACCCGCTGCAACACGCCCCAGTGCAGGGCAAGCGACGTCAGGGCGGAGATGACCAGCACCAGGGGAAAGGCGCGGAAGGCCAGCACGTAGCTGCCGCCGGGCACCGTCTCGGCATAGGGAAGCGGCGCGCCGCCGAGGAAGCCGAACACCAGCGCCGTGCCGGCGTCCGTCGCCGTTTGCAGCGAGCCGACGGCGGCGTTGAGGCCGCGCAGCACGGCGCCGGCCCCCGGCAGCTTCAGGAACAGCAGGGCGAGGCCGGCCTGGAGGGCGAGGCCGCCGACCACCACCCGCCAGGGAATGCGCCGGCGGTCCTCGCCGAGCGCCAGGGCGATGAGCAGCAGTCCCGCGATCCCCAGCAACCCCCGCATCGATCCCCCTCGCGTCCTACGGCATCCAAGGCTTGAGCTTGGCTTGATGCAGGCTGGCAGCACGGAGCGTGCCGCAGCTTCGACCGGGTCGCCCGCAGCAGGCTTCCGCGAACCTGCTCGGCGCGTCAGCCGAGCGCCTGGCGGATGGCGGCGAGCGTGCGCTCCTGGCGACCGGCGGCGTCGAAGTTGCCGGGGGCGAGCCACCCCGCCAGCGCATCCCGGACCTGCGGCCAATCGCGGTCGATCACGCTGAACCAGGCGGTGTCGCGGTTGCGCCCCTTGGTGACCACCGCCTGACGGAAGACCCCCTCGAACACGAAGCCCAGGCGCAACGCCGCCCGGCGCGAGGGCGCGTTCAGGCTGTCGCACTTCCATTCCAGGCGTCGGCAGCCGGTTTCCGCGAAGGCGCGGCACATCAGGAGGAAGATCGCCTCGGTGGCCGGACAGGTACGCTGCAGCCTCGGCGCGAAGTTGACGTGGCCGATCTCGACCACGCCGTTGCCAGCATCGAAGCGCATCAGCGCCGCCGTTCCCAGCGGCTCGTCGCCGACCAGCACGGCGAAGTGCAGGGGATCGGGCGAGGCCGCCCGCCCGGCCGCCTGCTCGCGGTAGGCCGCCCGCTCGCGATCATCCCTGGGATCGCCGGGCGGCTCGTCGGGAAGGTAGGTCCAGTCGCGACGGTCGGGCGCTTCGGCAAAGGCGCGGTGGAGCGCGTCGGCGTGACAGGCCGCATCGAGCCGCTCCAGCCGGCAGAAGCGACCGATCATCGGCGCGGCGGACAACGGCTCGCGCGCCGTCCATCCCGGCACGGGCTGCCCGACGGGCTGGTCGTGGCCGGGCGGCGCGGTCAAGGCTCGGCCGGGTGCCGCTCGGCCACGGCCAGCGACAGCGCGATCATGTGCCGGAACGCCGCCATCGCCTCCGCCGCGACCTGCTCGGCGGCGGCGGGGTCGAGGCCGTCGAGCGCGTCGCGCATCGCCGCCTTGGCCAGGGCCGGTTGGAGGAGGGCGGGGAAGTCGTAGAAGGCGAGAGCCGCTTCGCCGAGCCCGAGCGAGCGCGCGAGAATCGGTTTCAGGATCTGGCCGCCGCTGAGGTCGCCGAGGTAGCGCACGTAGGCATGGGCGATGAGGCGGAGATCGCGGCCGGCCCGCGCCACGCTGCCGGCGTAGCTTGCCGCAGCGGGGAGCACAGGGTGGCGCGTCGCCCAGTCGGGGCCGGCGAGGGCGGCGAGGTCGGCGCGCAGGGCTCCGCCGCGCCGCAGGCCGCGATCGGCGAAGGCGCGGACGGATGCCTCGGCGCCCCGGTCGAGCACCGCATCCGAAGTCGCTTCCAACGCCGCTTCCAACGCCGCTTCCATGGCGTCGTAGACGGGAACGAGATTGCGCAGGAACAGCGCGTAGCCCTCGCGGGTCGCGCGACCGCGGATCAGCAGGGCGATGAAGCCGCCGCGCTCGGCCTCGCGGTGCAGGTCGTGCGTGCGCTCGCGCAGCACGAGGGAGAAGCGGGGACGGGCCTCGACGCCGTCTGGCGAGTGGCTGGACCCCTCGGGTGCGACAGCGGGCGCGGCGCTTTGCGATCGGGTTCTGTTCGACACGGCCGTGGCTTACGCGCTTGCCCCGGCGGCGTCCACCAACCGCGGCTCGCGATCGCCCGACGCAGGGACGCTGGCGTCTCTGCGTCGGGGCGGCTCAGATCGCGGATCCTGAGCCGGCTTGCCGTCGGGGCCTCACTTGGTGGAGGGGGGCACCGGCGACAGCTGGCTGGCGGCAGCCGCTTCCTTGGCGTGCGACCCTTCAAGCCAGTTGAAGCGATCGGTCGACAGGAGGATGAAGTGGATCAGCAGGGCCAAGCCGAACAGAAAGGTGAACAGGGCGATCAGCGTCCTGCGCGGATCGAACAACAAC
>CAXTMA010000240.1:0-6729 GCA_964245015.1 uncultured Beijerinckiaceae bacterium | reverse complement strand
GCCTCGACCCGATGATGGCGGCGGCCGAGATCGAGAACGGCGACGTGCTGTTCTATCGCGACAAGGGCGCCAACACCTTCGGCGTGCTCGACGTGCGCGAGGCCTTCGCCGGCGAGCACCCGGACGTCGTGCGCATCGTGCTCGACGCCTACGAGGCGGCGCGGCTGTGGGCGCAGGCGCATCCCCGCGAGTTCAAGGCGCTGATCGTCAAGGCGACCGGCCTGCCGCCGGCCGTCATCGACCGGCAGATCGACGAGCGCACCGACCTGACGCGGAGCACGATCGGCGATGCCCAGCGCGGCGCCATCCTCGCCGCCGGCGTGGCCCTGCAGAAGGTCGGGGTGATCGCCGCCTCCGTCGATGTCAAGGGTGCACTCGACGCTCTCATCGACGGCCGCTTCCATTCCGCGTCGGTGCGGTGATGGTCGACCAGGCGCTGATCGAGCGGGTCGGCCATCAGAAACCGCACGCACATCGCCTGTGCCTGCAGGCGGTCCGGTTCGACGCTCCCCTGCGTTGGGCATGGCACCGGCGCCGCGCACTCGACGGGCTCGTTCGCGGCCTGCTCCTGCCTGCCATCGCGCTGGTCGCGTGGGAAGCGGCCGTCCGCACCGGCTTCGTCGCCGGCCGCCTGATGCCGCCGCCGAGCCGCATCTGGCAGACGGCCTGCGGCCTTGCGCAAGGCGGCGAACTCGTCCGCCATGTCGTCGCCACGCTGGCCCGCGTCGGGCTCGGCTTCGCGATCGGGACCACGCTGGGCACGCTGCTCGGGGCGTTCTGCGGCGTCCGCGCGGGTGCGCGTCAAGCCATCGATCCGACGATCCAGGCGCTGCGGGCGATCCCGTCGATCGCCTGGGTGCCGCTGTTCATCCTGTGGTTCGGCATCTTCGAGGCGTCCAAGGTGACGCTGATCGCGCTGGGCGTGTTCTTCCCCGTCTACCTCGGCGTGCTCGGCGCGATCTCCTCCGTCGACCGCAAGCTGGTGGAGGTCGGGCGCACCTTCCGCCTGTCGTCGCTGGCGCTGACCCGCCGCATCCTGCTGCCGGCCGTGCTGCCGGCCTGGGTCACGGCGCTGCGGACCGGGCTCGGGCTCGGCTTCATGTTCGTGGTCGCGGCCGAGATCATGGGTGCTTCGGAGGGTCTCGGCTACCTCCTCGTCGATGGCCAGCAACTCGGCAAGCCGGACGAGATCCTCGTCGCGCTGATCGCCTTCGCCCTGGTCGGACAGGCCTGCGACCTCGCCCTTGTGCTCGCCACGCGACCGCTGATCGCGTGGCAGGACGTCGACCGGAGGCCGTTCTGATGCTCACCATCGACCGCCTGTCCAAGACCTACCCCGATGGCACGCGCGCCCTGGCCAACATCTCGCTGAACGTCGCCGACGGCGGGATCACCCTCCTGCTCGGCGCCTCGGGCTGCGGCAAGACGAGCCTGCTGCGCATCCTCGCCGGCCTCGAACTGCCGAGCGGAGGGTCGGTCGCGCTCGACGGCGAACCGTTGCGCGGCCCTCATCCCGCGATCAGCCTCGTCTTCCAGGAGCCGCGGCTGCTGCCCTGGCTTAACGTCGCGGAGAACGTCGGCTTCGGCCTGCGCGCCTTGCCGCGCAAGAGGCGCGAGAGCGAGGTCGCGTCGATCCTCGATCGCGTCGGCCTCTTCGCCCAGCGCCGCAAGCTGCCGCGCGAGCTGAGCGGCGGGCAGCAGCAGAGGGTGGCGCTGGCCCGCGCCCTGGTCACCCGGCCCAAGGTGCTGCTGCTCGACGAGCCGTTCTCCGCGCTCGATGCGATGACGCGGGAAGGGCTGCAGGACCATCTCCTCGACCTTTGCGCGGCGAGCGCGCCGACGGTCGTCATGGTCACCCACGATGTCGACGAGGCGCTGGTCCTCGGCGACCGCATCGCCGTTCTCCGGCCCGATCCGGGCACGCTCGCCGGCCTCGTCGAACTTCCAACCGCCAAGCCGCGGGCACGCGACGGCGTTGCTAGCGCGATGCTGAAGCGCCGGCTCCGCTTCCTGCTCGACGCCGGGCGGACCCGATCGCCGGTCAGGCGCGAGGCGCGGCTTTCGCACTGGTCGAGCCGGACGCCGCCGATGGAGGCCCATCCTTGAGCAAGCGAGCGGATCCGCCCCGCAGCCCCGCCCACGTGCTGCGTGATGATGTCGAGGCGATCGCGGTCGCGGAGCGGCTCGCCGCCGGCTTCGGCGAGGAAGCGTCGGAGCGTGACAGGGAGCGGCGACTGCCCTGGGCCGAGCTCGACGCCTTCTCGCAAAGTGGCCTCTGGTCGATGAACGTGCCGCCGGCCTACGGCGGCCCCGGTGTGTCCTACGCGACGGTCGCCCGCGTTTTCGCGATTATTGCGTCCGGCGACGCCTCGATCGCCCAGATCGCGCAGAACCACATCAGCCTCCTCGACATCGTTCGCTTCGACCCCGACGAGGACCGGAAGCGCTTCCTTTTCGGTGAGGCGCTGCGCGGCATCCGCTTCGGCAATGCGCTGGCCGAGCGCGGCGGCCGCACGGTGCTCGACATGGCGACGCGGATCGGGCGCGACAGCGAGGGCTTCGTCCTCACCGGCCGCAAGTTCTACGCGACGGGCGCACTCTTCGCCCATCTCGTGCCGGTGCACGCCATCGACGAGGCGGGTCGCCACGTCCTCGCCTTCCTCGACCGCGACGCGCCCGGGCTTGAGGTCATCGACGACTGGTCCGGCATCGGCCAGCGCACCACCGCGAGCGGCACGGTGGTGCTCGACCGCGTCCGGGTCGGCAGCGAGCGCATCGTGCCCTCCCACCTCGCCTTCGACGCGCCCAGCGTCCACGGCGCCATGGCGCAGATCATCCACGCCGCCATTGACGCCGGCATCGCCAGCCGCGCGATCGCCGAAACCCTGGCGTTCGTCCGCGAGCACGCCAGGCCCTGGGCCGACAGCGGCCTGGAGAGGGCCTCCGATGATCCCTTCATCCTGCGCGAGGTCGCCGCCCTGCACCTCAAGCTCCACATGGCGGAAGCGCTGCTCGCCAAGGCCGGCCGGGCGATCGACGCCGGCCTCGCCGACGAGAACGCCGACACGGCGGCGGCCGCCTCCATCGCGGTCGCCGAGGCCAAGGTGCTGAGCACGGAGATCGCGGTGGAGGCCGGCAGCAAGCTGTTCGAACTGGCGGGCACGCGCGCCTGCCTGTCGGCGCTCAACCTCGACAGGCACTGGCGCGACGCCCGCGTGCACACGGTGCACGACCCCGTGCGTTGGAAGCTCTTCGCGATCGGCGACTACGTCGTCAACGGCCGCAAGCCGCCGCGCCACTCCTGGCTGTGAAGAGGCCGGAATGAACCAGCGCGTGGACCAGCCCTTTCCGTCTCCGCCGCCGGCCCGGCCCGTGCCGCCGCTGCCGCCGCGCACCCGTCCGGCCACGCGGCTGCGCGACGATGCCGAAGCCATCGCGGCGGCCCACCGCCTCGCCGCCCAGTTCGCCGCCGGCGCCTTCGAGCGTGATCGCGAGCGACGCCTGCCCTGGGCCGAGATGGAGGCCTATTCCGACTCCGGCCTCCTCGCGGCAACGGTGCCGAGGACCTACGGCGGCGCCGAAATCTCGGCGGCGACGCTTGCCGAGGTGATCGCGATCATTTCCGCCGCGGACGGCAGCCTCGGCCAGATCCCGCAAAGCCACTTCTACATGGTGGAAGCCCTGCGCCTCGACGCGCCCGAAGAGATGCGGCGCTTCTTTTTCGCGCGCGTGCTCGACGGCGAACGGCTCGGCAACGCCCTCAGCGAGGTCGGCGGCAAGCACGCCGCCGATTACAAGACCTATGTCCGCCGGGAGGATGAGGGGCGCGGAGACTGGCGCCTCGACGGCCGCAAGTTCTACTGCACCGGCGCCCTGTTCGCGCACTGGGTCGCCTGCGTAGCGGTGACGCCCGATACCCGGCGTCGGCACATCTGCTTCCTCCCGCGCGACGCCACGCCGGGGCTGACGCTGATCGACGACTGGTCCGGCTTCGGACAGAGCACCACCGGCAGCGGAACCACGATCTTCGACGACATCCTCGTGCCGGACGACAGGGTGTTCGACCACGAGAATGCCTTCGAGCGCCGCACCCGGATGGGCTCGTTCGCCCAGATCATCCATGCCGCCATCGACGTCGGCATCGCGCGCGGCGCCTTCACCGTCGGGCTCGACCACCTGCGCAGGTCCGCGCGGCCCTACGGCGCCAGCGGCATCGCCAAGGTGACGGACGATCCGCACATGATCGCCGCCGTGGGCGACCTCAAGGTGCGCATGTCCGCCGCCGACGCCATGCTGGAGCGGGCCGGCGCCTTCGTCGACCGCGCCGGCGCCGAGCCGACGGAGGAGAACGTCGTCGCCGCCTCCATCGCCGTCGCCGAGGCCAAGATCGCCGGCAACGACATCGCCTTGCTGCTCGGCAACAGGATGTTCGAGCTGACCGGCACCCGGGCCGTGCTCGCCCACCTCAACCTCGACATCTACTGGCGCAACGGCCGCACCCACACGCTGCACGATCCCGTGCGCTGGAAGTACCACTACGTCGGCGACTTCTGGCTGAACGGCAAGGCGCCGCCCTCGACGGGCACGCTGTAGGCATGGTTCGCGAGATCCTGTTCAACGCCTTCGTGATGAACTGCGTGGCGCACCAGTCGCCGGGCCTGTGGCGTCACCCCGACGACCGCTCGAGCGACTACACCACGCTGAAGCATTGGGCCGACCTCGCCGGCCTGCTGGAGCGCGGGCTCTTCGACGCCATGTTCATCGCCGACGTGCTCGGCGCCTACGACGTCTACGGCGCCTCGCCCGAAGCGGCGCTGCGCGGCGGGGTGCAGGTGCCGGTGAACGATCCGATGATGCTGGTGCCGGCGATGGCGCTGGCGACCGAGCACCTCGGGTTCGGCGTCACGGCCAACCTGAGCTACGAGCCGCCCTACGTCTTCGCCCGCCGCCTGTCGACGCTCGACCACCTCACGGGCGGGCGCATCGGCTGGAACGTCGTGACCGGCTATCTCGATAGCGCCGCGCGCGGCGTGGGCGAGCGGCTCGGGGCGCACGACGACCGTTACGACCGCGCCGACGAGTTCATGGACGTCGTCTACAAGCTGTGGGAAGGCAGCTGGGCCGACGATGCCGTGCGTCGCGACCGCGCCGCCGGGATCTACGCCGACCCCGCCAAGGTCCGCCGGGTCGTGCACGAAGGCGCGCACTACCGCGTCGACGCGATCCACCTCGCCGAGCCCTCGCCGCAGCGCACGCCCGTGCTGTTCCAGGCCGGCAGTTCGACGAAGGGCCGCGACTTCGCCGCCCGGCATGCCGAGTGCGTCTTCGTGTCCGGCCCGTCGGCGGGGGTGATCGCGCCGCGCGTCGCGGCGATCCGCCGAGCCGCCCAAGCCCATCGGCGCGGACGCGACGACCTCAAGGTCTTCTCGCTGATGACGGTGGTGCTGGGCTCGACCGAGTGCGAGGCGCAGGCCCGGCTCGCGGCTTATCGCGAACTGGCAAGCCCGGAGGGCGGACTGGTGCTGATGTCGGGCTGGACGGGCGTCGACTTCGCGGCCTTTTCACCCGACGACGAGGTCCGCCACGTCGAGAACGACGCCGGTCGCACCGCGATGGACAACATCACCCGCGCCGACCCCGATCGTACCTGGACGGTGCGCGAGGTCGGCCGGCACGTCGCGCTGGGCGGCATCGGGCCGATCGCCTGCGGCACGCCGGCCCAGGTCGCCGACACCATGGAGCGCTGGATCGCCGATACGGACGTTGACGGCTTCAATCTCGCCTATGCGCTGATGCCCGGCACCTTCGCCGACATCGTCGACCACCTCGTGCCCGAGCTGCAGCGGCGCGGCCGCTACAAAGCGGATTACCGGCCGGGAACGCTGCGCGGGAAGCTGTTCGGCGAGGGCGCGCGGCTGCGACCGCCGCATCCGGCCTGCGCGGCCAGGATCTGACCATTCACGTTGCCGCGACGATGCGATCGGCGACGCCCTCGCCGACCAGCGGGATCGGCGCGCGCCCGTAGTCCAGCGCGTCCTCCCGCGGATCGAAGCCGCAGGAAGGTCGTGACGCCGAGGTCGTCGTCGAGCCGGGCAATCGGCGACCCGCTCCGGGCGCCCCGACCAGCAGCGCCCGTGCGCGCTCGTCGGCATCCTCGGTTCCCGCCCGCGGTGATCTCGTGCACACGCGCCAGAGTCTCGTAGCGCATGAACGTCGGCCTGCCTGGCCGCGAGGCGCGGCCGAAAGAGATCGGGATGTGCGGCCGGTCGGGTCGCTGGCCCTGCTTTTGCCACGCCGGAGGGCCGCACGCGACAGCGAATGGATGGAGTGAACCCATGATGTTGAAGGCGCTGGGCCTGGTGCCCTGGATCGTCCTTCTCGTCGGCATGCCGTTCATGAACCGCGTCGAGCCCTTCGTGCTGGGGCTTCCACTGCCGCTCGCCTGGGCAACGGCCTGCACGCTGTTCTCCGCCGCGACCTTGTTCGTGATCTACCGGCTCGACGGGCGGAACCGGGCATGAACGTCGCGACGCTTCTGATCGCGCTCACGATGCTCGGCGCGCTGGTCATCGCCGTGCTCGGTGGCCGCAGGGGCATCCATCAGGGCGGCGGACTCGAGAGCTGGAGCGTCGGCGGGCGCAGCTTCGGCGCGATCCTGGTCTTCCTGCTGATGGCCGGCGAGATCTACACGACCTTCACCTTCCTCGGCGCATCGGGCTACGCCTACGG
>CAXTMA010000239.1:0-6738 GCA_964245015.1 uncultured Beijerinckiaceae bacterium | reverse complement strand
TCGCGCGACTTGAAGATGACGCCGTCGTAGGCCCGCTCGCCCTCGAACACCGAGGAGGCATAATGCAGCCCGTGCGACAGAACGTGCAGCTTGGCGTCGCCCCACGGCACCATGGCGCCGTTCATCCAGATCACGCCCTCGCGCTTGTCGAAAGGCAGGACGGACATGGGCGGCTCCGGGGTGCTCGATCGCGAGGAATGAACGGCGAGGGGTATCGCCCGGCTAAAATCCTGTCAACGCGGCCTCGGCGGCGCGATCGGGCCGCGACGGCGGACGGTGGCGACCCGGCGTCACAGCAAGCCCTCGCGCAAGGCGCGGCTGCGCAGATCCGAAAGCGCCTTCATGACATCCGGTCTAGCCGCGGCGCACGACATCCAGCGCGGCAGCCGCGACATCACCGTCCTGTTGCGGCAGGTCGCGCTCGTCGAACGCTCGCGCAACGATGCGCCGAGCCAGCCGGCGAGGGCTTCGAGATGCACGGGGTTGTAAACCCATAGCCGATGTCCCCGTACGGGGGCCGTCAGATAGAGCGGCAGGCCGAACCGACCATCGCCGTCTTCGCCGACCCCTTCGGGCGATGCCCGCAGTTGCAGTTCGGCCATGCGAGGGCACCGCCGGCACACCAGTCGAAATCGATCCCCGGCTTCGTCCCGAAACGAACGTGCCGGACCCTGGCAGCGCGGACAAACCACCCAGATCGGGTCACGGAACGCCCGAATGCTCAGGCCGGGATCGCGCGAGCGGAACGGTGGACGCATGGCGGCTCCTTCCCAGGCGGCGGCACACCGCAGCGATGGCGGTCGCGCACCGGCTTGGGGCCGCGCTGCCGAAGAGCGAGCCAACCCTTATCTTGGAACGCGCAGGGAAGACCTTTGTTCTGGGTTTCGAGCGGGGAGACGAACGCATGGTCGAGGCGACCGTACCAGGACGCGCCCGGGGGCGCGTGAAGCGCGGGTTCCGCCGCTTCTTCGCGCGCCGGCGGCGGATTCCTGCGGCCCGGCCGACCGTGCTGCCGTGGTACCTCATCGTGCTCGGCGTCGCGGTGGCCGCCTCCACCAGCGCCGCGCAGCAGCGAGCGGTCGCCGTGCTGTCGAACACGTCGGGCGAGGACACCGATCCGCTGCCCGAGATCGCACCGGACTGGATGCGCGACAGCCGGCAGGCCCGCCGCGGCTGGACGCTGGTCAACCGCGTGGTCGACCGCATGGGCCGCGACAATCTCACCCTGGTCGCCGCCGGCGTCGCCTTCTACGCCATGTTCTCGGTCTTCCCCGCGTTGGGCGCGCTGGTCTCGATCTACGGCCTGTTCGGCGATACCCACGTCGTGCAGGCGCAGGTGCAGCAGCTCACCGTTCTGCTGCCCGGCGAGACGGCCAAGCTTCTCAACGACGCCCTGATCGCGCTTCTCAGCAAGCCCAACGCCAGCCTCAACACTGGATTGCTCATCAGCCTGAGCGTGGCTGTCTGGGCGGCCCGCGCGGGGACCTCGTCCCTGATGTCCGGCCTCAACGTCGCCCTGGAGCGACCGGAGCGACGCTCCATCGTCCGGCAATACGCCATCTCGATCGGCCTGACCTTCGGCGCCATCGTGTTCGCCGTGGTCGCGCTGACGGTTGTGGCAGTGATCCCCATCGTGCTCGCGACCCTGCCCATCGACGAGGGGCTGCGCTCCGTCCTCGCCTATTCGCGCTGGCCGATCCTGGGCACCTGCATCGTCATCGCGCTGGATGTGGTCTACAGCGTCGGCCCCAGCCTGGAACGGCCGCGATGGCGTTTCTTCAGCGTCGGCACCTTGCTCGCCGCCGGCCTCTGGATCATCGGCTCGGGAGCCTTCTCGCTCTACGTCACGCGCTTCGGCAGCTACGACACGACCTACGGCTCGCTGGGCGCGGTGATCGTGCTGCTGCTGTGGTTCTGGATTTCGGCCCTCTTCGTGCTGCTCGGCGCGACGGTGGATGCGGTGCGCGCCGACATGCGCAAGCGCTGAGCTTGAGCCGGAGGGGTCGTCCCGGCAGGCCGTTCAGGGCTTGCGCCGGGTGCGATGGCCCGACACCGGCGCCATCATCAGGGACCTGATCGCGTCCAGCACGTCCGGCTTGGGGGATTGCCGGCCATCCTCGCTTCCCCCGGATTTCTCAAGGGAACGGGCCGTGTCCGCCATCGACAGGCTGTTCAGCGCCAACGCGAGAACGCGCTCGGCGGCGATGCGCTCGGCGGACCCGGGCGCGAGCCTGCCTATGCTTTCCCGCCGCTCCCTGATGCTCCGCCGCTCCGCGTCCTCGTCGAGCGCCGGGGTGGGCTGTTGAGAAGTCTTGCCTAACATCAGCGAGATCCAAACCTGTTGCTGGCCTTGTTAAGATTTGGTGTCGGTTCTGCCGGCGTCAACGATTGCTGTCGCAGCCTGCGCCCACGGGGGCGACCTCGCGGTCGGATGTCTGTCGACTGAAGTCGTTTCAGTCGACCCGCTCGATGCCGGCAGGTGAGCGCCGGGCCGCGGCCTGTTCCGGCTCGGCCAGCACGACGAGCCTGTCGCCGGCCGCGGGCGCAAGGTCCAGGCCCTCGCTGGTGGCGAAGGTGAGGTCGCCGTTCTTGCGCAGGCACAGGAGCTGGATGTCGCCGGGCCGCGCCGCCGGCACCACCTCCGCCTCGCCGTCGCCGTCCACGTCGATCGGTCCATCCCGCAGCGCGAAACGCCAGCCCTCCCGAGCGTGGCTGCGCAGGTCGGCGAAGCTGAGAGGCGGCGCGCCCAACGGCTGACCCCGCCATTCCCGTCCCAGGCTCAGCCAAAGGGTGTGGTCGTCGCCGTTGGGAATCGTCTGGAAGACCCGCGCGCGGCCGAGTTCGGGGGCAAGCTTGGCGCACACGAGGCTGTTGTAAACGTCGTCGGCGGTGGCGGCGAGCAGGTAGTCGATGCGTTGCCCGGTCAGCTCCTCCTCGGCGTGCTCCGACAGGATCTCGGCCTGCAGCGTCGGGATGCGGCGCTGCCGCGCCCCGTCGAGGGCACCGGGGAAGCTGTCGATGAGCAGCACCGGCGTGCCGGCTGCGGCCAGCACCTGCGCCAGTTCGGTCGTCCAGGCGGTGGCGCCCACGATCGCCAGCCCCGGCGTATCGCCCAGCGTCAGGCCCAGCGCGCGCGCCAGCGGCGCCAGCGAGAAGCCGTGCAGCACCACCGTCGCCGCGATCAGGGCGAACACCGCCGGCATCACCAGCGCGCCGCTGCTGTCGCCGGCATTGCTCAGCTCGGCCCCGGCGATGCCGGCCACGGCGGCGGCGACGATGCCGCGCGGCGCCATCCAGCCGGCCAGCACGCGCTCCTGCCACGTCAGGTCGCCGCGCCACGTCGCCAGCGCGATGGCGGCCGGGCGCACCAGGAAGATCATCGCGCCGGTGAGCAGGCCGAGCGGCCAGGACAGCTTCGCGAACACGTCGCGGTCGAGGCTCGCCGTGAGCGTCACGAACAGGGCCGACACGATCAGCACGACCAGCGCTTCCTTGAAGCGGGTCAGCTCGGATACGCCGGGGATGTGCAGGTTGGCCAGCGCGAGGCCGAAGATCGTCGCCGCCGCGAGGCCGGCGCCCTCGATCACCAGATTGGCGACCGCGTAGACGCTCATCGCCAGGGCCAGGATGACCGGGGTCTTCAGCGTTTCCGAAACCTGATCGCGCGACACCATCCATCGCACCAGCCAGGCGGCTGCGACTCCGAGGACCACCGCGCCGGCAAGGCCGCCCAGAACCTGCAGCGCGAGGCCACTCGGCCCCTGCTCGTGGCCGGCGAGGGAGACCGCGAGCACCAACGTGGCCAGCACCGCCCCGACGGGATCGTTGACGATGGCTTCCCATTTCAAGAACGAGGCGGCGCGGCGCTCCAGCTTGTTGTTGCGCACCAGCGGCAGGATCACGGTGGGTCCCGTCACCACCGTGATCGCCCCGTAGAGCAGCGCCGCCCGCCAGGGCAGGCCGCCGACGGCGTAAGCGGCCAGCGAGCCGAGCCCGAAGGAGATCGGCAACGCCACCATGGTCAGGCGCAGGACGCCCCCGCCGGCCCCGCGCAGTTCGCGAAGGTCGAGCGCCAAGCCGCCCTCGAACACCACGATGGCCACCGCGAGGCCGACGATGGAATGCAGCGCCGGCCCGAAATCGGCCGCCGGACGCAGGATCTGCAGTCCCGGCCCGACAACGAGGCCGACGGCGAACAGCAGCACGATGGCCGGCAGCTTCAGCCGCCACGCGACCCATTGCGCCGCCACCCCCGCCCCGGCGATGCACAGCACGGCGACGGCGACGGTATGGGGCATGGATGTCCTGTCGGCTGGATGGGTGGCGGCCGGCCGCACGCCGCGGGCTGGCGAATCCCGTGAATGCGGCGCAGCATAAGGCAACGCCCGAGCTCAGGCGAAGGGGGGAGATCGACGCATGAGCGAGGCAACGACCAGCGGCGCGGCCCTTGGCCAGGACTTGAAGGGCCGGCACGTCGCCATGATCGCCCTTGGCGGCGTGATCGGGGCCGGCCTCTTCGTGGGCAGCGGCGCGGCCATCGCGCAGGCCGGCCCGGCGGTGCTGGGCAGCTACGCCTTCGCCGGCGCGCTGGTGTTCGGGGTGATGCGCATGCTGGGCGAAATGGCGGTGGCGCGCCCCGGCCTCGGCTCGTTCAACGCCTATGTCCGCCACGCGCTGGGGGACCGCTGGAGCTTCGTGTCGGGCTGGCTTTACTGGTATTTTTGGGTCATCGCCGTGGGGGCGGAAACCATCGCCGGCGCGGTGCTGCTGGCCGGCTGGATCGCGGCACCCGTCTGGCTCATCGGCCTCGTGCTGATCATCCTGCTCACCGCGACCAACCTGCTTTCGGTGAAGGCCTACGGCGAATTCGAGTTCTGGTTCTCGGCCCTCAAGGTCGCGGCCATCGTCGGCTTCATCGCGGCGGCCGCCGGCCATCTCGGCTTGATCCATCTCGGCTTCGCGGCCGCCTCGGCGCGGGATCTGGCGCCGGACGGGCTCGCTCCCAAGGGCTGGCTCGCGATTGCCGGCGCCGTGCCGACCGTGATCTTCTCGCTGACCGGTTCGGAGATCGCCTCCATCGCGGCGGCCGAGTCGGACGACCCCGCCGGCAACGTGGCGGCGGCGGCGCGCACGGTGGCGCTGCGCATCGCCGCCTTCTATCTCCTGTCGGTCGGGCTCATCCTCGCCACCGTGCCGTGGACGTCGCTGCAGGCCGGGCACTCGCCGTTCCTGGCCGCGCTCGATGCCGTCGGCGTGCCCGGTGCGGCGACGCTGATGAGCGCGGTGATCCTGACCGCCGTGCTGTCCTGCCTGAACTCCGGCCTTTACGTCACCTCGCGCATCCTGCGCGAGCTGGCCGAGGCCGGCGACGCGCCGGGCTGGCTGGTCGCGACCGGCGCCAACGGCGTGCCGGTGCGCGCCATCCTGATCGGTTCGGGCGCGGGGTTCGCCGCCGCGCTCGCCTCGGTGGTGTCGCCCGACAAGGTCTTCGCCTTTCTCCTCGACACGTCGGGCGCGGTGATCCTCGTCGTCTACCTGCTGGTCGCGCAGGCCGAGATCCGCGACCGGCGGCAGCGCGAGGCCGAGGGCGGCGAGACGGTCCTGCCGGTGCCGCTCTTCCCCTGGCTGAGCTACGCGACGGTCGCCGGCATTGTCCTGATCTTCGCGGCGATGGCGGTGCTGCCGGGTCAGCGCATCCAACTCGCCGCCAGCGCGGCGAGCACGGCCGCGGTGGCCGCCGCGGCCTGGCTTCGCGGTCGCCGGCGGACCTAAGCAGGTTTCGCAAAAGTGCCCCGCGGTTTTGCGATCCAAACCTGCGGCATGGCAAAGGGCTAAGCAGGTGAAGCGTTGGCCTGCCAACGCGAACCTGCTTAGAGCATCGGACCCTGAACCGGGTCCGGTCCGATGCTCCAACCTGATGTGCCGCATCGGATTTATGCGAAAACCGCTGCGCGCTTTTCGGTCCGATGCTCTAAGCCGCCGTCCAGCCGCCGTCGAGCGAAACGATCGAACCCGTCATGCCCTTGGCCGCATCGGAGGCGAGATACAGGGCCAAGGACGCCACCTCCTCGACCGTGACGAACTGCTTGGTCGGCTGCGCCTTCAGCAGCACCTCGTCGATGACCCGCTCCCGCGTCATCCCGCGCGCCGCCATGGTGTCGGGGATCTGCGCCTCCACGAGCGGCGTCCAGACGTAGCCGGGGCAGATGGCGTTGCAGGTGATGGCGTGGGTGGCGAGTTCGAGCGCGACCGTCTTGGTGAAGCCGGCGAGGCCGTGCTTGGCCGCCACGTAGGCCGCCTTGAAGGGCGAGGCCACCAGCGCGTGCGCCGAGGCGAGGTTGATGATGCGCCCCCAGCCGCGCGCCTTCATGCCCGGCACGGCCGCCCGCGTGGTGTGGAAGGCGGACGAAAGGTTGATGGCGAGGATCGCGTCCCACTTCTCGACCGGGAAGTCCTCCACCGGCGACACGAACTGGATGCCGGCGTTGTTGACGAGCACGTCGACCGAGCCGAACTTCTCCTCCGCCTCGGCGATCATCGCGGCGATCTCGACAGGTTTCGTCATGTCGGCCGGGCAGTAGTGGCAGGCGACGTCGAACTCGCGCTCGATCTTCGCCCGCTCGGCCTCGATCGCGTCGGGCGCGCCGAAGCCGTTGAGCACGATCGCAGCGCCCTCTCCGGCCAAGGCGCGGGCGATGCCGAGCCCGATGCCGCTGGTCGATCCCGTGACGACCGCCG
>CAXTMA010000238.1:0-6761 GCA_964245015.1 uncultured Beijerinckiaceae bacterium | reverse complement strand
GGCTGGGCCGGGCTCGCCGTGATGTTCGCCCTGAGCCTTGCCGCCGTCGAGCGCCTCGCGTCGCGGCACCCGCGCGCGGCGCTGGTGCTGGCCAGCGTGCCCACGGCCGCGTGCCTGCTGCTCGATGCCTACCTCTTCGCCAGCGGGCCGGGCCGCAGCTGAGCCGCGCCCGTGCCGTGCCCATGCCCATGGCTTTGCCGCATGTCGGCCCGCCCCCGCCCGGCCAAGGGCGGGTGCGTCCGGTCTATTCTTCGCCGGCGACAGCCGGCACGCCGGAAATGACGCGGCCGCGGCCGTGGGCGAGGATTTCGCGCTTGCCGGTGTGGTTGGCCGGGCCGAGCACGCCTTCCCTTTCCATCCGTTCGATCAGCGAGGCGGCCTTGTTGTACCCGACCGCCAGCCGGCGCTGGACGTAGGACACCGAGCTTTTCTTGTCGCGCAGCACGACCTTCACCGCCTGCTCGTAGAGGCTGTTGTCGTCCTCCGGTCCGGCGGCCATCGCCGTTTTGTCGAACACCGCCGTCTCCGGCGCGTCCTCGTCGTCTTCGCCGGCATCCGCGTCGACGTCTTCGGTCACGGTGTCGAGGTAGTCTGGCTGTCCCTGGGCCTTGAGGTGGGCGACCACGCGCTCGACGTCCTCGTCGGACACGAAGGGCCCGTGCACGCGGTAGATGCGACCGCCGCCCTGCATGTGCAGCATGTCGCCCTGGCCCAGCAGCTGTTCGGCGCCCTGCTCGCCCAGGATGGTGCGGCTGTCGATCTTGCTTGTCACCTGAAAGGAGATGCGGGTGGGGAAGTTGGCCTTGATGGTGCCGGTGATGACGTCCACCGACGGGCGCTGGGTGGCCATGATGAGGTGGATGCCGGCGGCGCGGGCCATCTGGGCGAGGCGCTGGATGGCGCCTTCGATGTCCTTGCCCGCCACCATCATCAGGTCGGCCATCTCGTCCACGATGATCACGATGAAGGGCAGCGGGGCCAGCTCCATCGCCTCGTGTTCGTAGACCGCCTCTCCGGTGTCGCCATCGAAGCCGGTCTGCACCGTGCGGGTCAGCGGCTCGCCCTTGGCCAGCGCCTCGCTCACGCGGGCGTTGAAGCCGTCGATGTTGCGCACGCCGAGCTTGGCCATCTTCTTGTAGCGGTCCTCCATCTCGCGCACCGCCCACTTCAGCGCCACCACCGCCTTCTTGGGGTCGGTCACCACGGGCGTGAGCAGGTGCGGGATGCCGTCGTACACCGACAGCTCCAGCATCTTGGGGTCGACCATGATGAGGCGGCACTCGTCGGGCTTCATGCGGTAGAGCAGGGAGAGGATCATGGTGTTGATCGCCACCGACTTGCCCGAGCCGGTGGTGCCGGCCACGAGCAGGTGGGGCATCTTGGCGAGCTCGGCGATCACCGGCTCGCCGCCGATCGTCTTGCCCAGCGCGATCGCCAGCTTGTGCTTGGAATCGGCGAAAGCCTCGCACTCCACCATTTCGCGGAAGTACACGGTTTCGCGGCGCTCGTTGGGCAGCTCGATGCCGATGGCGTTGCGTCCCGGCACCACGGCGACGCGGGCCGACAGGGCCGACATCGAGCGGGCGATGTCGTCGGCCAGCCCGATCACCCGGCTCGACTTCATCCCCGGCGCCGGCTCCAGCTCGTAGAGCGTCACCACCGGGCCGGCGCGCACGTGGATGATCTCGCCGCGGATACCGAAGTCTTCCAGCGTGGTTTCCAGCAGGCGGGCGTTCTGTTCCAGCATTTCGGCGGTGAGCGCGTTGCCTTCCATCTTGCGCGTTTCGCCGAGGAGTTCGGGCGAAGGATACTGCCACTCGATCGTCGGCGCAGCCCGGCGCGGCGCGGCCTGCCCGGTGGAGGCGTCCTCCGGCATGACGTCTTCGGGCATGACATCCTCAGGCATGACTTGCGCCGGCTCGGCCTGCAGCGAGACGCGCGCGGCCACCGCCGCCGCCGACACCGCCGTCTCGTCCAGCGCCGGCAAGGCGGCCGGCACGGCGCCCGGCTTGGGCTTGGCACGCAGCGTCACGGCGAAGGGCTGTCTCGCCCTTCCCATTGCGACGCCCGGGCCGGGCGAGGCGACGAGGTCGCTGACGGTGCTGGCCAGATCCTCGGCCAGATCCGCGGCCAGATCATTGGCCGGCAGGGGAAGATCGAGCGCGATCCCGCTCGTTACGCTGAGGCGCCGCGGGGCGACGAGACGCGTTCTGAAGGCAGCCTGGTCCTCGATGTTCAAGAGATCCTCGTCGATGTTGAGGGTTGTGATGGCGTGGGATGCCTCCTCCGGTGGAGAAGGCGGTTCGAAAGAGTCGACCGCGACGTCACTGGTCGAAGGATCGGGTCCGGCTGCGGGCTCCGGCGCCGGTTCGGGCTCGATCGGAAGGAAGGGCCCGTGGCTGCCGCGGGCTCGCTGCAGAAGGTGGTCGGGGGTGCGCATGTAGCGGACGCCGGGTGCGGCGATGAAGGGCCGCTGCCAGGCGGGCAGGCTGTCGTGGAGATCGGGTGGCGGCGTCGCCGCCGGCATCGCCGTTGGAGCAACCGTGGACGCCATCTTGGGCCTGCAGTGCCGGCCCGTTCGCCCGCCGGCCGCCTCGTCCCGGCCTGGTTCCGTCCGCCCCCGCGCCGGCTGGAGCGGCTTCGGCTGGGGCGGCTGCGTCCGTGCCGCCGGGGCCGGCCCGACCTCGGGTCGTGCCATGGCGTCCTGCCGGCGATCGAGCGCACCATCGGGTCTCGGTGCCGCAGGGGGCGAGGAAACCGCGGGAGACGCCGCCTGCCGCAGCAAGCCCTCCAGGCCGACGTGCCTCTGGCCGCCGGCCGGGCCCTGTGGGCGCGGCGGCTGCGGAGCCGACATCATCCGCTCGATCTCGCCGCCCAGCGGCGTGGGGCCGAAAGCCGTGCGCATCGTGCCGTGCGGCCAGTTGGGGGCATGCCGATGGCCGGCCCGGTCATGCTGGCCAAGGCTTTCGATGAGCGCCATCAGGAAACGCGTCAGCGCCCGCGCGCCGGACAGGCCGGCGTCCTTCAGGCTCATCTCGCGCGCGGGGCCGGTTGGACGCGCGGACACGACGCGACGGGGGGAAGACCGCATGGACGCAACACGCTCGGACTGATCGGGCACGTCGCAGAAGGTAAAGTTCGAGCGTTAAAAGTTTGCCCTTCCTCGCTCACAAGGGACCTTACCCGACCAGCCTTGCGCCCGGCCGAGTTGGCGCCCGCCCGGCCTTGACGCAGCCAGCTGCCGGGCGATCCGCGACAGGAACTGCGACCCGGCGTAGGATATGCCGGCGGCGGCCGTTCCTGTAGGCTAACGAGAATTGCTTTGGATTGGCACGCACCGCGCCGGATCCTCACGCCCCTCCTTGGACGTCAAGGTTCGAACGGCCGATGCGCGATCTCGTCACTCAGGATGCTGTCTCCGCATCTCCTGGACGGCGACGCCGAAGACTTCCGCGCATCGGTCTCGCCGGACGCCTCATCATGCTCATCGCCGGCTTCGTGATGGCGGCCGAAGTCATGATCTTCATGCCGGCCGTCACCAACATGCGCTTCAACTGGCTGCGCGCGCATCTCAGCGCTGCCTATGTCGCCGCCCTGACCTTTCAAAAGTTGCCGCCCGGCGCGATCTCGCCCGACCTGTCGCGCGATCTGCTGAAAAGCGTGGGCGCGCGCCTCATCGTGCTCGACGCCAACGGGACGCGCCGGATCCTCGCCTCGCGCGACCTGCCGGCGAAGATCGACGCCGTTTACGACCTGCGCACGCCCTCTTGGTCGAACCTGCTGTGGTCGGCGCTCGACGCCCTCGCCGCGCCGCCGGGCCGGATCCTCACCTTCCTGTCGCCGGCGCCGCCCGGGGGCGACGCCCTCGAAGTGACGCTCGACGAAGCGCCGCTGCAGAGCGCGATGTACGCCTTCGTGCGACGCATCCTGACCTATTCGCTGATCGTTTCGGCCATCGTGGCGACGCTGGCGGCGCTGGCCATGCACCGCATGATCCTGCGTCCCGTGCGGCGGCTCACGACCAGCATCGTGGATTTCGGCGCCGACCCCGGCGATCGCACGCGGATCATCCTCCCCTCCGGGCGTGCCCACGAGATCGGGCAGGCCGAGCGCGCGCTCGCCGTGATGCAGGAAGCGCTGGTGCTGGAACTCGTGCAGAAAAAGAACCTCGCCAACCTCGGCCTCGCGGTGGCCAAGATCAACCACGACATGCGCAACATGCTGGCTTCGGCGCAGATCCTGTCCGACCGCCTCGCCAACGTTACCGATCCGCTGGCCCAGCGCCTCGCCCCCAAGCTCGTGGCGACGCTGGACCGGGCCATCCGCTTCTGCCAGGCGACGCTGACCTATGGGCGGGCCGTCGACGAGCCGCCGCAGCCCCGCCCGCTCCGGCTGCGCGCCCTCGTCGCCGAGGCGGCGGAAACCGTCGCGCCGGTCGGCCACGGCAGCGTTCGCGTCGCCAACGAGGTTCCCGACGCGCTGGAGATCATGGCCGACGCCGAGCAGATGTTTCGCGTGATGCTCAACCTGCTGCGCAACGGCGTCGAAGCGCTGGAGCGCGCCGGCGCTTCGCCCGGCCAGTTGCCGGTCGTGGACGTGCGCGCCTGGACGCAAGAGGGTGCGACGATAATCGAAGTTTCCGACACCGGGCCCGGTATTCCCGTTGGCGTTCGCGCGAAAATCTTTTCGGCTTTCCAGAACTCGTCGAGGCCGGGCGGCACCGGCCTTGGTCTCGCGATCGTCGCCGACCTCATTCGCGCGCACGGGGGCACGATCGAGCTTGGGCCTGACCAGGACGAGAAGGGCGCGCTGTTTCGCATCGCGCTGCCGGCGTCTTCACTCGTACGCTGACGTCGGTAGCGCCGGCCGCCAAGTATCGCAGCCCTGTTGCCTCTCCGGGTCGCCGTTGACCGCGCCTCGTTTCAGTTCTTGGCGCCGTGCATCTTCAATAATTCACGATGGGACTGAAGCGTCGCTTCGCGCAGATCCAACAACGTCAGCAGGTTTGTTTCCGCGCGATACCGATTGTCGGGATCGGGGACCCGTTGGATGTAAACCCTCTGGGCATCGAGCGCACGTTCGATGCGCCCCAGCCTTTGCAGCGAGTGCTCGACGGCGTCGTCTGCCAAATCTACACCTCGTTCACTCACAGGGTTATTTGACGGCTGAATGCCAAACAGGGCCGCCCGTTCCATGCCGAAACGGCATCGTATGACAACAGAGTAAAAGCCGCCGCATTTCTCAGGCCGGGATCACCGGCACGAAAACGCTGCGCTCCTGGTCCAGCGCTTCTAGCTGCCCGTCGACGAGGCCGAAACAGGCCCCGTGCAGGGTGAGTTCCCCGGCGTCCTCGCGCGTCCTGACGAATGGGTAGGTGCGCAGATTGGCGAGACCCTGGATGATGGACGCGTGGCCCAGCCGTTCGCAGTGCCGCTCGAAGTTTCCGGCCGGTGGGCCCAGGCGCTCGGCCGCCGGTGCGATCAGCGCCTTCCACTTGCCGATGAAGTCACTCTCGCTCAAGGGCTCGAATCCGTTCGACTGCCCTTGAGCGAACGCGCGGATGCCGCCGCACCCCGCGTGACCCATGATGACGATGTGCGCCACCTTGAGGGCGATCACCGCATATTCGATCGCCGCCGCGGTTTCCGCCGGCGCATCGAAGGGTGGCACGAGGTTGGCGATGTTTCGCACGACGAAGATCTCGCCCGGACCGGCATCGAAGATCGTTTCGGGCGCCGCTCGCGAATCGCAGCAGCCGATCAGCAGCGTCGGAGGACGCTGCCCGTTCTCGGCGAGGTCGCGGTATCGGTGCGCCTCCGCGCTCAGCCGCCCCGTCCGGAAGCCGTGGTAGCCTCGCAGCAGTTCCGCCGGCAGGGAAGGGTGAACGGGTATGGGATTCGGCGTCATGGAACATCCGGGTTGGTCGATCGGCCTGGGAGCTTGCTCCGCGGGACGAAGAGTGCAATCGGCTTGCCGAGTGCCCGGCCGCAAGGGTTAGGCTGCGCGGACGGTACCCGTCTGGCGCGCCGCGGTGGCGCCGGTGACGCGACCGGCCTTGCCCGCGCCGGACGTTTGCCGACGGCGCGGGTCTCGCAATTGCGCCGAACGACCCTACAACTGATCGGGTAAGGAGAGGCGGCATGAGCGGCGGCACGCAGGAGAACGGCAAGAGCGGGAAAGAGCCGGCCGGGGGCGCGGCACAACCGGCATCCTCTTCTCCCTCCGACAGGCCGCAATCCGAGTGGACGGTCAGCGACCATCGCGGCCCCCTGCGCGCGCCGGAGGACGACATCGAACGCGTCGTGCCGGGAAGCGAGATCGATGCGGAAGGCGCTCACGATGCCTCGGCGCCCGGCGCTTCGACGGACCTGGCTTCGACGCACTTGGCTTCGACGGGCTCGGCTTCGACGTCCGTCCCGCACGGCGCCGCCACGCTGGCCGAAGTGACGCCCGAAGGGTCCGATGACGGTCTCGGCCATGCAGCCCCTCATGCGACTCCTCACGCGGCCGACCATGCGGCCAATCCGCCGCTCGGCGGCGAGGCCCGCCAGGAAGCGCCCGCCAGCGGCTCGTTCCGCCCGGCGGCGCTCGGCTTGGTCGCGGGTCTCGCGGGTGGCCTGATCGCGGCCGGTATCGCGGCCTTGATCTACAGCCGGCGCAGCGAGCCGGTCGCGCCCGGTATTCCGCCCGCGATCTCGCAAAAGTTCGCCGAGCTGTCATCACGCCTGGACGGCGTCGAGAAGCGCGGGGATCCGCAAGCC
>CAXTMA010000237.1:0-6765 GCA_964245015.1 uncultured Beijerinckiaceae bacterium | reverse complement strand
CGCATCGAGGGTCCGCATCGCTTCGAGGTGGCGGGCGGCGCGGCGCTGCCAGGCTTCGCCCGGCAACGGCGCATCCCGCTCGAAGCCGGCGCCCTCGCGCGCGGCGGCGAAGCGCGCCTCGACGTCGTCCAGTTCGGCCAAGCGGCGGGCGAGATCGGACTGTCCCTTCTCGACCGCCGGACGACGCTCGTCCAAAGCCTCGATGCGGGCGCGCTCGGCAAGGAGGCGCTGCGGCAGCACGATGTCGGCGACGATGGCCGTGGCCCGGGCGGCGACCTCGCGATGCCGGGCAAGAAGCTCGCGCGCCGTTGCGCGCTCCGCGCGGGCGGCGGCGAGGGCCTTGGACGCCGTGTCCGGCAGGTGCGGCGTCGGCCCGATCCGCTCCAGCTCGTCGCGGGCGGCGAGAAGGCGGCCCAACGGCGCCCTGGTGCGCAGCACGCGCTCCACCGCATTGGCGCGGGCGCTCAATGCCTTCGCCTCGGCGATCAGGGCATCGCGCCGGGCGGCCGCGTCGGACTGGCGCTGACGGATCGCGGTCAGCTCCGCCTCGCCCAGCGTCGTCTCGCGCACCCGCTTCAGCAGTTCACCGCGCTGCTTGAGAAGGGCGTTGACGGTGGGGTTGGACGCGCTCGGCTTGAACAAGGCGGCGGCCCTGGCATCGAGCGCCTTGAGTTGCGTGCCGACCACGCCCAGGCCCGAGCCGGCCTGGAACAACGCGCGCGCCGCCTCGTCGCGCCCTTCGAGGATGGCTTGGCCGCCGGCGCGGAGCTTGGCATGGTCGAGGCCGAACATGCGCTCGAACGTCGCCCTGTCGTGCCCGCCGACGAAGGGCGCGAGCGCGTCGTCCTTGAGGGCCGAGCCGTCGGAGCCGAGCAGCGTGTTGCGGGTGCCCTTGCGGCGGACGACGTCGAGCACCTCGCCATCCCGCTCCAGCAGCGCACGCAGCCGAAGGTCCTTGTAATCGTAGCGCCAATCCTGCGCGCTCTGCGCGGGAAAGCCGAACAACAGGTCGGCGATGGCCGACAGCAGCGTCGACTTGCCGGCCTCGTTGGGGCCAACGATGAGGTGGAGGTCCGGCCGGCCGTCGCCGAAGACGAGGGCCCGGTCGGCGAAGCCGCCGTAGCGGACGAGTTCGAGCCTGCGCAGGCGCAAGGCGCGCGACCCTACGCTTGCGCCAGGGCGAGCTGGGCCTCGACGCTGGACAAAGCGGCGGCGAGAAGCGCCGATGCATCGCCGGCGCGGGCGGCGCTGAGCAGCGGCGTGAGGTCGGCATCGCCCTCCTCGCACGGCAGCCTGTCGAGGAGGGGCGCCACCGCGTCGAGCAGCGCCCGACCGCAATCGGGATCGCCGGCCGCCGCCGCCAGCAGTTCCGCGATCTCGGGCAGCACCGAGCTGGCGACCGCCTCGGCGGCGGCCTCGATGCGCACGGACTCGATCCACAACCTGTCGGAGCGGATGGACGCCTGCGCCCGCACCTCGCCATCGAACCAGTCGCGGTCGGCGACGAGCCTGCGGTGCAGCGAGCCGCCGGCCTTGACCGTGACGCGGGCGGCGGTCGGCCGGTCGGCGATGCCGCGCACCGCCTCGGCCAACGCCTCGTCGACACCGGCGAGCAGTTCGCCCATGTCGCTCGCCCGGCCGGCATCAAGGGTCGCGCGCGCCCAGCGCACCTCGTCGCAGGGATGGTGACGCACGGTCAACACCGCGCCATCGCGCACGCGGACGACCGTGGCGCCCTTGGCGCCGGTTTCTCGGACGTGGCGGCCCTGCGTGTTGCCGGGAAAGACGATGTGGGGATGCTCGCTGCGCACACCGCGCTCGTGGACGTGTCCCAGCGCCCAATAATCGTGCCGCGTCGCGCGCAGCCGTTCAATCGAGCACGGGGCGTAGCGGGCATGGCCGGGATGGCCGTCGAGCGAGGTGTGCAGGATGGCGATGTTGAAGCGGCCGGGCACGGGCGGGCAGTAGCTCGCCGCCATGTCCTCAGTGGTCGCCGCGTCCCGGTAGGAGCGGCCGTGCACGGCCACACCCAGATCGTCGAGGATCACGGTTTCGCAGCGCTTGTTGTCGAAGCGGTGCACGCCCTGCGGCGGCGCGAAGTGCCGCGACACCCGGCTTTCGGCGTCGTGGTTGCCGAACACGATGAAGGTGCGGATGCCCGCGCGCGACAGGCGAGCCAGTTGCGTCACGGCGAACTGGCCCGTGCTCTGGTCCTTCCAGGTGCCGTCGTACAGGTCACCGGCGATGACCAGCAGGTCGGCCTCTTCGCGGATCGCGAGATCGACCACGTTGGCGAAGGCTCGCCGGGTGGCATCGCGCATCACGGCCGAGAACTCCTCGTCGCGCAGGGCGAGCCCGGACAGCGAGCTGTCGAGGTGGATATCCGCAGCATGGATGAAGGTGAAGTCGCGCAACGCCCAGCCTCCCTCGGATCCCAATCGCGGCTGTTGCCGCCCAAGCGACGTCTCACGTTTGCGATCGCCCATCAATGCGCTCCCGGGCTTGTGCGAGGGATAAGGTGTGGACAGCCTTTCGATGCCCGCCCGAGGCGGCCCGCACGGGGCGATGCGGCCGCCTCTTCCGTTTGGAGGGGACAAGGGTGGCGAGCCGATGGTGATAAAGATGCCTGCAAGACTTGACCGGCAGGCCTTGCAGCGAGCCGGCGATCGCATCGGGAGTGACCCATGACCGCTTTGGACGATGCACCGGCTTTGCCGCTGGTCAGAGCTTGTCGAAGGCGCAAGTTTCGGCGCCCGCCGGGGCTTGGCCGGGCAACGGCCCTGGCGGGCGCCGTTCTCGCCCTTCTCACGTCCGAGCCAGCGTCGCGCGCGATGGACTTCCACGCCTTCACCTTCGATGACGGCACGGTGGGGATCGCTGCCGTCGGCCGCATTTCAGGCGACGCGCCGCAGGGCTTCCTGCGCTCGTTGCAGGACGCCAGCTCGACCTCGCGGCGGGTCACGGTGTTCCTCGACTCGCCCGGCGGCGACGTGCGCGACTCGATGGAGCTCGGCCGGCTGTTCCGGACCACGGGCGTCAGCGCCGAGGTGGCCCGCGTGGGACGCAACGGCGCTTCGGCGGGCGAATGCTTCTCGGCCTGCGTTTACGCCCTGATGGGCGCGCGCCGGCGGGCCGTTCCGCCGCAAAGCCAGGTCGGCATCCACCGCATGGTCGCCACGGAAGAGTTGGCCGGCGAGATCAGCGAGGCGACCTCGCCGGAACTGCGGGCCGAACATTCGGCGATGCGATCCATCCTGGCGCGCTACGCGTCCCGCATGGGCGTCGATCCCGGCCTGATCTTCAGTGCCGAGCGGGTGTCCTCGGAACGATTGCACGTGCTTTCGCAGGCCGAGATCCAAAGATGGCACCTCGCCGGCCCGCACCTGTGAGGCGACGGCCGCCCGGCGTGCGGACGCCTTGAGCATCGGACCGAAAAGTGCGCAGCGGTTTTCGGACAAGTCCGATGCGGCGCAGCGACTTAGAGCATCGGACCGGATCCAGCTTCGGGTCCGGTGCTCTCGCGCCTCAAAGGCGGGCCGCGCCCAGGATGCGGCCATCGGCGCCCTGCACGATCACGGCAGCCTCCTGCCCGGCGCCGCCGCGCTCGGTGATCTGCACGGGCGCGCCGCTGTAGCGGCCGACCACGCGGAAGGAGCGCACGATGTTGGACTCGGTCAGCGTGCGGCCGCCGTTCTCGCCGCGCCCGATCGGCGTCTGGTGCCGCTGGTCGAAGCCGACCAGGATCACCTGGCCCTCGCCGCGCCCGGCCCCGATGTTGATCGCCAGGGTGCCGCCGCTCGCATGGTCGAGGTGAACGGGCACGCTGCCGGCGGCCCCGCCGCGCGCGCTGCCGATCGCCGCCTCGACCTCCCCGCGTTCGGAGCCGACCATGCCGCGGCGTCCATCCACGACCATTTCCGGCGTGTAGGAGCCGCCGCCGAGATGCGCGGCATAGTTGGCCTGACGCTTCGTGGCACCCTCGAAGGAGTAAGGGTCGCGCCAGCCCAGCAAGTTCCAGTAAGTGACGTGGAAGGCGAGCGGCAGCACGTCGCCGCGCCGGGCGAGCTGGGTCAGGAGCGCGTCGGCCGGCGGGCACGACGAACAGCCCTGCGAGGTGAACAGCTCCACCACAACCGGCCGCGACGCAGCCAAAGCGGCAGAAGGAACGGCGGCAGAAGGGATCAACGTCAAGGCAAGTCCCGCGCCTAGGAGGCGCAGGCCGGCGAGGAACGTGCGACCCGGCCTTTTCGCGGGTGCTGACCAACCGGACCCGGTCTGCGGCATGCTCGATCTCCCTGAACGTGTCCATACCCCGTTCGCCGGCCGGCGGCAGAAGTTACGGTTTTGCCCGGACGTCCTCACCCCTTGGCCGAAGCCGGCGCAAGCAGCCTGCCGCCGGCGAGGCGGTTGACGACCACGACGATCAGCACCGCGACCACATGGACGATCAGGTCGTCCAGGGCGGCGTCGTAAGGGTGGAAGACGTCGAGCAGCGTCGCCGCCGCCGCCGCCACGGCGAGCCCGGCGGTGCCCCCGGTCAGGGCCGGCGACAGCGAATAGCCGCGCCGCAGCATGGCGAGCATCAGCAGCGACAGCGGGACGCTGAGACCGACGATGAAGATGAGGCAGCTCTGCGTGCCCGCGAAGGAGGTGACCTGCGCCCCCGGCACCAGCCAAGTGCGGGCGCACCCCATTCCCGATGCGCCGATCCAAAGGGCGAGGCCCGGCAGCGGCGCCAGCGCCCACAGCCGCGAACGATCGGGAAGCGACAGCTCGAAGGCGGCCACAGCCGCCAAGCCGGCGGTGAACGCGGACCCGACGATGGCGGCCCACGTTTCCGGCATGGCCGTCAAGCGATCCCGGATGTCGTCGAGATCGTTCACGAAGGCCAGCGCGGCAGCCGCGGCCGCCACCGCCGCGATCCACAGGCAGGCGCGCCAGATCGGAGCACCGACGCGTCTGACGGGGGTCAGATCGGTGACGAGCCTGGCTTCCAGCGCCGCGGTCCCGTCGGTTTCGGGCTGGGAACGATCAGTCATGTCCGGTGCCACGCTCGCGCGCCGGTCCGATGCGCTGCTTCAACGACTCCAGCGCGCGATGGAAGTTGACCTTCAGCGCTCCCTTGGTCCGGCCGGTGGCGGCGGAAGCCTCGCTGAGGCTTCGCCCTTCCACGGCGATCAGTTCCACCGCCTCGCGCTGGCCGGGCGTGAGGCCGGCGATGGCCCGCGACAGGTCCTCGGCCCGCCCGGACTCGCGCCAGGCGCTGGACGCGTCGGCGCTGGGATCGGCGTGCTGCTCCAACTCGATCGGGGCGTGGACTTCGCGGCGGCGGTTGCGGCCGGCGCGGCGCAGGAGGTCGATGGCGCGGCGCCGGGCGATGACGCTCAGCCAAGCCGTGAAGGAGCGGCCGGGATCATAGGTCTGCCGGGCGCTGTGCAGGGTGATCAGCGTTTCCTGCACGATGTCATCGGTCAGCTCGGGCGGTGCGCCGGCCCGGTGCGCGGCGCGACGGATGATCGGCTTGCACTCCACGAGGAGCCTGCCGTAGCTCGCCTTGTTGCCGGCCTGCGCTGCGACCATGAGTTCACGGAGCCGATGATCGGCGGACGCCTCCCGTACGGACATCGCAGCGGTTGTTCGCACCCTTCGCCCTCGAGACGTTCCGGAGGCGTATTCGCTCCGGGCGGGCTTGGCAACATGACGCTCGCCTGCCGAACAGCGAGGGGAACGGGCGGCTTGCGTCCGACCGAGCCCAAGCGGCTCAGGTGCGATCGGTCAGGAGACGCGCTTCAGTGCGCGGGCTTGGTCAGGCCGACCTGGATCGTTTCGCCGGCCGGAAGAACCTGCCCGGCGTCGGCCGTGACGGTTGGAAACGTGGCGAGCTGGTCCGGCCGGTAGCCGAAGATCGACATGTCCGCGCCGAGCAGGGCCATCGCCGAGAGCGGCACCGCGATCGGGCGCGCACCCCAGCCGAACCATCCGCCATAGTCCACGATCACGTCGATGGCGCCGTCCGGCTTGCGGACGAGCCGACGGACGTGACCGAGCAGAGGCTGGCTTTCCAGCGGTTGGAGCACGTCCCGCCCGATGAGTTGGCCGACCTGCACCGGCTGGGGAAAGCGCGCCTTGGCGGCAGCGGATTGGTCGTCGTCCTCGTCGGCCTTGGCCTGACCCGGCTTGGATGGATCGGGTTTGGCGTCCGGCGTGTCGTCGTCGTCATCGTCCTTCTTGACGCCGGCCTTGTCGCCCTTCGTGGCATCACCGTTGGCGGCGGCGGGCTCCTGCACGCTCCTGTCAGGCGCGGCGAAGGCCGGCTCAATCGATGAACGGACCGCGATCCCAGCCGGGACCAGGGCGGCGGCAAGGCCGACGAGCAGGATGCGCAAAGCTGTCATGGTTCGCCTCAGATCCCGGCGAACCAGTTGAAGCCCTGCTTTTCCCAGAAGCCGCCGGGGTAGGTGTTGGTCACCTCGATGGCGGTGATCCACTTCGGGTTCTTGTAGCCGAGCTTGGTCGACATGCGCAGCCGCAGCGGGAAGCCGAAGGGGTCGGCGAGCGTGTCGCCGGCGTATTTGGTTGCCAGCAGCGTTTGCGGGTGCAGGGCGGTGGCCATGTCGATGCTGGAAGGATAGTCGTCGGCGGTGCGGAAGGCCACGTACTTGGCCTTGAGGTCGGCGCCGACGCGTTCCAGGAAGGTGCGCAGCGTCGGCCCCGACCACTCGCCGATGTAGTCCCAACCTTCGACGCAGACGTGGCGGATCACCT
>CAXTMA010000236.1:0-6798 GCA_964245015.1 uncultured Beijerinckiaceae bacterium | reverse complement strand
TGATGCTCGACGCCCTGCCCCGCCTGGGCCTCACCGCCATCGCGCCGCCCGACGCCGCGCCCACCAGGAAGCCAAGCTCGCCAAAGCCTCCGATGCGAGTGCGGCGCCCAATGTCGCCGAGGCGAACCCCTGATCTCGCGATAAGGCCACGCAGTCCCGAACGCACGAAAAAGGGCGCCACATGGGCGCCCTCCATACCCGACGTGCGAAGACGGATTAGGCGGCCTTCTGGGTCTCGACGACCTTGGAGCCGACCGCCTTGCCGATCGGGATCTGACGCGGCTTCTGCGCTTCAGGGATCTCGCGAACGAGATCGACGTGGAGCAGACCGTTCTCCAGGCTGGCGCCGACGACCTGAACGTGGTCGGCGAGCTGGAAACGCCGCTCGAAGGCGCGTGCGGCGATGCCCTGATGCAGGACCTCGCGCTTGCCCGCGTCGCGGTTGGCGGCGGGCTGCCCGTCCCTTGAGCCGCGAATGGCCAGGGTGTTCTCGCGCGACTCGATCGACAGGTCGGGTTCGGCGAAGCCGGCAACGGCAACGGTGATCCGGTAATCGTGCTCGCCGGTGCGCTCGATGTTGTAGGGCGGATAGCCGTTCGAAACGTCCGACACCTGATCAAGCATGTTGAAGAGTCGATCGAAGCCGACGGTGGAACGGTAGAGTGGCGACAAATCGTACTGACGCATAGACATATCCTCCGGAAGAAGCGACATGGTATGAGAACCGCTGATGATCAGCCGGCCTCCAGTCGTGTTGCGCGTCTATTGACCGCGCCAAGCAGATGTGGCGGCGGCCAAGTCCTTGTTCAAGGGTCTTCGGTTCAAGGGTTCTGCCTTGTTCGGAAACTTCGCCTGATCTACGTGTTTTCGAGCAAACGTCCGGTGACGCGCCGCCGGTCGCGCCGGCGCACTCGGAGTGGCTTGAGGTGAACGTCTTCGCCACACCCGGTAATCCGGTGCCGCCCAATCCCATCGTGTCCGTTGTGCAAACGAGCGACGGCATCCGGCTGCGTGCGGCGCGCTGGCAAGCTCGAACCGGGCAAGCTCGAACCGGGCAGGCCCGGGTTGAGCAGGCCCGATCCGCGGGAGAGCGCAGCGAGGAGGCTCGGGCCGGCCGCGGCACGGTGGTGGTGGCGCTCGGGCGCAGCGAGTTCATCGAAAGCTATTTCGAAGTCGTGACCGCGCTGGTCGCGCGCGGCTTCGAGGTCGTGGTCTTCGATTGGCGCGGGCAGGGCTTGTCGGACCGCCTGCTCGAAGCCCGCCACCGCGGCCATGTTTCGAGCTTCGCGGCCTACCAGCGCGACCTCCTCGCCCTGGAGGCGCAGATCCTGCGGGTGTTCGCGCCGAGGCCGTGGTTCGCGCTGGGCCACTCGATGGGCGCGGCCATCCTGCTCGATCAGGCCCACCGCGGAACGTCGCCGTTCGAGCGGCTGGTGCTGTCGGCCCCGATGATCGACATCGCCCTGCGCCACCGGACGGCGAAGCGGCTGGCGATCCGCGCGATGGACCTGGCTGGCCTGGGCGGCCGCTTCGTCCCCGGCGGTGGTCAGCGACCGCTGTTCACGCGGCAATTCGAGGGCAACGTGATGACAACCGACCGCAAGCAGTACGATCGGTTGTCGGCCGTGATCGGGCAGCTCCCGGAACTCACCGTCGGTTCGCCCACGGTGCGCTGGCTGACGAGCGCGTTTGACCTGATGGATCGCTTCCGCGATCCCCGCTTCTCCGTTGAAACAACCGTTCCCATTCTGATGATCACGGCCGGGGCCGACCGCATCGTCGATACGGCGGCGGCCGAGCGCTTCGCCATCCGACTTCGCGCCGGCCGCTGCATCACGTTGCCGGCCGCGCGACACCAGCTGGTCATGGAACGTGACAGCGTGGCGGCGCAGTTCTGGGCGGCCTTCGACGCCTTCATCCCCGGTGAAACCGCGCAGGCCATGCGAGCCTCGGCCGTCCCGCCGGCTCGCAGCCCGCCAAGCGGACTCCTCCGCCGCCTCGCCGGTCGCCTTCCGCAACTCGCGGTCGGGCGCCGGCGGGTGTCAGGCGCATCCTGACGATTCAGCCGCCAGTGCCGGCTATCAAGCACCGAATTTCATCAGACAGGCTTCAGAGAACCACCACCCTGGTGCCGACGGGAACACGGCCGTACAGGTCGATGACATCGGCATTCATCATCCGGATGCATCCCGAGGACACCGCCTTGCCGATCGTGTCCGGCTCGTTGGTGCCATGGATGCGGAACAGCGTGTCGCGATTGCCTTGGAACAGATAAAGGGCGCGGGCGCCGAGCGGGTTCTCGATCCCGCCTTCCATGCGAGGCGGCAGGTCCGGTCGCCGCTTCACCATGTCGGCCGGCGGCGTCCACGACGGCCACTCCTGCTTGCGCTCGACCTTGGCCACCCCGTGCCACGCGAAGCCCTGGCGCCCGACGCCGATCCCGTAGCGCAGGGCGTTGCCGTTGGCCTGCGTGAAGTACAGCTGGCGCGAGGCGGTATCGATCACGATGGTTCCCGGTGGCTGCCTCGTGGTGTTCGGCACCTCCTCACGGGTCGTGCGGTTGCCGTTGGGACCGAGGTCGTAGCCGCCGCTGCCGCGACCGTCCCGTCCCCCGTCGTAGGGCTCGACATACGGAGACGCGGTCCCCCCGCGGTCATAGCCGTAGCCGTCCTCCGGCGCGAAAGACTCCGGCGCAAAGGACTGGCGGCGGGGCCGGTACACCGGCGGCTGAGAGCCGCCGTCGTATCCGTATGGGCCGCCGTTGCCGTAGGGCGTCGCATAGGGATAGGGCGCGCCGTAGTATTGAGCGTCCACGGGTGATGCCGCGCCCAGCGCGACCGCAAGGGCGAGCATCCCGCCACCGATCCTCATCCGATCCTCATCAACGACATGTGTGACTCACGCGCGAACAGCCGAGCCGGTGCCGCCCGGGGGCGGCGAAGGCGGCAGGTGGGTGCCATCTGGCGCGGCAATCCTGTCCGCGCCGGGCGATGGGCGCTTAAAGCACCACGACCTTGGCGCCGACGTGAACGCGGTTGTAGAGATCGATCACATCTGCGTTGAGCAGACGGATGCATCCCGACGAAACGGCCTGACCGATGGTGTCCGGCTCGTTGGTGCCATGGATGCGAAAGCCGGTGTCGCCCTTGCCGTTGTAAAGATACATGGCGCGGGCGCCGAGCGGGTTCTCGATGCCACCCCTCATGAAATGCGGGATGTCGGGGCGGCGGCGCAGCATCGCGGCCGGCGGCGTCCACGACGGCCACTCCGCGCGGCGGGCGATGTAGGCGGTGCCGGACCATTCGAAGCCTTCGCGGCCGACGCCGATGTCGTAGCGCATCGCCTGGCCGCCATCGAGCGACAGGTAAAGCCAGCGGTTCTTGGTGTCGATGGTCACGGTGCCGGGCTTGGCCTCGGTCGGGTCGCGCATCACGATGCGCGTCGACTGCGTCGGGCGCGGCGCGATCTCAACATCGGTCGGCAAGGTCGCCTGCTGAACCCCGCCCTGCTGCAGCGGTGCGAACAGGTTGCTGAGATCCAACGGCTGCGCTCCGGCGGCGTCGGCGCCGGTGCTGAGCGAGAGTGACAGAAGGACAGCCGTAAAGCCGCCCGCAAGGACCTTAAAGCGCGTCATGAGTCGTTCCCCCGTCGATGCTGTGACACAACAGCATCTCACAAGAGAAATGCGCGACACTTCGTCTTTGTTCCTTGACGCGTGCCTTAAAGCTTAACGGCAGGCGAACCGCAGCCGCTCATGGCTCGGCGCGCGGATCGCCCGACCAGTGCGCGTCGTCGGCGCGGCCGACCGGTGCCGGCCCGCCTGGGCCTCCGGGCAGGCGCGAAGCGAGGCTGTCGCGTTCCCCACCTCGTCCACCGGGCTCCCTTCGAGTGTCGAAGGCGGCGAGGGTTCCGTTGGCGGCGTTCGGCGCCTCGTTCAGGTTGTGGATCGGACCGGCATCGGGGCGCGCCGCAACCGCCGGCCGGCCGCCTTTCTCGCCGGTGTCGGGCTCTTCGGCGGTCGGCAGCTGCGGCAGCGGCGCCTTGCCCTCCAGCGCGCGGCGCACGTGGACTTCCACGAAGTGGGCCAGCTTGCGCGCCCCCGCCTTGGTGAAGTGAATACCATCGGCCGCGCGCAACCTGACCGTCTGCCCGTTGATGTCGGGACCATAGGCGGCGAAGTCGCCGTTGTCGTCGCTGAAGGCTTCCCAAGTATCCACATAGGTGGCGCCGGTCTTGGCGGCGGCGTCGCGGAAGACGTCGTTGAGACCGGCCATGGCGTCGGCGAAGGCGTCATCCTTGGTGATCGGCACGCCGACCCAGATCAGGGGGATCGCCTTGGCGCGGAACGCCTCGTCGATGGCGAGCACGCGCTTGGTATAGGCGACCGTCCATTCCGCCGTGCCGGGCTGCAGCGTCTTGCCGTCGACCTGCATGGGCTGCCGGTCGTTGCTGCCGATCATCATCACCGCAACGTCGATCCTGTCCTTGGCGAGCTTGGGCGCGCCGCCCTTCGCCTCCGAGCCTTTGGGGTCGCCCGGTTTGCCCTCAACCGCCTTGGCTTCCCCCGCCTTGCCGTCCCCCGCCTTGCCTTGGTCGGGGCCGGCTCCGCCCGCCTTGCCGTCCCCCACTTTGGCCGGCTTGCCCGTTTCGGGCGCGTCCTTGTTCGCCGAAGCGCGGCCGGTGAGCAGGTCGTCGATGGCTTTTGGCCAATTGTAGTATTCGGTCATCACCAGCCCCGTCGAGCCGTGGGCCTTCTGCACCACGGCGACGTCGGTCCGGTCGGCGAGCGCCTCGTCGAGACCACCGCCGAGGAGCTGGCCCAGGCTGTCGCCGAAGACGTCCACGAACATGGAGGCGTTCTTGGGCGGCGGTGCCTTCTCCTTCGGGGCTATCTGCTGAACCTGTTCGCTTGGCCGGCGGCGGGTCACGTGATGGCGGGGACGCGCGTAATAGGCGCCCGAGGGCGCGCGCGGCGCGTAGCCGCCGCCGGTGCCGCCGTTGTTGGGGCCGGGATTGGCCGGCGCGCTGGGCGCCGGGCGCGGAAAACCGCTGAACAGGTTGCCGAACCACCCGAATCCCTGGGCCGGCGCCGGCGTCACCGACGCCGCGAGAAGCGACGACGCCAACGCGAGCGAAGCCAAAAGCGATCGGGCCGGAGCGTCGGGCGGACGAAGGCATGTGCGAAACGTCATGCGTCCTTCTAGCCCATCGCGTCCCGATCGACCAAGCGGAGCCGTTCCTCGCCGGCCGTCCCGTGCTATGGCGCCGGCCATGACCGGCACCGCGAGTCCTTCCCCGTTTCCCCCGTCCCCGCCGCGCGCCGCTCACGCCCTGTTCGGCCTGCCGCCGTCGGGGCTCGTCGATCCCCACCCCGGTGCCAGGCAGTTCTCGCCGCTCATCCCGGGCTCGGAAGCCCTCGAAGAGGTGGCGCCCGGCTCGCTCGCGGGCATGGTTATGCTCGCCGCCGGCGGCACGCCCGAGCGACGCTACGACCTCGCCCTGATGCTGCGCGCCCTGGCGCCGGGTGCGCCCTTCACCGTGCTCGCCCCCAAGGACATGGGTGGATCGCGCCTCGCCGCCGAGCTGACCGGCTTCGGCTGCACGTTCACCGAGAGCGCCAAGCGCCACCACCGCATCTGCGCCGGCACCCGCCCCGACCAGCCGGCAGGCGCCGAGGCGGCGCTGGCCCTGGACGCGGCGCTGACCGAGGGTGCGCCGAGGCTGCTGCCCGACCTCGGCCTGTGGTCGCAGCCCGGCCTGTTCAGCTGGAACCGCCTGGACAGGGGCACGGCCCTGCTGCTCGAAGCCCTGCCGGTTCTGTCGGGCCGCGGCGCGGATCTCGGCTGCGGCATCGGCGTCCTCGCCCACGGCGTCCTGGCCTCGGCAAAGGTGAGCCGCCTCCACCTCCTCGACGTGGACCGCCGCGCGGTGGACACGGCGCGCCGCAACGTCGGCGACCCTCGCGTCGAGGTGTTCTGGACGGACATGCGCGGTGGCCTTCCCTTCGACGGGCTGGATTTCGCGGTGATGAACCCGCCCTTCCACGACGCCGGCACGGAGGACAAGACGCTGGGCCGGCTGTTCATCGAGCGCGCGGCCGGCGCGCTGCGCCCGGGCGGCCAGCTGTGGATGGTGGCCAACCGGCACCTTCCCTACGAAGCGGTACTGAAGCCGCTGTTCCGCCGTGCGACGACCGTGGTCGAGCGCCACGGCTTCAAGGTGATCACGGCGCAGAAGTGAGAGCCGCAGCACGCGGCAAGGGGACGCGCGAGCCCTGTTCGTCGAGGGTCGGGAGCGTCAGGCTTCCTCGGGACCCTCGCCGTCGTTGACGACCAGATCCCGGAAATAGGGTTCGACCCTGCCTTTCAGCTTGATCGTCATCTGTTCGCCGGTGCGCGTCCTGGCGTTGCCGGCGGCGAGCCGCACCCAGCCCTCGCTGACGCAGTATTCCTCGACGTTGGTCTTTTCCTTGCCCTCGAAGCGGATGCCGACGCCGCGTTCCAGCAGGGACTCGTCGTAGAACGGGCTTTTGGGATTGGCGGCGAGGCGGTCGGGCGGCGTGTCGCTCATGGTCGGTCCGGGAGTCGGCGGGCTGGCAGCGTTCTGCGGCAGTCCTTGCGTCGGTTCAAGCGACGATCGCGGCAGCCGCGACGTGAAGCGCAACATGGAAAGGCCGCCGGGCGCTGCACCCGACGGCCTCCTAATCAGCCCATGAGGTGGGTGGGATTACGGGCAGTTCGAGCGATGCACGGTCTCGGAATTGCCGGCACCATCCTCGCGGCGGACGGTTCGCGATTC
>CAXTMA010000235.1:0-6824 GCA_964245015.1 uncultured Beijerinckiaceae bacterium | reverse complement strand
TGATGCCGCTGCCGGAGAACGAGGCGGACTGGGCGGACTACGACGTGATGTTCGCCACCACGCGCGGCACCGTGCGGCGCAACAAGCTGTCGGATTTCACCAACGTGAACCGGGCCGGCAAGATCGCCATGCGCCTCGATGCCGGCGACGAGATCGTCGACGTGCAGCACTTCCGCGAGCTGTCGGATGATCAGCACGACGTGCTGCTGACGACGCTGAAAGGACAGTGCATCCGCTTCGCGGTCTCGGACGTGCGCGTGTTCAAAGGTCGCGACTCGATGGGCGTGCGCGGCATCGCGCTCGGCGCCGCCGATCGCGTCATCGCGCTGTCGATCTTGCGCCACATGGATGCCGACCCGGTCGAGCGGCTCGCTTTCCTCAAATGGCGGCGCAATGTTGATCCCGACCGCGCGCCCGACGAAGCGATCGAGGCGATCGAGGAGGAGGTTGAGGCGGAGGGCGACGAGCCTTCGGCGATCGAGCCGACCGGCTCCTTCGCCGCGCGCTACGAGCAGATGTCAGCCCGCGAGCAGAGAATCTTGACCGTCTCCTCCAACGGTTTCGGTAAGCGCACCTCGTCCTACGAGTACCGACTGACCGGGCGCGGCGGCAAGGGCATCGTGGCGATGGCCGTCAACGCCCGCAACGGCAAGCTGGTCGCCGCGTTTCCCGTCGAGCCCGACGATGGCCTGATGCTGGTGACCAACGCCGGTCAACTGATCCGCGTGCCGGTGGAAGGTATCCGCGTCGCCGGCCGGGGCACGCAGGGGGTGACGGTGTTTCGCACCGGCAGCGGCGAGGAGGTCGTCTCCGTCGAGCGTATCCCGGCCGAAGAGGATGTGCCCGAGCCGCCGAGCGACGGCGACGAGATGCCGGCGGAGGGGTAGTAGATCAGGTTGCTTCGCTGACGCATGGGATCGAGCCGATGACACGCATCGCCCTCTACACCGGCTCCTTCGACCCCGTGACGCTCGGCCACGTCGCGACCATCCGAGCCGCCGCCGGGCTGTGCGACCGGCTCGTCGTCGCGATCGGCGTGCATCCCGGCAAGCAGCCGATGTTGCCCGCCAACGAGCGCCGCGCGCTGGTCGAGGCGAGCTGCGCCGATCTTGTGGCCGGGGCCGGTTGCCGGCTCGAGGTCGCGACCTTCGCCGGCCTCGCCGTAGAGGCCGCCCGCGAGCACGGCGCCACGGTGATCGTGCGCGGCCTGCGCGGCGGCACCGATCTCGATGACGAAATGGCGATGGCCGGGATGAACGGCGCGATGGCGCCCGAAATCCAGACCGTGTTCCTGCCGGCGCACCCCGGCGTCCGTCACATTACCGCGACATTGGTGCGTCAGATCGCGGCGATGGGCGGCGACGTCTCGGACTTCGTGCCGGCGCCGGTCGCCTCGGCCCTCGCCCGGAAGTTCGCCGCCCGCTGAGGCGCGCAGGAGAAGGAAAAGGCTCCATGTCTTTGAAGTGTATGCCGTTGATCAGGATTTCGTTGACCAAACGCGCCGCGCTCGGCGCCGTTGCGGGCGCCTTCGCCTTCGCCGCCGCCGTCTACGCCGCGCCCGATCCAGCCAACCAGGTCATCCTCACCACCAAGAACGGCAAGGTCACCATCCAGCTGCGGCCGGACCTCGCGCCCAAGGCTGTCGCGCAGATGGAGAAGCTGACCAAGGCCGGCTTCTACGACGGCTTGAAGTTCCACCGCGTCATCGACGGCTTCATGGCGCAGACGGGCGACCCGACGGGCACGGGCGGCGGCGGCTCCAAGGAGCCGGACCTGCCGGCGGAGTTCTCCTCCGCCCCGTTCGATCGCGGCACGGTCGGCATGGCGCGCACGTCGGACCCGAACTCCGCCAATTCGCAGTTCTTCATCTGTTTCAAGCCGTCGCATTTCCTCGACAACCAGTACACCGTGGTCGGCCAGGTCGTGTCGGGCATGGACATCATCGACAAGGTCAAGAAGGGCGATCCGCAGAGCGGCTCGCTGAGCGATCCCGACAAGATCGTGTCGATGAAGATGGCCAAGGGCAAGTAGCGGCGCGGCAAGCGCCGGAAGGGAGGGGGGCGGCATGCGTTGCCGGGCGGCTTGCGCCATGGGCTTCCTCGCCGCCTGCGCCGCCTTGTCTGGATCCCGCGCGTCGGCGGCTTCTGTTCGGTTGATCGACCGGCCCGGCGGAGTCGCGGCTGCTCTCGCTGCCTGCTGGCACCCTCCGCACGAGGGTGACGAGATCACGACGCGCCTGAGCTTCCGGCGTGACGGCTCCGTCTTCGGCAAGCCGCGCATCACCTACATGAAAGCGGCAGGTGGTGCCGACGGCGAGGCTGCTCTTGCCACCTCGCTCATCCGGGCGGTCGCGTCCTGCGCGCCGCTGCGGTTTACGCCGGCGCTGGGAGAGGCTATTGCGGGCCGCGTCCTGCTCATCCGCTTCGTCGCCCCCCGTCGGGAGCAGCGGGCCTGAGCCAACCCACTCATCGGAGTTCGTGAATGACCGAGGCCGGCAATACCCTGACGCTTGAAACCACCAAGGGTCCGGTGGTCATCGCCATGCGTCCCGACCTTGCGCCCGATCACGTCGCCCATATCAAGAAGCTCGTCGGCGAGAAGTTCTACGACGGGGTCGTCTTCCACCGCGTGATCGACGGCTTCATGGCACAAACCGGATGCCCCCACGGCACGGGTACGGGCGGCTCCAAGTACCCCAATCTCAAGCAGGAGTTCAACGCCGAGCCGCACACCCGCGGCACCGCTTCGATGGCGCGCTCGTCGAACCCGAACTCGGCAAACTCGCAGTTCTTCATCTGCTTCGGCGATGCCCGCTTCCTCGACAAGCAATACACCGTGTGGGGGAAGGTGGTGTCCGGCATGGAGAACGTCGACAAGATCAAGCGCGGCGAGCCGGTCAGCGATCCCGACAAGATCGTGTCGGCCACCGTCGAGTAGGGGAGCGCGGGAGGCGCGGATGGGCCGCGTGCGGAAATTCGCGAATGGTTTGCGCGGATGACCCGCGGGTATGCGCCCGATTGCGGCCTCGTCTACGACGTGATCGCGCCCAGGGAGCTCAGCCCCATGCGGACCGGTTGATCTTCGACGACGAAGCAGACGAAACATGCCTGACCGGCACCTTCGCGGGCTGACCCTTCCCTGGCGCCGCGCGCCGAGACCGGAGCGGGCCCCCTGATGCGCGTCGATCTGTTCGACTTCCAACTGCCCGATGACCGCATCGCCTTGCGCCCGGCCGAACCGCGCGAATCCGCGCGCCTGCTCGACGTTTGTGGCGGTTTGGCCGACCGCACGGTGGCGGAACTGCCGGCATTGCTGCGTCGCGGCGACGCGCTCGTCGTGAACGACACCCGCGTCATCCCGGCCCGTTTGTCGGGCACGCGGCGGCGCGGCGATGGGCAGGCGCGCATCGAGGCGACGTTGCATAAGCGCGAGGGTGCCGACCGCTGGCTTGCCTTCGTGCGTCCGGCGAAGAAGCTGCGGCCCGGCGAAACCGTTCGCTTCGGCACGCCGGAGGCGCCGCTCGATGCGACCTGTCTTGCCCACAGCGACGGGGGCGAGGTGCTGTTCGGGTTCGCCCTCGCCGGTGCGGCGCTCGACGAAGGTTTGCGCCGAAACGGCTCCGTCCCATTGCCGCCATACATCGCCGGCAAGCGCCCGGCCGATGGCGCCGATGTGTCGGACTACCAGACGGTCTACGCCGACCGTGCGGGCGCCGTCGCCGCGCCGACAGCCGGCCTGCACTTCACGCCCGCGCTGCTCGACGCCATCCAAAAACGTGGCGTGAGCCTGGTGCGCCTGACCCTGCACGTCGGCGCCGGCACCTTTCTGCCGGTCAAGGCCGCCGACACCATTGACCATCGCATGCACAGCGAGTGGGGCGAACTCGACGCCCCGGCAGTCGAGATCCTCAACGAAACGCGCCGCAGCGGCGGTCGCATCGTGGCCGCCGGCACCACCAGCCTGCGCCTGCTCGAATCCGCCGCCGCTGTTGACGGCACGCTGCAGCCCTTCCGCGGCGAAACCGCCATCTTCATCACGCCCGGCCACGTGTTCCGCGCCGTCGATTGCCTTTTCACCAACTTCCACCTGCCGCGCTCGACCTTGTTCATGCTGGTCGCGGCCTTCACCGGACTGGAGCGGATGCGCGCGGCCTACGCCCACGCCATTGCCGGCGACTACCGCTTCTATTCCTACGGCGACGCCTGCTTCCTGCACCGGGCGACGCCTTGAGCGGGCGCAGCTTCGCCTTCCAGCTGATCGCAAGGGATGGCGCGGCCCGGCGCGGCACCATGACCACCTCGCGCGGGGCGATTCAAACCCCGGCTTTCATGCCGGTCGGCACCGCCGCCACCGTCAAGGCGTTGCACCCGGCCGAGGTCCGCGCGCTCGGCGCCGACATCGTGCTCGGCAACGTCTACCACCTGATGCTGCGCCCCGGTGCCGAGCGCGTCGCCGCTCTGGGCGGGCTGCACCGCTTCATGAACTGGCCGCACCCGATCTTGACCGACTCCGGCGGCTTCCAGGTCATGTCCCTGGCCAAGCTCCGCAAGCTCGATGAAACCGGCGTCACCTTCCAGTCCCACATCGACGGATCGAAGCATCACCTCGGCCCCGAGCGGTCCATCGCCATCCAGCGGCTGCTCGGCTCGGACATCCAGATGCAGTTCGACGAATGCCTCGCCCTGCCGGCCCCCGAGGCCGAGGTCGAGCGGGCGATGCAACTGTCGTTGCGCTGGGCGCAGCGATCGAAGACCGCCTTCGGTGCGCCGCCGGATCAGGCCCTGTTCGGCATCGTGCAGGGTGGCACCTCGCCGGAACTGCGGCGAACCAGTGCGGAAGCGCTCGTTGCGATGGGTTTCGACGGCTATGCCGTCGGCGGCCTCGCGGTCGGCGAGCCGCAGGAGGTGATGCTGCGCACGTTGGAGGCCACGGTCGCCTTCCTGCCAGCCGAACGGCCGCGCTACCTGATGGGCGTGGGCACGCCCACCGACCTCCTGGAAAGCGTGGCGCGCGGCATCGACATGTTCGATTGCGTGATGCCGACGCGGGCCGGGCGGCACGGTCAGGCCTTTACGCGATTCGGGCGGGTCAACCTGCGCAACGCGCGGCACGCGGAGGATCCCGCGCCGCTCGATCCTGAAGCGTCCTGCCCGGCGGCGCGCGACTATTCCCGCGCCTACCTCCACCATCTCGTCAAGTCGGGCGAGATCCTGGGCATGATGCTGCTGAGCGCGATCAACGTCGGCTACTATCAGGACCTGATGCGCACCCTGCGCGCGGCCATCGAAACGAAAACCTTCGCGTCCGTGCGCGCCGGGATCGGGGCGGCTTGGGCGCGCGGCGAAGAACCGTGAGGGCGCGACCGGCATCGTGAAACTCGCGCATCGATGGAAAGGCGAAAGGCGGAGCCCGCCGGCTGCGAGACTCCGCCCCCGGCGGTCCTTCATCGTCGCTTCCGCCGAAGTTCTGCTTTCGCGCGAACCGAATGGGCGGGCGATCTTTCCTCCCCGGACTTGCTCATCTCGCCATGCGGCCTCGACATGCGAGGGTCCAGCAAAGCGCGGGGAACCTACGCCGGTTCGAGCCGGCCGTCACCCTCGCGTCACGGATGATCGTGCCGTTCGCCCCTTTCTCCTTGTTGTGGCAAACGGGCGACAAGCCGGCGGCAGAAGGTCTCCGCACGGTTCGGCTTGCGTGCGTGCAATCCCGCGTGGAATGCGGCACCCTTTGCCCCGCGCGCAATGGCGTGCCCTTGGCGCAAACGGGGACCAACAGCTTGGCAGTGTATACCGATGTGACCGACGAGGAATTGGCCGCCTTCCTCGGCGGCTACCGCCTTGGTCCGCTCCTGTCGATGAAGGGCATCGCCGAGGGCGTCGAGAACTCGAACTTCTTCCTGCACGCGCAGAGCGGGTCATACATCCTCACCCTTTATGAAAGGCGGGTCCGTGCCGAGGATCTGCCGTTCTTCATCGCGCTGATGGAACACCTGTCGGCTGCCGGACTGCGCTGTCCGCAGCCGGTCAAGAAGGGGGACGGCTCGATCCTCGGCCACCTCGCCGAACGCCCGGCGGCGATCGTGACGTTCCTCGACGGTCTTTCGGTGCGCCGTCCGGCGGTGGCCCACTGCGCCGCTGCCGGCTCCGCGCTGGCCGAACTGCACCTGCGCGGGGAGGATTTCGCGATGACGCGTCCCAACGCCCTCGCCCTCGACGCATGGCGGCCCCTTTACGAGTCCGCGGGCGCGCGAGCCGACAGCATCATGCCGGGGCTGTGCGATTGCCTCGAAGGCGAACTCGACCACCTCGCTTCGCGCTGGCCGGTGGATCTGCCAAGCGGCATCATCCACGCCGACCTGTTTCCCGACAACGTTCTCTTTCTGGGTGAGGAGGTCTCCGGGCTGATCGACTTTTATTTCGCGTGCACCGACGCTTACGCCTATGACCTCGCGATTTGCCTCAACGCCTGGTGCTTTGAAGCCGACAATTCCTACAACATAACCAAGGGGGCAGCCCTGCTCGCCGCCTATGGCTCGCGCCGACGCTTGAACCGGGCCGAAGTCGCTGCCCTACCCCTGCTCGCCCGCGGCGCGGCCCTGCGGTTCGCCCTGACCCGGCTCGTCGACTGGCTGAACGTCCCGCCCGGCGCCCTCGTCCGCCCCAAGAACCCGGCCGAATACGTGGCCAAGCTCCGCTTCCACCAGCGCACCGGCAGCGTGCGCGAGCTTGGCATCGCGTGAGGGGCCGAAGGTGATGGGAGAAGAGGGCAGGGTGGCGATCTGGACCGATGGCGCCTGCTCGGGCAACCCGGGACCGGGCGGGTGG
>CAXTMA010000234.1:0-6853 GCA_964245015.1 uncultured Beijerinckiaceae bacterium | reverse complement strand
ATCCTTCCACTCCGACGAGAAGATTGCACCATCAAACCCCGGGATCAAACACCTAGCTCCGGTCATCCAACCGGAACACCGACAAGTTTTGGCGCAGCGGATCAACGGGGCTGTTCGTCGACAAAGTCCCGTGTGCCATGGTTCTCGCCGGCACCTCGGCCGGTGGACGCGCAGCCCGATCATCCGCGAAGCAGCGATGCGCTCGGCCTGGGCCCGCCAGGATCGGGATGCCGGGCCGGACGTCCGCGCAGGCGAACGCGCCGGTCGAGCTGCGTGGCCGGCGCCGACGCGACGACCTCCCGTCTGCTCGTCCCGGCGTGACCTTGCACGCGGGGCGTCGATGGCGTTCCCGGCAGCGAACGCATGGCCCGGCACGGAACCGTTCTTCCGAGAGTACGAGGGGGCCGAGCAGCCACCGCCGAAGCCGATGGCACGACCTGCCGCGGCGGTGTATCCAGGAGCGACGGTTCCATACCCGCGGCATGGCGCATCGATGACCCTCCTGCGACGCACAGCACCTCTTGCCCTGCTTTCCGCCATCCTGGTCGCCACCGCCGCCGCGCGGGGAAAGGCGGAGAGCGTCGCGGGAGCCGGGGCGACCTTCCCGGCGCCGCTCTATGCCAGATGGGCCGAAGCGTTCACGGCGGAAACGGGGATCGAGGTGACCTACCAGGGGGTCGGCTCGGGCGAGGGCGTCAAGCGCATCGAGGCCGGAACCGTGGCCTTCGGCGGCAGCGACCGGCCGCTCGGCGCCGCCGACCTCCAGCGCAACGACCTCTTGCAGTTCGCCACCCTCGTCGGCGGCATCCTGCCGGTCGTCAACCTCCCGGGATACGACCCTGGCGTGATCGTGCTGGACGGGCCGACGCTGCGGGCGGTCATGACAGGATCGATCAGCCGTTGGAACGCGCCGGAGATCGCCCGCCTCAATCCCAAGCTGTCCTTACCGGCCCTGCCGATCCAGGTGCTGCACCGCTCGGACTCGTCGGGCTCAACCGCCGTCCTCGTCGACTACCTCGGCCGGTTCGGCGCGGCGACGGCGGGCGGTCTTGCCGGCGCGGGCGTCGCCGGTTCGACCGGCATGGTCGAGGCCCTTCGGGCGACGCCGGGGGCGATCGGCTACATCGACTACGCCGATGCCAAGAGGGCGGCGCTGAGCTACGCCGACATGGTCAACGGCGAGAACCGCGTGGTGCAGCCGACGCCGTCGACATTCGCCACCGCCTCGGCCAACGCGGACTGGAGCGGGCGCCGCGGCGTTCCCTCGCTCGTCGACGCGCCCGGCGCCGCCTCCTGGCCGATCACGACAGCCACCTTCGTGCTGCTGCGCGGCGGCTTCCGCGACCGGGCGGCGACCGCGACCGCCGCCCGTTTTCTCGACTGGGGTCTGGAAAAAGGATCCTCGATCGTCGAGGACCTCGACTACGTGCCTCTGCCGGCTTCGCAGGCCGAAGGTGAGCACCGCGTCCTCCACGAGCTTACGCAGCAGCACTGACCTCCCACCTTCCAGTCCGGACGATGCAGATGACCGATCCGTCGCCGTTCGCGCAGCCGGGCTCCGCCGCAGCCTGCGCGCCTCCGCCCGGCCAGCCGGCGCTCGCCGATGCCTGGGGCGCGCCGCAGCGCATCGACCTCGCCCGCTTCGACCCGCCGGCGCGCCGCAAGATCGAGGAGATCGCCGCGCGGGTGCCGCGCATCGACAATGCAGCCGTGCTCGCCTACGGCGCCAGCGTGCAGGCCGAAGCCAACCGCTTCCTCGACACGCTGCTCGATGGCGTCCGCACGGCGGAGGTCGGGGCGGCCGGCGACCTCGTCGCCGAGCGTGCCGGCAGCGGCAAGCGCATCAACATCCGCGGGCGCCAGATCGAGGCGCAGGGCACGCCGGGCTTGGCGAGCTTCGCCGCCGCGCTGCCGCTCGTCGGCCGGTACTTCTCGGCCTTCCAGCGCCTCAAGGCGCGCCACACCGCCATCGTGCGCCACTTCGAGCGCATCGAGGAGGATGGCCGCAGGCAGATGGCCAAGCTCGCGGCGATGGACAGCCGGCTCGAAAGCCTCGTCGCCGAGAACCTGCGCTGCATGCGCGAGCTGGAATATCAGGTTGCCGCCGGGCAGATCATCCTCGAGCGCGAGAAGAGCCGATTCCATGCGGCGCGCGAGGCGGCCCTGGCGGCGCGCGATCCGACGGGGATCGCCGCCGTGCGCGATCAGGGCGAGCAGATCAACGCCTTCGAGGCGCGGCTGCTCCGCCTCAACATGGCGCTGACCGAGGCCCTTCTCGACGTGCCGCAAACCCGCCTGACGCAGAGCGCCGGGCGCATCGAATACGGCAACCTCATCAACACGCTGCTGTTCGACCTGCCGCGCTTGAAGAAGGCGATCGTGCGGCTCGCCGCCCTGCACCAGATCACGGCGGCGGCGAAGGACAGCGCGGCCAAGCGGGCGCTCGCCAGGCAGCTCGAAGGCGCCGGGATCGAAGCGCTCGACGCCGCCTACACGGCGGCGAAGACGAGCCAGGGCGGCGCCCTGGAGGAGATCGCCGCGATGGGGGCGATCGCCGACCGCATCCTGTCCATCGTCGACAAGGGCGCCGCGATCGATGCCAGCAACCGGCAGGCGCGCGACGAGGCCGCGCGCCGGCTGGTCGAGGTGCGCGAGAAGTTCGTCGACGGCCTCGGCCACAGCACGGCGCGGGCCGTGCGCGCCCTCGGCTGAGCTTGGCGGGGCCTTTGCTGCAGGATATTTGAGGTCGCGATGCGGTTTTCGATCGAGAGCTTCTTCAATCCCAACCTGCCGGAGGGCGGCCGGCGCATGGACGCGGTGCTCACCGTGACCGCGCGGACCGGCGAGGGCGCGCCCGCCAGCCCGGTCGGGACGCGGGTCATCGGCCTCGTCATCGATTGTTCGGGATCGATGTTCAACGTGCCCGACAAGATCGCCGCCGCCAAGCATGCCGCCCGGCGCTGCATCGGCTTGCTCGATCCCACGGTGATGTTCTTCATCGTCGCCTTCGGCTCGGATGCGCAGTTGGTCTGCCCGCTCGGCGCGGCCACGGTCGAGGCGAAGGCGCGTGCCGACCGGGTGGTGCAGAACCTCGGCCATTACGGCGGCACGGTGATGTCGCGGGCGCTCGCGGCCTCGCGCGGCGAGTTCGCCAAGGCGCAGGCAGCGATCCGCTACGTCATGTTCCTCACCGACGGCGAGAACGAGGGCGAGCGCGCCGAAGCGCTGCAGGCCGAGATCGAGCGCTGCAAGGGTGTCTTCCAGTGCGACTGCCGCGGCATCGGCATCCACTGGAACCCCAGCGAGCTGCGCCGCATCTCGAACGCCCTGCTCGGCACCGCCGATGCCGTGCCCGACCCGAACAACCTCGAAGCGGCCTTCCGCGAGGCCCTCGCGTCGGCGCTGGCCAAGGGCACGGGCGACGTCCGCCTCGACCTGTGGCAGCCGGCCAGCGTCAAGCTCGTGGCGCTGCGCCAGATGCAGCCCGACAACATCGATCTGACAGCCCTCGGCCGCAAGGCCAGCGAGCGGATCACCTCCTTCCCGCTCGGCGCCTGGACAACGGAAAGCCGCGACTACCACGCGGTGTTCTCGCTGGAGCCGGGCGAGCTTGGCGAGGAGATGCTGGTTGCGCGCCCCAGCGCGGTGTCCGGGCCGGCCGAGGCGCCGGTCAAGGCGTCCGGGCCGCCGGTGACGGCGACGTGGAGCGGGGATGCCGAACTCACCACGCGCATCTCTCCGGAGGTGGCGCACTATACCGGACAGGCCGACCTCGCCGACTCCATTCGCGAAGGACTGGATGCCAAGAAGCGCGGCGACGAGGTCGAGGCGACGCGCCTGCTCGGCCGCGCGGCGCAGCTCGCCGACGCTTCCGGCAACGCCGAGGTGACGCGGCGCCTCGCCAAGGTGGTCGACGTCGTCGATGCGACGGAAGGCACGGTGCGGCTGCGCCGCGACGCCGGGCGCGGGGCCGAACTGGAACTGGAAATGGGCGGCACCCGCACCGTGCGGCGGAGCGGCCCGCGATGAGCCTTGTCTGCCCCAAGGGGCACGCCTCCGACGATGCGGACTATTGCAGCGAGTGCGGCCTCAGGATGACGCCGCCGGCCACCGTCGCCCGGGCTTGCGAAGCCGCCGTCGCCGAGGCTTGCGAGGCCGCCGTCTCGGCCTGCCCGGCCTGCACGACGCCGCGGACGCCGGGTGCGCGCTACTGCGAAGTGTGCCGCTTCGATTTCGCAACGAGCGCGCCGTCCCTGCCGCCCGTCGGCGGGATCGAGCCGCCGGCCACGGCTCCGGCCCCGGTCGCGCCCCCCGCTCAGTCGAGCGTATCGGCGCCGGCCGAGCCGTTTCCGGGCCGCAACCTTTGGGCGGTGGTCGCCCCCGACAGGGCGCTGATGGCGGGCGGGGATCCCGGCCTCGCCTTTCCCGAGGCGGAACCGTCGCGATCGTTTCCGCTCGACCTCGACGAGAACCTCGTCGGGCGGCGCAACGGGCGCGCCGGCGTTCATCCCGAGATCGCGGTCAACGATCCCTCCGTCTCGGCGCGCCACCTCAAGATCTGCCGGCGCGGCGACGGCACGCTCTACCTCGTCGACGTCAATTCGAGCAACGGCACCCGGCTCAACGACCGGCAGGTCGAGCCCGGCGTGGAAACCGCGCTGCGGCCGGGCGACAGCCTCGTCATCGGCGCGTGGACGCGCATCGTCATCGAGGCGCGGTAGAGAACCGATGCGCCTCGATCCGGCATGGCGAGGATGTCCCCGTCCGCGAAGCGGCAGACGGGGAGCGTGCGTTCCCCTCCACCGCCCGCGGCGATCCCTCGTGCCGCGCAGGGGGAAGAAGGGGCGACGGCGGGACGGTATCGGGCGGACCAAGGTTTCCTGCGCCTCCTGCATGCGCGTCACGGGAGGACCGCCTTGACGCAGCACATGGCCCTTCCCCGGCCGGTCACGCCGGTCCGGGCGCCCTGGGATCCCGCGCCGCCATTGCCCTCGCGGCTGCCGCGGCGCCTGAGGCTGGCCCGCTGGGTCGTCGTCGCGCTGCTTCTCGCCGCGATGCTCGCCTGGGCCGGCGCGCTGCGCTCGGTCGACGCGATCACCCGCACGATCGGACACGACACAACCGTCTCCATCGTCGCGGCCGAGCGCATCGGCGCCGCGCTCGCCGACGCCGACGGCCAACTCGCCAACCTGCTCCTGCTCGGCCCCGAGCACGATGCGGCCGCCGTATCCGCCCTGCGGCAGGATCTGCGCGAGGCCGGAACGCTCGTGGTCGACGCCTCGCAGAACATCACCTTCGGCGACGAAGAGCGCGATCCCCTGGTCACGCTGTCGCGCGGCATCGCCGAATACGAGCAGCTCGTCGGCTTCGCGCGGGGCCTCGGCGACAGAACGGCGGCGACCGCCAAGGGCCGCGAAGCCGATGCGCTGATGCATTTCACGCTTCTGCCCGCGGCGGCCTCCCTCGACCGCGTCAACCTCGACCATCTGAGCGAAACCTACGCGACGCATCGCCTGACCCGAACGGGGCTGATCGTGCTGGCGGCGCTGCTATCGCTCGCGGCGCTCGCCGCGCTCACAGCGCTCCAGGTCGGGATGGCCAGGGTGACGCGGCGGCTCGTCAACATCGGGGCGGCGCTCGCCAGCCTCGTCTGCCTCGCCATCTTCGGCACCTGCGCCGGACGCGTGCTCGACGCCGAGGCGGCCATCTTCATCGCCAAGGATCAGGCGTTCGACTCGATCGCCGCGCTGGCCAGCGCCAAGGCGCTAGCCAGCGACGCCAACGCTTCGGAAAGTTTCTGGCTGCTGGCTCACGGCGACGCGGCGACACAGACCCGTCTCGCCGCCGACTTTTCCGTGCGCGCCGGCCGCATCCTGCGCATCGAGAACGGCGTATCGAAAGGCTATCTGGCCGATGAGATGGCCAACATCACCTTCCCCGGTGAACGGGAGGCCGCTTCCGCCGCGATCGACCGGTGGCGCCTTTACCTCGCCACCGACGCCAAGCTGCGCGCTCTCGATGCGGGCGGACGCACGAGCGAGGCGATCTCGCTCGATGTCGGCTCGGCGCCGGGCGACTCGAATTACGTCTTCGCCAAATTCATCGCGGCGCTGGAAGCGACGACAGCCATCAACCAGCGCTGGTTCGATGAGGCGATCGCCCGCTCGGAGGCCGATGTCGGGGCTGCCCTCTACGTTGCGCTCGCGCTGGCCTGGCTGGCGGCGACGGTTGCCGCTTGGCTCGGCATCGAGGCGCGCTTGAAGGACTACCGCTTCTGATGGGCCGGGCGCGACAGCTCTGCGAGGATTGGCAGGCGCGCGTCGCCACGATGGCGCGCAACCTGACCGATTTCGCCGACTCGCCCGAAGCGGTCGCCGTCCGCGCCCGCCTGCTCGATCCCGCTCACCCCTACGAGGGACGCACGCTTGCCGAGGCGAGCGCGGCGACGCAGGCGCTTGCCGGCCTGTGGCAGGACTACCTGTCGGTTCTCGCCGTGATCGAGGACGCGGAGGCCAAGGTCCGCCGGTCCGGCCTGTTCACCAGGGAGGACGAGGTTCTGGCGCTGCTGGAGGGCGCCTCGGTTCCCCTCCCCGCCCTGTCGGTGCCGATCCTGCGGCGCGGCCTGCTCGATCCCGCCGACGCCAGGAGCATGGCGACGCCGGGCGAGGTGGTGGCGTCGATGACCCGCGTCTTCGAGACCGCGCGCGACACGTTGCAGGCGATCGCCGATGCCGAGCGCGACGGCGATGCGGCGGCGGCCGCCGTTGCCGCGGCGCTCGACGTCCTCGAACCGCGGGCGCGGGCGCTGGCGATCGGAACGGACCAGCTCGCGCGCGCGCGGGCGGCTCTCGAT
>CAXTMA010000233.1:0-6923 GCA_964245015.1 uncultured Beijerinckiaceae bacterium | reverse complement strand
CGATCCGACACCAGCCCCGCCGCCGTTGTCGGGAATAAACTCGATGCCAGCAAATCCGGGAGCTGTACGAAAAGCCGCAGCCGCATCGCTCGACACGGTGCCTCAAAAGCGTCGGACCCTGGACCGGGTCCGGTCCGATACTCCGGATTTGCCCTGAACCACTTCGCATTTCCAGTCCGATGTTCTAGCTCATTCGAAATATACAATCATTGGAAGCCCGAGCTTTGCAGCTTCGGCAAGGCGCAGCCGAGTGAATTCGACGATGGCGCCGCATGGAGCCGGCGTCACTTCTCAAATACTTGATGTCGAGGTAGGCTCTGCGCTCGCGGATTGATATTGTCTGTCGAAGCCATTCGGAGCAACGCCGTTGAGGCTGGACCTCATCGCGCCGGAGCGATCGGCCTGTGTCCAAGTGCGACCGCTCCGCCGTCCTCCGCATCGCTCACGAGGAAGGTCGGCAAATCATCCGTCGATGATAGCCATCGCCACCCCAACGCCCGCCGCCGGCCGTCCTTCCGCGCCGCTTTCGCCGATCTGCCATGCGCATCGTCGACGGCCTGCTGTTCGGCATCGACGCGGTGCCCACCTACGCCAACCTGTAGGCAAGGTCGCTACCCGGAAGACCCCTCTGTAATTTGAGTGCTGCTCGTCGTCGCTGCGCAAGCGCAACAAGCCGCTCCATTCAACGCCTACGGCTGATGCGCCGATGCGCGATGATGAGATAAAGGGCGGGCCGCTGACGGAAGAAGCCGTAGATCTGCACCTGGAAAACGGCCGAATTCCACACGCGCCTTTCGGGTTCGGCATGACAAGCGGCAGCGACCCAAGACCGCGATGCAGCTTGGCGTTCGCATACATGCGTACACTGGCGCTCCGAAGTCATGGGCAGCGTTGGCGGGACGGGCAGGATACGTGCTCGTTCGTGATGGCAAAAGATCGAGCAGGTTCTGACCGTCTTGACTTGGCCGCCTAGCTTGGCTGCGCCGGCCTTAGATGAGCAACTCACCAGCTTTGAAACCGCTTGATTTCCTCGCATCGCGTTAACCTTTGAGGGAGAGCGACATTAGTAAACGGCTTATGCTGATTGTTTCGATTGGGAGTAAAAGCCATGGAGACCCAAGCGCCATTGTCCGTTGCGGAGTTGGCGACACTGGAAGCCGTCGATGGTCCTTGCGGTCATAACACTGCATCATCAGAAATGACGGCAAGCCTGATCTCCCTCGGTTTCATCGAGGCGAGGTCAACCAACTTGTATGTGACTCAAGCTGGACGATCGCGACTGGCGACAGAGCGCTTGCTTATAAGGGATCGACGTAGTCCAGGCCGAGGTCAACAGCAGGGTGCCGGCCTGAAGATGGAGGATCGCCGCCAGCTTCCCAGAGCTGCGACATTGAAACTGATCCATGACACGATGCTCGCGGCTGCGCCGACGCACAAGGAGGCGAACGCGGCCTCCTCAAAGGCGCGTCGACAGCTTTATCGGGAATGCAGCCCATTGCTCAGGTCGCCCGCTCCGACAGGCGAGGCGGAGAGCGAATAGCAGATGCTGTCGCGATTAGGTTTTTCTACTGCTGCCGCGACAAGGTCTTTCTACATGCGCACCGAGCGGCGACTTGTCTCAGATCAGCACCATATGTGACAGATCACCGGTCCGTCACTCCAGGCGCTGGTGGCTGAAGGATCCCACGCGCGCTCGCCTGCAGTGGATCGAGAACAATGCCTCTCTTCTTTTTAGATATTCATAACGGCGGCATCATGCACGACGACATCGGCTCGGAACTGCCCGACGCCGATGCCGCGCGCCTGGAAGCGATCAGGGCGCTTCCGCAGATCGCGGCTGATGAGATCCCGAAGGGCGGCGATCGGCAGCACTTCGCAGTGGTCGTGAAGGACGAGAGCGGACACATCATTTACATGGCCACCCTCGTCTTCACCGGGCTGCGGCCGTAGCGCGAAGGGCTCCGACCTCCGCGGGTCGAAGGAGCTATGATGGAATCTGGGTGACAGCGCCGATCGGGCGGCGCGGTCTGCGGGAAGGCCAATGACCCCGATCCCGTCCTTGAACGTGACATCGGCGACAAGCTTCGGCAACAGCTCTTCGCTCTTCAGCCGTCGCAAGGTCCGGGCGGCCGCCAGGACGAGCTTGAACACCATCAGCCTGGCGGTGGTGGATGACAGCGCGCCCCTGGTGCGAACGGCGCGGTGCCGGACCGTGGCGAAGACCGACGCGATCGGGTTCGTCGTGCGCAGGTGATCCCAGGGCTCAGCCGGCAGGTCGAAATAGGCGGGCAGCGCGTCACGATCGCGGGTCAGGCATGCCGCAGCCTTCGGGTCCTTCGGCCCGTACTTGGCAACCCGTACTTGGCAACGCGTACTTGGCAACAAACACCGCGACGGCCGCCTCGGCGGCGGCCCTGGTCGGCGCCGCGGAGATCTCGCGGACGTCGGCCTTCATGGCGGGCTGCAGCGACTTCGGCACCTTGTTGAGCGGGTTGGCTGTCTTGCCTACTCAGCATCGCTGCTGGCGGGTGCCGGGAAAGACCTCGTCGAGCGCCCTCCAGGAGCCAAGGGCGCCTACCGCGACGGCTGGCGCGGCGACGAGCCCGCTTCACGTCGACCAGCAGTTCGCGCCAGCTCTGCGCGCTTTCGCGCACGCCGACGGGAAAGCCGACCAGTTCCTTCCGGCCCTCCGCCGTGGCGCCGATCGGCACCGGCATGCACTCGGCCTGATCCTCCAGCCGGGCCTGGAGGTCGGCCTAGACGTAGCGGCGCGCCGACACGTCGCGCGCCTGCCAGCGCTCGTGCTCGGCCTGCCACTCCCATCAGCGGCGCAACCATCGCCGGTGACAGGTTGCGGGCGTTCTCGCCCGCAACGCTGCCAGCGCCTCCTGCAAGGCGTGCTGGAAGTCGCTCGTCGAGATGCCGCGCAGGTACGGCACCGGCAGCAGGGCATCCAGGCTGCCCTTCCGCCGCGCCCAGCGCGGCAGCATCGCCGAGGTGAACCGGATGCGTTCCACGCCCTTGCCAGCCCCGCGGTCCCGGACCTTGGGGCGGCCCACCGCGACGGCGCCGATCCCGGTCTGCGCAGTGCGCTCGGGGCCGCGGCCGTGCCGGACAAGACGGACCCGACCATCCGGCAGCCTCAGCTCCGCCCGGGCAGCCGGAAAGGCCTCCAGGTCCACGGCCTGCGCCAACAATCGGCGGGCGCCAGTCCGCAGCACCTCGGTCAGGGGATCATCGACAGCGTCGGGCTGGCGGAGCCGCATGATGTTGCTAAGCAGGTTTCGCAAAAGTGCCCCGCGGTTTTGCGATCAAAACCTGCGGCCTATCGAAGGACTAAGCAGGTGAAGCGTTGGCCTGCCAACGCTTCACCTGCTTAGTCTCATCCATGGCGTATCGCTCTCCTTCAGAGGTTCCGGCAGGCTTGGACACCCGCCTCGATACGCCGCCCTTTTCAGGCCGCCATCACCCTAATTCCCCCACAGCTCTGCTCTGCAGGGTCACGGGTGCCAGAGCATGGTCATGCCGAGTGTGCCATGGCGAGGTAGTTGGCCGCCCGCTTTTCATAGCGGGTGACGATGCGGCGGAACTGCTTGAGGCGACGTTGCCTATGCCGCAATCGCCGTGCTCGCCGCTACCAGAATGACGATCTCCTCCGCGCCCTGTGCAGCAGCGACGACGCCTCGCGCATGAGGTGGCGAAGTGAACCAGCCGACCTGTTGAAACGTCCGCTAACCCATTCTTTTGCACCGGAGCGGACCGAGCGCTTCCGGCCAAGCCCGGTCTCAGGGCCTTGAGCCTCGCAGCGCCTGATCGACGAGGCGGTCACCATAGTCCACCGTCGGCGGTTCGGCACGGACCAGTAGGTGGTAGTAGATTGGTCCGACGATGAGATCGATGAACAAGTCGGTATCGAGGTCGGCTCGGAATTCGCCGTTCACCTTGCCTTCTTCCACTTCCGCCGCCGTCGCGGCACGGCGATGGCCGATCTGGCGATCGTAAAGCTCACGTAGCAGCTCGTGATCGGCCTGCCCTTCGGCGATCAGGTCCGCCATGACCTTGCCGAACATGCCGCCGAACTGCTCGATGAGCCGCCTGACCCGGTAGCGAAGCCGCTCTTCGGCGGACCCTGTTTTCGGGATCTCGACGTCAGGAACAAGCCGCTCGCGAAACATCGCCAGCACCAGCGCCGACTTCGTTGCCCACCAGCGGTAAACGGTTGGCTTACCCACACCGGCCCGTTTCGCGACCGCCTCGATGGTCAGGTCGCGAAGCGGGCGCGCCTCTAGCAACGCATGAACGGCGTCCATCACCGCCGCGTGCGAGGCAGCGCTCGCGCTGCGTGGACGTCCGCGGCGGGCCGGATCGGGCAAGGTCTCAGGCATGGACCTCCTTAACGTAACGACGCGGAAAGGCAATTGACAGGACGCATTATCGTAACTACACGTAACGTTAATTGCGTTGGAGACGATCGGAACCCCTCATGCCATCTCACCCCCAAGCGCCCCTGGATGAAGCGTGCCAGTTGAACCATCCGCTCTCGAATGAGGACCGAAAGGTGATGTCCGAGCTCCGCAATGCTGTCGCTCCCAACAAGGGCAAGCTGCAGGGCACGGCTGCGCGCGCTGCCTTCGATGCCATCAGCGAGCGAACGGCGGCACCCAACGGCGTAGCCTTTCACTCTGGGGAGGTCGGCGGCATCCCTGGTCTCTGGTGCACGCCGGAAGGCGCTAAGCCCGGCGCGGCGCTGCTCCACCTGCATGGTGGGTGGTTCACCTGGGGAACCGCGCGCGCCCTCCGCAACCTCGTGGGCCAGATCGCATCGCGTGCGGGCGTGGACGCCTTCATCCCGGACTACCGGCTGGCGCCGGAGCATCCCTTTCCCGCGGCGCTCAACGACGCGCGGTCCTGCTACGCCGGCCTGACCGGGGCGGCCGGGCGGCGCGTGGTTGTCACGGGAGACTCGGCCGACGGCGGCCTGGCCCTGCTTCTCGCGACATCTGTGCGACCGCGACCAGCGGCCGTGGTAGCGCTGTCACCCGTGACGGACCTGACGATGACGGGAGAGAGCTGGAACTCTCAAGCGGAGGTCGATCCCTACTTCACCCGGCCATAGGTCGAAGGGCTTGTGCGAGGCTACCTTGCAGGCCACGACGCGGCCGACCCGGAGGTCTCACCGCTATACCGCAACCTAAGCGACCATCCCGCCCTGCGCATCCACGTCGGGGAAGACGAGATGTTGTTGGACGACGCTCGCCGCTATGGAGCTCGAGCGGCGGCCGTTGGAGCCGACGTGAAGGTTGAAACCTGGAAAGGGATGGCGCACGGCTTCGTATCGAGCGTCGGACGTCTCGCCGCCGCTGACGCGGCGCTGGAAAGCTTCTGTCTGTTCCTGGCTCAGCGGATCGCGAGCTGAATGTAGGCGGGACGCCCAAGCGTCGCAGGGCAGCTTTGATGGGGTACGATCGACGCGTCGCGGCAGGTATCAGGACCGCACGTGCCGATCACCGAATTGCCGTTCTACCGTATCGCGACCTCCTGCGCGCATTTGGCTTAGCGCCCATTGTTGCCGATCGCGGATCCGTGTTCTTGAACTCGGTAGCGGACGCCAGTCGCCAGGAAGCGAGGGTAGAACGCGCAGCGCGCCAAAGCGGGCCGCCAAGGCTTGCTGGCCGGTCCCCGCGAGGCGCCGCGCAGCCTGCACGCGGTCCCGTCCACGATGATACGAGGCAACCGCATGCGTGAACCAGAATCCTATACCTTCGAGCCAGATGGCAGCTTCCCCAACTCGCGCCTCGCCGTGCTCGCCGACCGGAGCGCGATGCCGGCCGATACTGACACCATGACACGGGCCTTGGCGGCGAACGGCTGGTTGACCGCTTGGGTCAACGGCATCTTCGCCTATCATCACTTCCACTCCATCGCGCACGGAGTGCTCGGCATCGCCAGCGGCGAGGTCGACGTCCTGCCCGGCGGGCCGTCCGGCTGCACCGTCCGACTCGCGGTCGGTGACGTCGTGGTGATCCCGGCGGGGGTGGCGCACCGCAACGGCGGGCAGCCCGGCCGCCTCCTCGTCGTCGGCGCCTATCCCGGCGGAGCGGATTACGACATCAAGCGTGTCGCGCCGGGCGAGTTCGCCACCGCATGGGCCGCCACCTGGGCCGCAGCGAGGTCGGGCGTCAGTCCTTGAAGCGAGCCGGAGCGAAGGCGTCCAGCGGCACGCGGCGCGCTTCCCCATCAATGATCAGCTCGGCCAGGGCCTCGCCCGTCGCCGGCGCGTTCAGGATGCCCCACACGCTGTGGCCCGTCGCGACGTAGGCGCCCGCAACGCCCGGCACCGGGCCGATCAGCGGCAGGCCGTCGCGTGTGATCGGCCGGTAGCAGGCCTGGCGGGCGAGCACGGGGCTGCGCGCCAGCACCGGCGAGACCGCGACGGCGATGGCGTGGAGGCGATCGAGCGCGCCAGGGTCCGGTTCGACGTCGGCGGGGTCCACCGGCAGCGGCGCCTGACTGTTGATGGCAGCGATGTAGGTGTGCCATCCGCACGCGGAAAGATCTCCGGCGAACAGGTCTCGCCGTCCGCGTCGCGGTGCTCCAGGAACAGCGCCTCGGGCGGCAGCGCGTCGCCGGTGTCGAAGAGCAGGCTGTGGCCTTTCAGGGCGTAGAGGGGCGGCATGGGGAGCCCGCGCCGGGCGAGCTGCGACCAAGGCCCCATCGCGATCACGGCGGCGTCGCCCTCCAGCGCCTCGCCGTCGACGACGACGCCCATGACCTTCTCGCCCGTCCGATCGCGCAGGAGGTCGGTCGCCTCGCCCCGGCGCAGCGCGGCGCCGGCGTCCTCCGCCGCCCGCATCAGCGCCGCCGCGAGCCGGCCGGGATGAACCTGCGCCGTGTCCGCCGTCGAGCCGAGCTGCCCGTTGACC
>CAXTMA010000232.1:0-6953 GCA_964245015.1 uncultured Beijerinckiaceae bacterium | reverse complement strand
TCTACGGCGAGGTCGCCGGCTACGGCCTGACCTCCGACGGCTACGACATGGTCGCGCCATCGGGCGAAGGGGCGGAGCGCTGCATCCGCATGGCGCTCGACGGCATCACCGCGCCCATCGACTACATCAACCCCCACGCCACCTCGACGCCGGTCGGCGACGCCAAGGAGATCGAGGCCGTGCGCCGCATCTTCGGGGCCGGCCGGTCGGGGTTCGGCAAGTCGCCGCCGATCTCGGCCACCAAGTCGCTCACCGGGCACTCGCTCGGCGCCACCGGCGCGCAGGAGGCGATCTATTCGCTGCTGATGATGAACTCGGGCTTCATCTGCGAAAGCGCCCACATCGACGAACTCGACCCCGACTTCGCCGACATGGACATCGTGCGCGAACGGCGCGACGCGCAGCTCGGCCACGTGCTGTCCAACTCCTTCGGCTTCGGCGGCACAAACGCCACGCTTTTGTTGAAGCATGTCGACGCCTGAGGCGGGCGTGCCGGTTGGCACCCCCATGGCGGGCACCCTGATGGCCAACAAGCGCGGCCTCGTGATGGGGGTCGCCAACGACCATTCGATCGCCTGGGGCATCGCCTCCGCGCTGCACGGGCAGGGGGCGGAGCTGGCCTTCTCCTACCAGGGCGAGGCGCTGGGGCGCCGCGTGCGCCCGCTGGCGCAAAGCCTGGGAACCTCGCGGCTGCTGCCGTGCGACGTCGAGGACCTGTCCTCCGTGGACGCCATGTTCGAGCGCCTCGCGGCCGATTGGGGCTCCCTCGACTTCGTGGTGCACTGCATCGCCTATTCCGCCAAGAACGAGCTGAAGGGGCGCTACGCCGACACCACGCGCGAGAACTTCGCCCGCACCATGCTGATCTCCGCCTTCTCCTTCACGGAGATCACCAAGCGGGCCATGCCCCTGATGCGACCGGGCGGCAGCCTGCTGACGCTGACTTTCGGCGGGGCGACGCGGGTGGTGCCGAACTACAACGTGATGGGCGTGGCCAAGGCGGCGCTGGAGGCGGGCGTGCGCTACCTCGCCGCCGACTACGGGCCGACGGGCATCCGCGTCAACGCCATCTCCGCCGGGCCGATCCGCACCCTGGCCGGCGCCGGCATCGCCGATGCGCGGGCGATGTACAACTTCCAGCGCGACCATGCGCCGCTCAAACGGGCCGTGACCATCGCCGACGTCGGCGGCGCGGCGGTGTACCTTCTCAGCGACCTCGCGAAGGGCGTCACGGGCGAGATCCACTACGTCGACGCCGGCTACAACACCATCTCCATCCCCAATCCCGACGCATTGCGAAATGCGGCGCCCGACGCGTCGAAGGGGGCGGCGCCGGGCGGCGCGACGGACTGAGTTCGCCGCCGAAGCTGGGTCGCGAAACGTGCCCCGCTCCGCAGGAAAGGCGGGGCACGCCGATCAGAAGCGCTGGGGAAAGGTGACGATGTCGTCGGTCGCGGCGCGGTACAATGCGGCCGGGCGGTGGCGCCCCCCGCGGAACTCCGCCGTCGGCTGCAGGAACGGCTTGCCGGCGTGCGGCCCGTAGGCCTTGAGGTCGGCGAACTTGCGCCGGAAGTTCGCCGTCTGCACGGCGCGCCCGAGCACCGCCTCGTAGACTTCCTCCAGCTCGCGCAGGGTGAACAGCTCCGGCAACAGCTTGACCGGCAGCGTCGTATAGGTCGCCTTGCCGCGGACGCGCTCGACCCCGTCGCGCACGATGGCGGCATGGTCGAAGGGCAGGGTGCCGGCCGCGGCGGCCGGGATCAGCCGCATGTCGGCGACGGCCTCGTCAAAGGTGTGGCGCGGCACGAGGGCTGTGAAGGCCGTCGTCAGCGACCAGCCGCGTGGATCGCGTTCCGCGCCGGAATAGGTGCGCAACTGCTCGGTGTAGAGGCCGTGCAGCCCGCACTTCTCCTTGAGCACGCGCACGGCCGCCGCTTCGAGGTCGGCGTCCTCGTCGATGTGGGCATAGGTGCCGGGCAGGGCATAGGCGCCGGCCATCGGCGGGCCGCGCCGCGGAACCAGCGCCACGTCGAGCGAGCCCTCGCGCAGGGTGAACAGGGCGACGTCCACCGTGACGATGGGACGGGGGAAGTCCAGCTCGGCCATGATCTTGTTCTATCATCCCGGCAGCGGAGAGGGAGCCGGGATCGCTCGATGCGGGGGTGCGGGACCGCAAGCTCCCGCGACACAAGGCTAGATATTACTATTTTGATATTATCATGTTGACATAAACATGCGTCAGCCACATCCTTCCCTCGCGGCCGGCCGATCGCCGCCGGCCAGCAGGAGACGCCGATGGGCAACGCCAGATGGAATACGGGTGACTTCGACGCCTTCGCCCGCCGCCACACCCGCGGGCGCCGCGCCGAGGAGGTGTTCGGCAGCCGCGGCCCGCGCGCCGAGTTCGACCCCCGCCGCTTCCCGATCCGCGAAAGCCGCGACAGCCCGGCCAACCCGCTGTCCACCCCGATCGCGCTGTTTTCCGACGTCACGGGATCGATGGGGGAAACGGCCGAGATCATGATCCGCCAGGGTCTCGACACCGTGATGCGCGAGGTCGACCGTCGCCGCCCGGTCAGCGACCCGCACCTGCTGGTCGGCGCGGTCGGCGACACCACCTGCGACCGGGCGCCGATCCAGATGACGCAGTTCGAGGCCGGCGTGGTGCTCGCCGAGCAGCTCGGGCGGCTGTGGATCGAGGGCGGCGGCGGCGGCAACCGGGGCGAATCCTACCTCGCCGCCCATTTCGCCGCCGGCGTGAAGACCTCAACCGACGCCTGGGAGAAGCGCGGCCGCAAGGGCTTCCTGTTCACCATGGGCGACGAGCCCAACCTGCCCGTGCTCGCGGCCGAGCACATCGAGCGGGTGTTCGGCCTGCCGGCAACGCGCGACCTCACCGCCGCCGAGTGCCTGGGTCTCGCCCGCCAGTCCTACGAGGTGTTCCACATCGTCTTCACCGGCGTGGGCTACGCCAGCGGCAACCTGCCCGGCGTGCTGGCAACGTGGCGACCCCTGCTCGGCGAGCGCGTCATCCTGCTCGACGACCACACCAAGGTGGCGGAGATCGTCGTGTCCACCCTGCAGCTGATGGCCGGCGAAACGGTCAACGACGTCGCCGCTTCCTGGGAGGGCTCGACGGCGATGACGGTGGCCAATGCCCTGCAGGACCTGTCCGGGGGCCTCGCCGGGACGCGCCGCACCCGCCGCTTCGGCTTCCTGTGAACGACGCGGGATGGTTGCGCGGGTGGTGATCGGGGCCGGCTTCGGCGACGAGGGCAAGGGCGCCACGGTGGACCGGCTCAGCCGGCCGGACACGGTGGTGGTCCGCTTCAACGGCGGCGCCCAGGCCGGGCACACGGTTGTGGCGCCGGACGGGCGCGCCCACGTTTTCCATCATGTGGGCAGCGGCAGCTTCCGGGGTGCGGCGACCTTCCTGTCGCGCCACATGGTGGCGAGCCCGATGCACCTGCTGCCGGAACTGGCCGAGTTGCGCGGCCTCGGAGTGCGGCCGCGTGTGATGGCGGATGCCCGCGCCCTGCTCACCACGCCCTACGACATGCTGCTGAACCAGGCGGCCGAGCGAGCCCGCGCCGAGCGGCGTCACGGATCCTGCGGCTACGGCGTCGGCGAAACCATCGAGCGGGCCGGCCATGGCTTGGGCACCACGCTCGCCGACCTGCGCGACCCCGCCGGACTGCGCCGCCGCCTCCGCGCCATCCGCGCGGACTGGGTGCCGGCGCGCGGGGCGGCGCTGGGCCTCCACCGGCTGTCGGCCGAGGCAGCCCACGATGTGGCCCGCCTCGTCGGCGGCGACGACCTCGCCGAGGCCTTCCTGGCGGCGGCGGCCGCGTTCCGCGAGGCGGTGGAGATCGTGGACGGCCCGGCGGCTCTTTCCGGCGCCGATCTGGTGTTCGAAGGGGCTCAGGGCCTCGCCCTGGACCAGGACCGCGGCGCCTTTCCCCATGTGACGCGCTCCCACACCGGGCTGTGCAACGCCCTCGCCGTCGCCGGCGAGCTGGGTGTGCGCCGTCTGGCCGTCACCTACGTCACCCGCTGCTACACCACCCGGCACGGAGCCGGGCCGCTGCCGGGCGAGCGGCCGGCCGCGCCCGTCGAGCGCTTCCGCGATACGACCAACCAGCCCAACCCCTGGCAGGGTTCGCTGCGCTTCGCCGTGCTCGATGCCGATGCGCTGGCCGCGCGGATCCATGCCGACCTCGCCGACGCGGAGGGCAGCGGCATCGCCATCGCGCCGGCGCTCGCGGTCACCTGCCTCGATCAGGCCGGCGCCGGTGTGGTGCTGCGATGGAACGGCAGGGAGCGCAAGGTGCCGACGGGCGAACTGACCCAACTGCTCCTCGACCGCCTCGGCTTCGACGAGGGCACGGCCGCCACCGGACCGGGCCGCTTCGACGCCCGTCGGGTCAGGGTGTGGGCGAAGGCGGGGGCGGGACTCAGAGCTTCTTCAGGCCCAGCGGCTTGCCGCCCTCCTTCGGGTCCTTCGCCCACACGCCGTCCTCGCCCTTTTCCAGCTTCGTCTTGTGGCCGGCCCGCGCGATGAGGACCAGCTCGCCGCGTATGATCTGCCAGGCGGACGGGTCGAAGACGACGATGCCCTGGTCGCGGCAGCCCGGCGCGAGCTGGGCGCGGTCGCCACCCTTGATGTGCGACTTGTCCAACGTCACCATGCAGCCGGTATCGCGCTTGTCCCGCATCACCGCGTAGCGCCCGGCGAGGTCGGCGGCCGTGTCCGGCGCCTCCGCCTTGGCCTTGCGGGCCGGGGGCGCGTCCGTGGGTGTCGCCGCGAGCGTGGCGACAGGCGTCAGCTGCGTCGCCATCGCCGCCGGACTTCCGGTGGCGCTTCCGTCCGCGTTTCGCGCCGGATCTCGCGCCGGATCTCGCGCCACGTCTTTCGCGTCCGCGCGGGCGCCCCTGACCGGCTTCAGCGTGTAGGTGCCGACCGGGCCCGACTGGACGAAGCCCTCGCCTGCCGCTTCCAGGGTGAGAAGCGCCCTGCCGCCCGGCTCGTCGAGGCTCAGGTGGCCCTCGTCGGGCACGCCCCAGCGCCCGATGGCGGCGATGCCCGGCATGGCGTGGCGGCAGGCGCTGGGCATGCCGAGAAAGTAGTCGCCCTGGTCGGACCGGTCGGCGCGCAGCAGGATGCGGCAGGTGGCGCCCGTTTTGTCGAAGGCCAGATCCCAGGTGCCGGCGAGGTCGGCCGGCTGCTTGGCCCAGGCTCGTGTGCTCCAGGCTTGGCCGGCGAGGGCCAGTGCGGCGAGCGCGAACAGGGCCGGAACGGGGAGGAAGGGCGTTCTGGGGTGGGTTGGCATGGAGCGCTCCGGCCGGTCTCGACCCTTGGGATACGCGATAAGCGTCTCTGCCGTTTCAGGCAATCGTTGCCGAAGGCGGATGCGGCGGGACGGGCACGATGGTGGAATGTCGAGGCCGGACGGGTCGCGGCGGCCGGGTCTTCCCCTCGTCACAATCGGATGACTTGGTGCAACCCGTTGCGTTGCGAGGGTTGCCGGTGGCCGATGTCGGATTTCGGGACGTTGGGGTGTTTCCGGGCGGGGAGCGGCAGACCGGGCCGACGCTCGCACCGCCGCCGAAGGTCGCCGACGCGGCACCGAAGCCGCGCGTGGAACCGACGGTCGGCAGGGCGGCGGAACAGCCGCTGGTCGTCCCGGCGCCCGCCCCAGCCGGCCAACCCTTGTTCAATGCCTCGGCGGGTGCCGACGCGCTCGGGCTCGATCCGACGCTCGGCCGGCTCGCCGAACTGGCCGCCCACGGCCGCACGGCGACGCCGCTCACCATCGGGATCCTGGGCGGCCCGGGCAGCGGCAGGACCTTCGCGCTCGCCCGCACCCTGAACCGCCTTCGCGACCTCGCCGCAGCTGCCGGCAAGTCGGCCGGCTCGCCGTTCCTCGCGCGCGTCCACGTCCAGCCGATCGATGCCGCCGCCCTCGACGGCGACGGCGCCGGCAAGCTGGCCCTATCGCTCGCCGCCGCGCTGCACGCCGGGCTGCGCCGGCCTTATCCCGAGCTGGCCCGCGAGGTCGCGCAGGCGGCGCGCGACCCCCACGTCGTTCTGCGCGATCTCGGCGACAGGCTCGACGAGGCGCGTCGCCGCCTCGACAGCGAGCGCCGCGCCCTCGACGAGGCCGGCTCCCGCCGCGCCCGCCTGACCGAAACCGTGCTGTTCGAGGCCTCCGGCAGTCAGGTCGATGCCTTTGCCCGCGCCAACGGGTCCGCCATCGAGGGCCGGCTGGAGGCGTTCGGCATCGCCGGCGAGCCGATCCGGGCCTTCAAGGAGTTGGTGCACTATGCCGCCGCTCCGGGCGGACGCACCGGCCTGGTGCGCCGGTCGCTTTGGAGCTACGCGGGGCAGGGCAGGCTGATCGCCACGGCGCTGCTGCTGATCGCGGTCGGTGTCGGCCTCGGCTATGCGTTCGATGCGCGGGAAGGCTGGCTCGCCCAGCTGCGCTCGGGGCCGCAGGGCGGCTCCGCCACGGCGGACTGGATCGCCGCCCACGCGGGCTGGCTGCGCACCGGGCGCAGCGCCGCATTCGTCCTCGCGGCGCTGGCGATCGCCGCCAACCTGTGGCGCGCCTACACCTTCGCCACGCCGGTCCTGAAAGGCGCGCGGCTGCTCGCCGGCGACCTCGACGGACGTCGCCGCGACCTCGACGGGCATCTCGCGCACGCGACCAAGCGGGTCGACACGCTGGAGGGCGAGGTGGAGCGGCTGACCCGCGCGGTCGCCGACGCGGAAACGCGCGCCGGCGGCAGCGCGGCGTCTCACGAGCCCCCGCCCTTCGCCCTGTCCGCGGCGGCCCAGGCGAAGGCGTTCTTCGACGGCTTGGCCGCCGCCCTCGCAGCGCCCGGCGGCAAGGTTTCAGACTCCAAGGCCCCTGCCCAGAAGGGTGGCAGGGCGCTGCCGCAGCGCATTGTGG
>CAXTMA010000231.1:5179-6978 GCA_964245015.1 uncultured Beijerinckiaceae bacterium | reverse complement strand
TGATGCTCAGCAAAGCAATCGCCGCCTTCGACTTGGTCCGTAACAGCCTCTAGGCATGGCGATCCCAGGCCTGTCTTGCCGGAGGTCGCTTGCGAAGATCTGCCGTCCTTCTCGCGATGGTCGCGCTCGCCGGGGGCACGCCGGGGAAGCCGGCCACCGCCGGACCGCCGAACGAGGCGGTGCAGGCGCTGGTTGCCGCCTATCCGCAGTTCCTGGCCTCGGCCGACGACACCACGCTGTTCTGGCGGGACGGAACGCGGATGCCGATCCGCGACAACAAGCCTGCCAAGTCGCCGGCCGAACTCCTCGTCGCGCCCGACCTTCTCGATCAGTTCCACTATTCCTACCCGCTGGGCGAGAGCGCCAGCCCTCCGGCCATGGACCAGGATCCCGGCCGCATCCGCAACCTTCCCCTGTTCGACAAGATGTACGGGCGCTGCGAGCGGAACGGCGTGCAGCCCAACCTCGTCAGCGTGCCCTGGCTGCCCGGACGCGGGGGCAAGCCGATCCCCTTCTCGAAGGTCAACGGCGCCGCCGACGCGCTCGCGGCCGTGGCCAAGGACCTCGACGGACTGCCGGCGGCGATGACCCGCTTCCTGGTGCCCACGGCGGGATCCTACAACTGCCGGTCGATCGCCGGCACCAACCAGCTGAGCGCCCACGGGTACGGCATCGCCATCGATCTCAACGTCGCCAATGCCGACTATTGGCGATGGGGCGGCGTCAGCAAGTACCGCAACCGCATCCCGGCCGCCGTGGTGGCGATCTTCGAGAAGCACGGCTTCGTGTGGGGCGGGAAGTGGTTCCATTACGACACCATGCACTTCGAGTACCGACCCGAACTGCTCGCGGTGGCGCGCCGGCAGGCGGTGCGCTGAACCGGCCGGCAACCCGGCGCGGTGGGGCCAAACGCGATGTCGGTGCCATCGCCCTATTCCGCTTCGGCCTGCTGCCCCGGCGCTGCCGCCACCGCCCGGCAGGCGGGGGACATGAAGGCCATGGTCAGCGGCGGCCGGGGGAACGGCGGCGGCTTGGACGGGCGCGGATGCAGGATGGATGGCGACAGCCAGCGGTCCAGCGTCGCGTCGCAGCCGTCGCCGCCGGGCACTTCGGCCTGCGGTTGGCAGTCCGGCTCGGAGGATGGGCAGAACAGCCGGATGTGGAAGTGGTAGTCGTGCCCGTACATCGGGCGCACCTTTTCCAGCCACGAGCGGTCGCCGCGCGCTTCGCGGCAGATCGCCCGCTTGATCGCGGCATTGACGAAGATGCGCTGCACCTCCGGGTCCACCGCCGCCGCGCGGATCATCCCCATCGTGTCGTGGGTGAAGGCGCGGGGGTCGACATCCCTGCGGTCCTCGCGCACCATCATGGTGGAATTCGAGAACTCGCGTTCCTGCGCCGACATGCGGTGGTCGGGCATCGGGCGCAGCCAGACGTCGGCGTCGAGGCCGATCTGGTGCGAAGCGTGGCCGCCGAGCATCGGCCCGCCGCGCGGCTGCGCCATGTCGCCGATCAGGATGCCGGGCAGGTTGGTGGTTTCGCGCACCCGGGCCGCGAGCCGCTTCACGAACCTGATGAGCAGGGGGTGCCCGTAATAGCGGTTGCGCGAAGGGCGCATCACCTGCCAGTCCGGCCCGTCGAGCGGCAGGGCACGGGCGCCGCTGATGCAGCCGCGCGCGTAGGATCCGTAGACGTGGGCGGAACCGGCGGCCGGCTCGCGCTCGCGGCCGAACACCTCCTTGGCCGGCAGGTGCGGGTCGCTCGGGTCGGCGAGCGGCGCGGGCGGGTGCGGGTCGAGG
>CAXTMA010000231.1:0-5169 GCA_964245015.1 uncultured Beijerinckiaceae bacterium | reverse complement strand
AGGGTGCCGCGATCCTGCGCCGGCGCGGGCGCCGACAGCAGCACGGTGGCGCAAAGGATCCCGGCGAGCGGGCGGCGGCTCGTTCTCCGGCTTGGCATCCGAGCTGGCATGACGGCTCCTTTTCGCCGGGTGGTTCGCGGTGTCGCGAGACGCCAGCCTCGCAGGGCGGCCCTGTCCGAAGCTTGCCCGATCCGTTGTCGGGCGCCTACGATCCCACAGGCTCGTCGACCGGACGGCTCGTTTCGCGGGGATAGTCCGGCCGCCGCTCGAACATGGCACGGGTCAGAGCGAGGAGCGGCGACACCAGCCGGTCGAGGTCGTCGGCGCGGCCAACGATCCGGGCGCCGCGGGTCAGTTCCTTGTCGAGGGCGGTCATCGTCTTCGACAGGCCGGGCTCGTCGTCGCGCAGCCACACCTTGATGATCCGGCTCCAGACGATCACGAGCCCCTGCAGCTTGACCGCGCCGACCGGCCCCTCCGAATCGATGCCGGCGGCTTCCAGCATGAAGCGCATGGAGTTCAACTCCAGCCGGTTCACCGCCACGGCGGCGAGCGGCGCCCGGTTCAGCCATTCGGTGACGCTTTCCAGGCCGAGCTTGTAGGGGGCGAGCGCGTCGAGGCGGCGCATCAGCACGTCGAACAGCCGCTCCTTGGGCGGCTCGCCGAGGAGGTCGTCGGTGGTGCCGTCGAGGACCAGACGATCGATCTTGCGCGAAAAGCCGGCCAGCACGGCGCCCTTGGACGGGAAGGCGTCGCGGAAGTCGGCGAGGCTGAGGTTGGCGCGGGCGGCGATGTCGGAGATGGTGATGTCTTCCCATACGCGCTCGCCGGCAAGCTCCATCAGAGCTTCGATCAGGGCATCCTTGGGGGCGGGCTTGGAGGCCGGCTTGGAGTCCGGTCTGGGCTTGGCAGCCTCCGTCTCGGGCCGGAGGTCAGCGTCGTGCATGGAACGGGGCGCGGGATCGATCTGGGCGTAGGGGGTGACCGAAGGCGAGGGCTCGGCATGGGGATCGGGCACGGCCATCGGACCGGCGGAACCGGGCATGGCCGCAGGACCACCGGCGAGCGGAGGCGGCACGGCTGGAGGCTGCGTGGCCGGCCCGTTCGCCGCGGCCGATCCCTCGTCGTGTTCCGACGCCATGCGCTTGTTCCTCGGCAGTGTGTCGGGCCCTTGTAGCCTTACGGCGGCGCACCTCCAAGGCTCCATGGCGGCGCACCTTCGGCGGCCGAAGGCGTCGCCGGCTTAGCCGAAGACCGCGGCTGCCCCGACGGGGTGAACGAAGCGGGCGCGGTGGAATTGATCGATGGCGCTCTTCGGGAAAAGGCTTTGGACAGCTTCGACCTCCTCGTGATCGGCGGCGGCATCAACGGCGCGGGCATCGCCCGCGATGCGGCCGGGCGCGGCCTGTCCGTGCTGCTCTGCGAAAAGGGCGACCTCGCCGAGGCCACCTCGTCGTCCTCGACCAAGCTGATCCACGGCGGCCTGCGCTATCTCGAATACGGCGAGTTCCGCCTCGTGCGCGAGGCCCTCGCCGAGCGGGAGCGGCTGCTCGCCATCGCCCCGCACATCATCTGGCCGCTGCGCTTCGTGCTGCCGCACACCCGCGACTCGCGACCGCGCTGGATGCTGTGGGCCGGGCTGTTCCTTTACGACCACCTCGCCCGGCTGCGGACGCTGCCGCGCTCGACGGCCGTGCGCCTGCCCGGCACGCCGCCGGGGGAGCCGCTGCGCGCCGGCATCAGCGATGGCTTCGCGTATTCCGACTGCTGGGTCGAGGACAGCCGGCTGGTGGTTCTGAACGCCCTCGACGCGGCGGCGCGCGGCGCCACCATCCGCACCCGGACGAGCGTGGAAAGCGCCCGGCGCGAGGGCGAGAGCTGGACGGCGCAGCTGCGCGAGGGCTCCGGCATCTCCGGCGTGCGGGCGCGCGCGATCGTCAACGCCGCCGGCCCCTGGGTCGGCGACACGCTGCGCACCACGCTCGGCCTCAGGCCCGGCGCCTCGACGCGCCTCGTCAAGGGCAGCCACATCGTGGTGCGCAGGCTCTACGCCGGCGCTCATGCCTACATCCTGCAGAACCCCGACGGGCGCATCGTCTTCGCCATCCCCTACGAGGGCGAATTCACGCTGATCGGCACCACCGACGTGCCCGTCGACACCGCATCCCGGCCGATGCGCATTTCGGCGGAGGAAACCGCCTACCTCTGCGACAGCGTCAATCGCTACTTCCGACGCCCGGTCGCGCCGGACGACGTGGTGTGGAGCTACAGCGGCGTGCGCCCGCTCTACGATGATGCCTCCAAGGCCGGCGCCGGCAAGGCGAAGGGCGCCTCCGCCGTGACCCGCGACTACGTGCTCGACGTCGCCGATGCCGACGGCCGGCTTCCCGTGCTGTCGGTGTACGGCGGCAAGATCACCACCTACCGCCGCCTCGCCGAGCACGCGCTGGAGAAGCTCGCCCGCTACCTTCCCCATCTCGCCGGCAGCGCGTCCTGGACGGCCGCGGCACCGCTGCCCGGCGGCGACATGGCGGATCCCGAGGCCTACGTCGCCGGTTTCGCCGCCCGCAGCGCCTTTTTGCCGCCAACTCTGGCCTTGCGTCTGGCCCGCGCCTACGGAACCCGCGCCGACGCGATCCTCGGCGGAGCCCGCAGCCTGGCCGACCTCGGCCGCGATTTCGGGTGCGGGCTCACGCGGCGCGAGGTGGACTATCTCGTTGCGTGGGAATGGGCGCGAACGGCCGAGGACATCCTGTGGCGTCGCTCCAAGCTCGGCCTGCACATGACCGGCGACGACGTAGCCGGACTGGAAGCCTACCTCTGCACGCGCGCGGCAGCAGCCTGAGCGGTCTTGCGGATAGAGCATCGGACCCTAAACCGGGTCCAGTCAGATGCTCTAACCTATTGTGCCGCATCGGATTTGTCCGAAAACCGCTGCGCACTTTTCGGTCCGATGCTCTAGAGCGCAGGGAGCTGCCGTACCATCCCACCGTGCAGCAGGCGGCAGTTTGCTATGGCGTACCGAGATCGCGAACTTCCCTCGCACCTCGCCCGTTCAAAAGCCGCAACGAGGGAGAGGACACATGCTCACGCGAACGGCGATCTACGAGGGCGCGATCAAGGCCGGGCACGAGGAGGAGTTCTTTCGCCGCGTGCGCGACGAGCTGGAGCCCATGTGGCGCAGGTTTCCCAACGTCACGGCCGTTCGCGTCCAGCGCACGCGAACGATGGACAAGGATGCCCGACCCATCGCCATGATCCTAGAAATGGACTTTCCCGACATGGACGCGATCGAGGCGTGCATGGCCTCGAAGATCCGACCGGAGTCACATGCGGCGACCGAAAAGGTGATGACGCTCTTTGAAGGCCGCTTCTACCATTACGTGACCGAAGCCACGGTTCTTTCGCCGGCAAGCTGAGATCGGACGCGCGATGAGCCTGAAGATCGTACCCATCCTGCAAGCGGCCGATGTGCGCGCGATCATGTCCGCCGCCTGCGCGGAAGCCGAGCGGCACAGGTTCGAGGTGACGGTCGCGATCGTCGATGCGGCCGGTGTGCCGCTGGCGTTGCAGCGCCTCGACGGCGCACGGCTGCACACGCCGGAGGCAGCGTTGCTCAAGGCAAAGACCGCCGCGATCACGCGGACGCCGACCTCGCAGCTGCAAACGGCCGTGCGCGACGATCCCGCTCTGCTCTCGTTCCCGGGCCGCATGCCGCTCACCGGGGGCTTCCCGCTGGTGCACGCGGGCGAGGTCGTCGGCGGCATCGGCTCGTCCGGCGGCGAGCCGAGCGAGGACGAGGCCATCTGCCGGGCGGGGTTGCGCGCCCTTGCCGAGATCACCGCAGCTTGAAGCACACGCGGTGTCCCAAACCGCGCTGACGTTCAGCAAGCAGCGCTCACCTCATGGAAGTTTGAGGCGGGCGGTTCTCGATTGGATCGGATCATCGGTCCGACGCTTTGACGGAGCAGGATTTCCGGGCAGCAGGATGGAAGGAGCTGACACCGCGCTGATCGTTCCGGGACGGGGCGGGACGAGGATTTCCTGGCGATGTACTATGCCTCATCGTCGCCCGCGCCGCCCCGGACCGGGGGGCCAGCCATGCCGAGCGACTTCGCCGAGGCCCTGTTTCACTCGGTCCGGTCCGACCGCAACGAGCCGTGGGGACGCCAACAGGCGATGGACGGGCTTAGGGCGGCGCTGGCGCGCGGGCGCCTGAACCCCTACGAGCACCTCGCCGCGCAGAAGCGGCTGCAGCGCGACCTCGAAGAGCAGCTGCAGGACCTGGTCGCGAAGGAGGACCAAGGGGGGCGGAACGCCATGACGAGGGCGTCGGCGGAGCGCCGTGGAATTTTCTCCCGATCGTCCTGGCACGGCGATCGAGGAGCCTCGACGCGAGCGCCGGCTGCGCCATAACTCGCACGTTCGAACCCGGCGGCAACCCATGCGTGACCTCCGCGTCCTGATCGCCTGCCTGCTGCTCCTCGTCGGCGCCGCGCCGGTTCTCGCCGCCGCGCCGGGGCGGCGGATCGCCGTGGTGGCCGGCGTGTCGCACTATGGAAGGGGCGCCGACCTTTCTTCCCCCTGGCGCGACGCCGCCGAGATGGCGACGACGCTGGGGCGGCTCGGCTACGACGTCCACCTCCTGCGCGACGCGCAGGCCGCCGACATCCCAGCCGCCGTGGCCGCGCTGAAGCTGCAGCCGGCCGACGGCGAGCGGGGCCGCCGCGCTGGCGGTGCCGTCGTCCTCCGGCGCGATCGGGCTGCTGCGGCTCGATGCTGTCACAGCCCTCGTCGCCGCCGCCAAGCCGGCCGCCGCGCTTTACATGCTCGACGCCTGCCGCTCGAACGCAACCGTGCCGCTCGCCAAGAACGGGGTCGATCAGGCCGCGCCCGGTCTCGCCGCGCCGCCGAAGACGCTCGGCGCCTTCTTCGCCTACGCCGCCGCGCCGGGCGACGTCGCCTACGACGGCCCGCGCGGCGGAGCGTCGCTGTCGCCCTTCACCTTCGCCCTCGTCGAGGAGCTGCGGGTGCCGGGCCAGGACATCGGCACGGTGATGCGTCACGTCCGCGAGCGCGTCGCCCGCCTCACCGGGAGCCGGCAGCTGCCGTGGGCCGCACACCCGCTGCTGATCCGGCTGCTCGACGGTCCGCAGCGCGGACCCGCCG
>CAXTMA010000230.1:0-6991 GCA_964245015.1 uncultured Beijerinckiaceae bacterium | reverse complement strand
GACCGGCCGGCGCGGTGGGCCTGGATCAGCGCCGGCCGGTCGGCGCCCATCCAGCGGTGGCGGATGGTGGCCTCCGCGTGGCGGCGCAGGGCGGCGGCGTCGAAGTTCGGCCCGAGGTTGGCCAGGCCCTCGACGCCGTTGGAGAAGGCGAAGGACCCCGACGGGAAGGCGGCGTCGGCCTGCTGCATGGCAAGCAGCGTGCTCAGCATGCCTCATCCCCACCATTCGTCTCGACCACCGCGGCACCGGCGTCGAGCAGGCGCCGGAGGCGCGCCCTGTAGGCCTCCGCCGGCCCTTCCAGGGCGACGAGCAGCACGTCGCCCTCGAACCTCACGCGCCAGTGCAGGTTGCCAGCGTGATAGCCGAGTTCCAGGGCGGCGGCGGCGTCGCGTGCGGCGACGCGCATCCAGCGGGTCGTGGCGACCCGCACCACCAGGGCGCGATCGGGCTCCAGCACCAGCACGGCGCCGTCGTGGAGGTGCTGGTCGCGCGGCAGCGCCACCATCACCTCCTCCCCGCCCCCGGTTGTCGCGCGGAAGCGCCGCCGCTCCGTTTCAGCAGCCTTCAGCACCAGCACGTCCACGGCGCCGCGGTGCTCGAGCCGGTGGAGCGCGTCGGCGAGCCCGTCGTCATGCCGGCCGCCGATCACCCGCTCGATCAGGCGCATCGGGCTAGCTCTGCTTCCGCTGACGCGGAACCAGCGCCAGCTTCTCCGTTGGTCGCGGCTTCTTCACGTGAGCCCCCACTCGGAAACGCCCTAGCAGTCGAGCGTGGTGTCGCGCTCCCACGCCGTGAGGTGGCTGGCGTAGGCGTTCCACTCCTCGCGCTTCAGCTTGAGGTAGGCAGGCACGAAGCCGCCCAGGCCCTCAGCGAGGACGGTGCTGCCTTCGAGCGCGCGCAGAGCGTCGAGCAGGTTGAGCGGCAGGGTCTTGACGTCGGTCACGGTATGGCCGTGCGTGTACATGTTGACGTCAAGCCGCCGCCCGGGGTCGCGCTTGTTGATCAAGCCGTCCAGGCCGGCGGCGAGCACCGCCGCCTGGAGGAGGTATGGGTTGGCGGCGCCATCGGCGAGGCGCAGCTCGCAGCGCCCCGCGTCCGGGATGCGGATCATGTGCGTGCGGTTGTTGCCGCTGAAGGTCACGGTGTTCGGCGACCAAGTGGCGCCCGAGAGCGTCCGGGCGGCGTTGATGCGCTTGTAGGAGTTCACCGTCGGGTTGGTGATGGCGGCCATGGCCTGCGCCGAGTGGATGAGGCCGCCGATGAAGTGGTAGCCCTCGCGCGAGACGCCCAGCTCGCCCTTCGCGTCGGCGAAAAGGTTGGACCCGTCGCGCCACAGCGAGACGTGCACGTGGCAGCCCGAGCCCGTGAGGTCGGGGAAGGGCTTGGGCATGAAGGTGGCGCGCAGGCCGTGCTTCTCGGCGATCGAGCGCGCCATGAACTTGAAGAAGGCGTGGCGGTCGGCGGTGACGAGGGCATCGTCGTAGCGCCAGTTCATCTCGAACTGGCCGCTCGCGTCCTCGTGGTCGTTCTGGTAGGGCTGCCAGCCGAGCGCCAGCATGGCGTCGCAGATTTCCGTGATGACGTCATAGCGCCGCATCAGGGCGGACTGGTCGTAGCAGGGCTTGGCCTGCCTGTCCGCGGGGTCGGCCGGTGCCGAGCCGTCGGGCGCGATCAGGAAGAACTCGCACTCCACGCCGCTCTTCATGGCGAGCTTGTCGCGCGCCGCCCCGGCGAGCAGGCGCTTTAGGATGTTGCGCGGGGCCTGCTCCACCTCGGCGCCGTTCATCCAAAGGTCGGCGGCGAGCCATGCGACCTCCGGCTTCCAGGGGAGCTGGATCAGGCTGTCGGGGTCGGGCTTGGCGAACAGGTCCGGGTCGGCCGGCGTCATGTCGAGCCAGGTTGCGAAGCCGGCGAAGCCGGCGCCTTCCTCCGCCATCGCCGCTATGGCCGCCGCCGGGACCAGCTTGGCGCGCTGCACGCCGAACAGGTCCGTGAACGAGATCAGGAAGTACCTGATCCCCCGCTCCTTGGCGGCCGCTGCGAGATCCTGCATCACTCCCTCCGTGCCGGCCGCCGGGGTGGTCCGGCGCGAGCGGTGTGAAGGCGCGGGCCGGCTAGAGGCCAGCCTGCCCGGGCACCCAGTCCGTCCCCGCAAGAGGCACGCCGGCCATGGCCGCCGCCTCGATCGTCAGTGCGACGAGGTCCTCGGGTTCGAGGTTGTGGAGGTGCGACTTGCCGCAGGCGCGCGCGATGGTCTGCGCCTCCAGCGTCAGCACCGACAGATAGTTGGCGAGCCGGCGCCCACCGAGCACGGGATCGAGCCGGGTGGCCAGCTCGGGGTCCTGGGTGGTGATGCCGGCAGGGTCGAGGCCCTCGTGCCAGGCGTCGTAGGCGCCCGCCACCGTGCCCAGCGCCTCGTACTCCGCCTGGTAGACGGGATCGTTGTCGCCGAGCGCGATCAGCGCGGCCGTGCCGATCGAGACGGCATCGGCGCCGAGCGCCAGGGCCTTGGCGACATCGGCGCCGGAGCGGATGCCGCCGGAGATAACGAGCTGCACCTTGCGGTGCAGGCCCATGTCCTGCAGCGCCCGCACGGCGGGGCGGATCGCGGCCAGCGTGGGGATGCCCACGTTCTCGATGAACACGTCCTGGGTCGCCGCCGTGCCGCCCTGCATGCCGTCGATCACCACGACGTCGGCACCGGCCTTCACCGCCAGCGCGGTGTCGTAGTAGGGCCGGCTCGCGCCGACCTTGACGTAGATCGGCGTCTCCCAGTCGGTGACCTCGCGCAGTTCCTCGAGCTTGATCGCCAGGTCGTCGGGCCCGGTCCAGTCGGGATGGCGGCAGGCCGAGCGCTGGTCGATGCCGGCGGGCAGCGTTCGCATGCCGGCGACGCGCTCCGTGATCTTCTGCCCGAGCAGCATGCCGCCGCCGCCCGGCTTGGCGCCCTGGCCGATCACGACCTCGATGGCGTCGGCCTTGCGCAGGTCGTCGGGGTTCATGCCGTAGCGCGAGGGGAGGTACTGATAGACCAGCGTGCGCGAGTGCTCGCGCTCCTCCGCCGTCATGCCGCCGTCGCCCGTGGTGGTGGAGGTGCCGGCGATGGTGGCGCCCCGGCCCAACGCCTCCTTGGCGTTGGCCGAGAGCGAGCCGAAGCTCATGCCGGCGATGGTGACGGGCGTCCTGAGATGAACCGGCTTCTTCGCGAAGCGGGTGCCGAGCACCACCTCGGTGCCGCAGCGCTCGCGGTAGCCCTCCAGGGGGTAGCGGCTGATGGAGGCGCCGAGGAACAGGAGGTCGTCGAAGTGCGGCAGCTTGCGCTTCGCGCCGGCGCCGCGGATGTCGTAGATGCCCGTCGCCGCCGCGCGGCGGATCTCGGCCATGGTGCCGGGATCGAAGGTCGCGGAAAAGCGCGGGCTGGGGCGCGGCACGCGGGCCTTCTCGTCCATCAGTGGCCTCCCGCCATCATCAGTAGGCTCCCGCATTGTCGACGTGGAAATGGTAGAGCCGGCGCGCCGAGCCGTAGCGGCGGAACTCGCCGACATCGACCTCGCCGTCGAGGCCGGCCGCCTTCAGCTTGTCGCGCAACAGCGCGCGGTGCTCGTCGCGCAGCGGCTTCTCCACGCAGTCGGCGCCGAGGCTCTTGACCGAGCCGCGCACGAAGAGCTTGGCCTCGTAGAGGGAGTCGCCCAGCGCCTCGCCGGCATCGCCGAGCACGGTCAGCGTGCCCGCCTGGGCCATGAAGGCCGACATGTGGCCGATCGAGCCCTTCACCACGATGTCGACGCCCTTCATGGAGATGCCGCACCGTGCCCCCGCGTCCCCGTCAATGACGAGCAGGCCGCCGTGCGCCGTGGCGCCGGCCGCCTGGCTGGCGTTGCCGCGCACGCGCACGAAACCCGACATCATGTTCTCGGCCACGCCGACGCCGGCGTTGCCCGCCACCAGCACGGAGGCCCGCTTGTTCATGCTGGCGCAGTAATAGCCAACGTTGCCGGCGATCTCGACCTCGACCGACGCGTCAAGGCCGGCCGCGATGCTGTGACGCCCGTCCGGGTTGGCGACCAGCCAGCGCGTCTCGTTGGTGTCGGGGCGCAGGGCGTGCAGGGCCTGGTTGAGCTCGCGCAGCGGCCCCATGCGCAGGTCGTAGCTCGGCATCACGCGCGCTCCCACGCGTAAACCGTCGCCGGCTCGGGCTCGAAGACGTTGGCGCCCTCGATGCCGGGCAGGCCGACCAGCGCGCGGTACTCGGAGCCGAACGCGACGTAGGCATCCGTTTCCGCCATGACGGCCGGCTTGCAGGCGATCGGGTCGCGCAGCACGGCGAAGCCCGTCTCCGTGCCGACCACGAAGGTGAAGAAGCCGTCGAGGTCCGCGAGGCTCGACTCGAGCGCGGAGCGCAGCGAGCAGCCTTCGCCCAAACGCCAGGTCAGGTAGCCGGCCGCCACCTCCGTGTCGTTTTGCGTGGCGAAGCGCAGCCCCTCGCGCTCCAACTGGCGACGAAGGCCATTATGGTTCGACAACGACCCGTTGTGGACGAGGCACTGGTCGGCGCCGGTCGAAAAGGGATGCGCCCCGCCCGTCGTCACCGCGCTCTCGGTGGCCATGCGCGTGTGGCCGATGGCGTGCGTCCCGCCCATGCCGGCGAGGTCGAAACGCGCGGCGACCCGCGCCGGCAGGCCGGTCTCCTTGTAGATCTCCATGCGCCGGCCGACGCTGTTGATGTCGATTGCGGGCGCGTTCGCCTCCAGCCACTCGCGGACGTCACCTTCCCGGTCGGACGGGATGGCGAGGACGGCGTGGGTGTCGCGTGTCGCCGCCGGGACAGGGATGTCGAGGTCGCGGCCAAGCGCGGCGATTGCCTGCGATAGGGCGCGTGCCGTGGTGCCGCGCAGCGTCACCTTCAACTCCGCCGCCGGCGCGCCATAGAGCGCGAAGCCAGCGCTGTCGGGCCCGCGATCGCTCATCGTCGCCAGCATGCCGGCCAGCAGGGCGCCGAGGCGCGGCTCCAGTGCCCGTTCCTTCAGATACAAGCCGACGATGCCGCACATTGCTTCCGCCAGGATCTCTTTGCGACGTGTGTAGGGGTGATCGCCCCGCCCGTCAACAACAAAGAAAATATGTTTCTTAAAGAGAAAACAGGATCGGGATCAGGTGATGGTCCGGGTGTAGATGATGATCGAGAGATAGGTCATTGGCAGCGACACCAGCGTCTCGGGCCCGTGCACGCCGCCCGAGTCGAAGAGGAGCGAGTCGCCCGGCCGCAGGTGGAACGTGCGATCGAGGTGGCGGTACACGACCTCGCCGCTCAGCATGTAGATGAATTCCGTTCCGGCGTGGCGAAAGCCGGTATAGGGCGACGCCTCCTTTTCCAAGGTGATGAGGTAGGGCTCCATCACGACCTCGCTGCCGAGCACATGCCCGAGCAGCTCATAGATGTGACCGACCTTGGTGCCGCGTCGCTCGATGATGACGCCCTGACCTTTTGGGACGAACGAGCAGTCTCGCCTGTCCTCGAAGGCCGTGAACAGCGAACTCATGGGGACGTGCAGGGCGTTGGCGACGGCGTTGATGGTCGAGAGCGAGGGCGAGATTTGCCCGTTCTCGATCTTGGATACCATGCCGACTGAAATGCCGGCCGCAGCCGACAGGTCGCTCACGGACAGGTCCCGCTCGCGGCGCAAGAGGCGGATCTGCAGGCCGAGGGCGCTTTCAAGCGTCCTGGCGTTCTCAGCGGGGGCGTTCGACACCGTTGCGAGGTCGTTGCCCTCGGATGCCAGCTTGAGGCGGGAGGCGGCGGAACGCTGGGAAGCGGATCGGGGGGGCATGCTCTTATCCTGCGCGTCGGCGCTTCAGCAGGCGAAGCACTCGCGTGAGTAGGCCGGGAGACTTCAACCGTAGGGGTGTGGACTTCAACGCGCCGCGCCGCAACACGACGCCCGTCTACCCCGTCCCGAGAACCTGACGTTCAACCCGCCTTCGGAGTTGCAGACCCGTGACTGCTGCACTTTGGCGCGCAGCAACAGATCTCCGGCACGGTTCATGGCCGTGCAGTAGCTCCAATCCGCCGAGCAGCACCATTATGGAGATCGACCGTCGCGATGACCTGAGTCGCTTCCTGTTCATTCGCGAAGGACAGGGTGGACAGATGCGAACCAGGGCGCCTCCGGACATGAAGCAGAGCCGGCACGGAATGACCCGGCCCCAGCGCCCATGCTCAAGTCCGACGTTCACCCGGGCGATCACAGGGTCTGTCACCCGATCACCCAAGCATGTGCCGACAATCGTAACCGGCGGACGTCTGCTTTCGGAAGCGGCTCTGGAACTCAAGAAGGACCGTCTTGGTGAAGGTTTCCGGATGCCGGCCGGCAACGATGCTGGGGTCAAGCGAGGGCCGGCGTCCGGAAGCCGCCCAAGCACGAACCTGCGGGTCTGCGCGCCGAAGCTATGGGGATTTGCCCGCTGGCTCGCCGTCTCGCGCGGGGCTCAGCGGTGGCGAGGCACGCGTCGCGACACTTCCGGGGCAGCTGTTCCCCGCCCGAAGCGCGCCCGAGCGGGTCGTTGACAGGGCCATGACGTGGTCTACGCCCTGACGAGGCGCAGGAGTACCCGGCGACCGCAACGGCATGGCTGCGGCGAGGGAGCGGGTCAGGACGTGCCGGGTCACGTCGCGCACTCCCGGGCGAAGGCGGATGCGGTCGGCGGCCCGCGGGCTGCGCCGCGCCGGTGAAGAACTGGATGATCACCATGCGGCCGCCGCAGCAGGGGCACGGTGGGCATGGCTGCGGCGAGGAGGCAGACTGCTCCGCCTCGGCCGGCGGTGGCGTGGCCGGCATCGGAGCGGCGAGCAGCTCCCTGGCCCGCGCCAAGTTAGCTCGGCGGCCGGCGCTGGCGAGCAGGCCGTAGTGCCGGATGCGGTGAAAGCCCCGGGGCAGGACGTGCAGCAGGAAGCGCCGGATGAACTCGCCGGCAGCGAGCGTCATGGTGCGAT
>CAXTMA010000229.1:0-7045 GCA_964245015.1 uncultured Beijerinckiaceae bacterium | reverse complement strand
AAGCGCTTCGCCGCCAAGGAGGCCTGCGCCAAGGCGCTCGGCACCGGCATCAGCCGCGGCGTCAGCTGGCGCGACATGGGCGTGGTCAACCTGCCCTCGGGCAAGCCGACCTTCCATCTCACCGGCGGTGCCGCCGCGCGGCTCGCCGCGATGCTGCCGGCGGGCCACGAGGCGTTGATCCACCTCGCGATCACCGACGAGCACCCCAACGCGATGGCCTTCGTGGTGATCGAGGCGGTGCCAGTTGCCGCTGCGGGCGCTTAGGGGATCGTCACCACCACCCGGCCGCGGATCGCGCCGTCGATGATGGCGCGCGCGGCATCGATCACCTCGTCGAAGCGGATCGTCCGCGTTGCCGTGGCGAGCTTGTCGCGGTCGAGGTCGCGGGCGAGGCGCGCCCATGCCTGGTCCCGCACCGCCTTGGGGCAGTACACGCTGTCGATGCCGAGCAGCGCCACGCCGCGCAGGATGAACGGCGCCACGCTGGCCGGCAGGTCCATGCCGCCGGCGAGGCCGCATGCCGCGACGGCGCCGCCGCGCCGGGTCTGCGCGACGAGGTTGGCCAGCGTGGTCGAGCCGACCGAATCGACGCCGACGGCCCAGCGCTCCTTGCCCAGCGGCTTGCCCTTCTCCGACAGTGCGGCTCGATCGAGGATCTCGTCGGCGCCGAGGTTTCGGAGGTAATCGGCCTCGGCCGGACGTCCGGTCGAGGCCAGGCAGTGCCAGCCGGCAGCCTTGAGCAGCATCAGGGCGAAGGCTCCAACGCCGCCGGCCGCGCCGGTGACGATCGCCGGGCCGTCGGCCGGCGTAAGGCCGTGGCGCTCCAGGGCAAGCACCGACAGGGCAGCCGTGTAGCCGGCGGTGCCGATCGCCATCGCGTCATGGGCGGACAACCCATCGGGCAGCTTGACCAGCCAGTCGCCCTTGACGCGGGCCTTCTCGGCATAGCCGCCGAAATGCGTCTCCCCCAAGCCCCAGCCGTTGCACACCACGGCGTCGCCCGGCGCATAGGCCGGGTTCTGCGAGGACTCCACCGTTCCGGCGAAGTCGATGCCGCCGATCATCGGCGACACCCGCACCACCGGGCTCTTGCCGGTGATGGCGAGGCCGTCCTTGTAGTTCACGGTGGAATGCGACACGCGAACGGTGACGTCGCCCGCCATCAGCGAGGCCTCGTCGAAGTCGACGAGCGCGGCCTGGGTGCCGCGGTCCGTTTTGTCGATGCGCAAGGCCTTCATGTCCGCTCCGTCGCTTGTTCGTCCGACCCTGCCTTACATGCCGGAATAGTTCGGTCCACCGCCGCCTTCGGGCGGGACCCAGGTGATGTTCTGTGCGGGATCCTTGATGTCGCAGGTCTTGCAGTGCACGCAGTTCTGCGCGTTGATGACGAAGCGCGGCTCGGTCTTGGCCGCCTCGTCGGCATAGGCGACCTCATAGACGCCGGCGGGGCAGTACAGCCGCGAGGGGGCGCCATAGGTCGGCAGGTTCTTGCGGATCGGGATCGTCGGATCGGCCAGCACGAGGTGCGGCGGCTGGTTCTCCTCGTGGTTGGTGCCGCTGAGATAGATCGAGGAGGGCTTGTCGAACGACAGCTTGCCGTCGGGCCGGGGATAGCTGATCGGCGTCACCGCGCTCAGCGGCTTCAGCGCTTGATAGTCGGCCTTGCCGTGGCTCATCGTGCCGAACAGCGACAGGCCGGCGAGCGCGTTGGTCCACATGTCGAAGCCGCCCAGCACCACGCCGCCGAACGTGCCGAACTTCGACCACAGCGGCTTGACGTTGCGCACGGGCTTGAGGTCCCGTCCCACGGCCGTGTCGCGCCAGCCATCGGCGTAGGCATCGAGCCGATCGTGCGCGCGCCCGGCCGCCATCGCCGCCGCCGCCGCCTCGGCCGCCTGCATGCCGGTGCGGATGGCGTTGTGCGAGCCCTTGATGCGGGGCACGTTGACGAAGCCGGCCGCGCAGCCGATCAGGGCCGCGCCGGGCACGGCGAGCTGCGGCACCGACTGCCAGCCGCCCTCCGTGATGGCGCGTGCGCCGAAAACGAGACGCTCGCCACCCTCCAGCATGGCCGCGATGGCGGGATGGGTCTTGAAGCGCTGGAACTCGTCGAAGGGCGACAGCGTCGGATTGGTGTAGTTCAGGTGCACCACGAAGCCGATGCTGACCCGATTGTCACCGTAGTGGTACATGAACGAGCCGCCGCCGGTCGCGTTGTCGAGCGGCCAGCCGAAGGTGTGCTGGACCAACCCGGGCTGGTGCTGCTCCGGCTTTACCCGCCACAGCTCCTTGAGGCCGATGCCGTACTTCTGCGGCTCGCCGTCGGCGTGCAGCTTGTGCGAATGGATGAGCTGCTTGCTCAGCGTGCCTCGGGCGCCTTCCGCGAGGAGGGTGTAGCGCCCGCGCAGTTCCATGCCGCGGGTGAAGTTGGCCGTCGGCAGCCCGTTCCGGCCGATCCCCATATCGCCGCTGGCGACACCGACGACTGCGCCCGTCTCGTCGTGGAGAAGTTCGGTCGCGGCGAAGCCGGGATAAATGTCGACGCCGAGCGCTTCGGCGCGCGCGGCGAGGTATTTGGCGACGTCCGACAGCGAGCCGATGAAGTTGCCGTGGTTCGACAGCATCGGCGGCATCAGGACGCTCGGCAGCGCCACCTTGGCTGTGCGCGTCAGGTAGAAGAAGCGATCGGCGACCACCGGCGTCTTCAACGGGCGCTCGGCGTCCTCGCGCCAGTCGGGGAGCAGTTCGTCCAGCGCGCCGGGATCCATCACCAGCCCCGACAGGATGTGGGCGCCGACCTCCGAGCCCTTCTCCAGCACCACCACCGACAGGTCGGGGTCGATCTGCTTGAGGCGGATCGCGGCGGCGAGGCCGGCGGGCCCGCCGCCGACGATCACCACGTCGAACTCCATGCTTTCGCGCGGCTCAAAGGCCGCTTCGCTGCCGCTCATCGCTCAAGCATCCTGCTGTCGTCCGGTCGTCGAAGACGTCCCGCCCGGGACGGCTGCCTCATCCCGGAGGTTGCCCCAAGACGCGCGATGGATCATGCGGCCGGATACACCTGCGCGCGGGCGCTTCCGTTCCGCGCCAGGGCGATGTAGGCGGAAGAGGCACATGGAACAAGCCGAACCGGCCCAACACTCCCCGAACGACGCAGACGAAGGTCCGGCGCTGGAAGCCCTTCTGCGCTGGTATGTCGCCATGGGCGTCGATGCCGTGATCGGCGACACGGCGCGCGACTGCTTCGCCCAGGGGCATGATCGCCCCGGCCCGGCGTTTCCGGCGACCGCTGCGCCTTCGCTCGCCAGAGTGGCCGAGCGGGCGGACGGGCGCACGTCCCTTCCACTCGCCGCGCCGGCTTCGGCGGAAGCGCTGATCCGCCGGGCGGAAGAGCTGGCCGCCGCCGCCGCGACGCTGGAGCAGCTCGCGGCGGCCTGGGCCGCGCTGCCCGGCTGCGGCCTCGCCGCCACCGCGACGGGCATGATCTTCGCCGCCGGAACGCCGGGAAGCCGGGTCATGCTGGTCGGCGGCGCGCCGGACTCCGACGACGAGCGGGGCGCCCAGGCTTTCGCCGGCGGCAAGGGCCGGCTGCTCGATGCGATGCTGCGGGCGATCGGACTGACGCGCGAGGAAGTGTATCTTGCCAACGTGGTGCCCTGGCGCCCGCCCGGCAACAGGGTGCCGACGCCGCTCGAACTCTCGCTCTGCCTGCCCTTCGCCAGGCGGCAGATCGCGCTGGCCGCGCCGTCGCTTCTGGTGTGCCTGGGCGAACGGGCCGCCCAGCCCCTGCTCGGCAGCCGGGAGCCGGCCAGCCGCCTGCGCGGGCGCTGGGTCAGCTTCGAGGGCGAGGCGACAACGGTGAAGACGCTGGTGACCTTCTCGCTGGACTACCTGCTGAAGCAGCCGCTGGGCAAGCGCCGCGCCTGGGCGGACCTGCTGATGATCGCCGACGCGCTGGCGACCGCAGGCTGATGGCGGGCCGCGCGGGGATCGGCTAAGCAGGTCTCGCAAAAGTGCCCCGCGGTTTTGCGATCCAAACCTGCGGCACAGCAAAGGACCAAGCAGGTGAAGCGTTGGCCTGCCAACGCGAACCTGCTTCGACCCGGCCGACCGCGGACACGGGACTCTGCCGGCGGGATCGGGCCAAGGGGGGGTGGATCATGGAATGGGAGAACTTCCGTCGCTCGGACGATGTCGAGGACCGTCGCGACGACCCGGGCGGCGGTTTTGATCCCGGCGGTGGCGGCGGCATGGTCGGCGGCGCCGGCGGCCTCGGGCTCGGCACGATCGTCGTGCTCGGTCTGCTGGGCTGGGCGCTCGGCATCGATCCGCGCGTGCTCATCAATGGCGCCGAAATGGCCAACGGCGCGCGGAGCGGCGGCGGCATCCAGTCCCAGGACACCCGGCAAGACGGCTCGGCGCAAGGCGGTCGCCAGACCCGCGCGGGGACGCCGCGCGACCAGCTCGGCCAGTTCGCCGCCGCGATTCTCGGCGAAACCGAAGACGTGTGGTCGCGCATCCTGCCGGCGCAGACCGGGGTGCGCTACCAGCCGGTCAACCTCGTGCTGTTCAGCGGCCGGACCCGTTCGGCCTGCGGCGGCGCGCAGGCGGCAATGGGACCGTTCTACTGCCCCATCGACAAGAAGGTGTACCTCGACCTGAGCTTCTTCAGCGAAATGCAGCGGAAGCTCGGCGGTGGCGGCGACTTCGCTTACGCCTACGTCATCGCCCACGAGATCGGCCACCACGTCCAGGACCTGCTGGGCACGCTGGGTAAGGTGCAGGGCGCCGAACAGCGGGCCGGCGCGACGCAGCGCAACGCGCTGTCGCAACGAATCGAGCTGCAGGCCGATTGTTTCGCCGGCGTTTGGGCGGCCAATGCCAACAAGAAGGACAACTTCATCCAGCCCGGCGACGTCGAGAAGGCGGTCAACACCGCCAAGGCGATCGGCGACGACAAGCTGCAGGAAAGCGCGCAAGGCTATGTCGTGCCCGACAGCTTCACCCACGGCAGCTCGGCGCAGCGCGTGCACTGGCTGCAGACCGGGCTCGACAGCGGGCGGGTCAGCGCGTGCGACACCTTCGCCGGCACGAGCTTCGCCGGCAGCGGAAGCGAGTGAGCCGGCCTCACGGTAGGGGCCGCGCCCGAGCTGCCAACCGCGTGCCGCCACGGCAGGAGCGCACCAGCGCGGCGAAATCCGCCGCCTGCCGGCACGAGGGCGCCGGGGCGAGAATGCCGACGCTCGGCGCGCGATCGGGCAGGAGGCGCTGCCAGAAGGTGGTCGGGGCTGCGAGCAGCAGGGCGGGATACGCCGCACCCTCGCGTCGGGCCAGTTCCTCGATCAATTCGGACCCCGGCGCGAAACCGGCCTTGAGAACGAGAACGGTGCCGCCCCGCACCTGATCGGCGGCCGCGCGCAGGCGCCGGCCCTCGTCGTCGGCCACGACCAGACGGCACCCGACCGCATCCGACACGCCATCAAGCTGCAGCCCGGCCGAGGCGGCCAGCGTCAGGTCGCCGATCAGGCCGGCGACGGCGGCGCTGACCAGCCACGACAGCGAGCGGATCACGAGATCCTGTCCGGCGCTGCCGCGCGGAAAGGACGCTGGTTCAAGAACGATCGCCGAGATCACGTGGCTCGCGGGGTAAACTGCGCGGTGAGACACCGCTCCGCGCATCGACTTGACGGCGACGAAGAACACAGGCGAAAAGCAAGCCGAATGCCGGAGTTGTCCACAGAACAGCTGGACTTCTGGTTTATGTTCACTTATTGTTCCTGTCGTCACGAGGTCAGATCAACGTGTCGGCACAAGTTCATTCGCAACGATCCGTTTCCGTTCCCGCTCAGCGTGCCCGTTTGTTCTCGACGTTGAGCGAAATGGGCCTGCCGAATCGCCAGCCGCCAGCCAGGGGGCGCGGCGCCACGAGCAATCCGGCCGCACGCCACGAAACCGTGTCGCGGATCGCCGACGACGATGGGTGGGGGTCGCTGGCGACGCTTGGCGCGCTGCGCACGCAGGTCGTGGATGAGCGCGCCCGCACGGTGATCACCCGCAACGAGTCGCCCGACATCTCGTTTGATCGGTCGATCAACCCTTATCGCGGCTGCGAGCACGGCTGCAGCTACTGCTACGCAAGGCCGAGCCACGCCAACATGGGCCTGTCGCCCGGGCTCGATTTCGAAACGCACCTGTTCGCCAAGACCGGCGCGGCCGAGGTTTTGCTGCGCGAGCTTGCGTCGCCGCGCTACGAGGCCAGGACGATCGCCATCGGCACCAACACGGATCCCTACCAGCCCATCGAGCGCAAACGGAAGATCACGAGGGCGATCCTGGAAGTGCTGGCGGCGGCCGATCACCCGGTCGGCATCGTCACCAAATCGGCGCTCGTATTGCGCGACCTCGACCTTCTCGCCCCGATGGCCGCCAAGGGACTCGTCAAGGTGGCGATCTCGGTCGCGACGCTTGATCCCGATCTCGCCCGCAAGATGGAGCCGCGCGCCAGCACGCCCGAGCGGCGGCTCCACACCATCGCCGAACTGACCCGCGCCGGCGTGCCGACCAGCGTCATGGTGGCGCCGATCATTCCCGCGATCAACGATGCGGAGATCGAGACGGTGCTGACGCGGGCGGCGGCGGCGGGGGCGGCCGAGGCCGGCTACGTCATGCTTCGCTTGCCGCTGGACGTGCGCGACCTGTTCCAGGACTGGCTCGCCGTTCACTTCCCCGACAAGCTGCGCCACGTGATGACCCTGATCGCCTCGACCCGCAACGGCAAGACCTACGACGCCAAGTGGGGCGAGCGGATGACCGGCACCGGCCCGTTCGCCTGGATGATCGGGCGCAGGTTCGAGGCGGCCGTCGCGCGCAACGGCTTCAGCCGGGATCGGTTGAAGCTCCGCACCGACCTGTTCCGTCGTCCGGGATCGCAGGGCCAGCAGCAACTGTCCCTGTTTTGAGGGATCAGCGCGAAGTCGCCGTGAAGCGGAGGGCCAGCCAGATGCCGAGCGCGAACAGGACGGCGATCAGCGCATAGGTCGCGATC
>CAXTMA010000228.1:0-7057 GCA_964245015.1 uncultured Beijerinckiaceae bacterium | reverse complement strand
GGACAAGGCCAACCCACTCGGGATCAAAGGCTTGGGCGAGATCGGCATCGTGGGCACGGCGGCGGCGATCGGCAACGCCGTCTTTCATGCCACCGGCAGGCGCGTCCGCGAGTTGCCGATCACGATCGACAAGCTGCTGAGCTGAGGCAGGATGCCTTGCGTGCTCGCGGGCTTCCTTGATGCCGATCCAGCGGCGGGGCCCGACGTGCTGGAAGCGGATGTCCGCTAGGAGGCGTTGGTCCGCGTCAGGACCGACCCAGCGTTCCCGGGCGACGCAGGATTGCGCTCGCTCGGGGTTGTGTGAATTGCGAGCGGACGTTCGTGCCGTAGAGCGATCTGTGAACACCCTGGTCAACCGGCTCACCCGCGCTCGATCGTTGGGAAAGAGACCACGCGAACGCGGCGAGCGTGGTGGCCTTCAGCCGGTCGACGCAGTTGCGGACAACGAGGTGGGTACCGAGGTCCTGCGCCAGGCAGAACAGCTCGTAGATGTCGCTTTCCCGATCACCGATGTGAACGCAGCGCTCGGGGTCATTGAACAGCGCCGTGGACTGCCGCAGGTTGTCCAGCCAGCGCACGCTTTCCTTCTGCTCGATCGGCACCCGGGTCGGGTTGATGTGGCGCTTGAGCGCGTTGGTGCCTTTGAACGCCTGCCGCGACAAGAACTTCACCGCCGCCAGCCCCAGCGGCAGGCCGTCCGTGGTGACGGCGAGCGAGGCATGCATCAGCAGGCCGCAGACGGTGTGGGTACGCAGCCGGCCGGCCTTGTCGCGGCCGCTGTTCACCACGCGGGTGGCCCCGACGTCGCTGCCGTTGCGGCGTTGGAAGGAGAACTCGGTTGTGTCCTGGAGCACCAGGATGGGACCCTCGCTCGCCGTGCCGCGGTCGCGGGTGGCTTCAAGGTGGCCGGCCAGGATCTGCTCCTCGCTGACGCGCTCGTTGTCAAAGAAGCGGTAGGCGGCCTTTGTGTTGGCCCAGTCCTCACAGGCGAAGCGCAGGCTTGAACCGAGGCTGCGATCCATGCGCCCGATGAGATGGCGCAGGCGGTGACCGAGACGGGCATCCTCGAAGGCGCAGCCGGTGAGTTCCTGTTCCCACCACGGTCGTGATGACGCGTCCACGGGGCACCTCGCTGAAGGGGGGCAACGGTGCCCCGCAACGAATCACGATCGGTCGCAAACGCGCTACACCTCCACCGCCACGACAGATGTGGGTAAAAGCAAGCGTCAGCGAGCGCTTACCTTCGCGCGATGCCGGATCCAGCTTCTGGATCGCGTCTCAGCCGCAACCCGCGCCGCCGACGCCAGCTCGGCGCACCAAGCCTCTCGCCACCATGCGAGGATCGCCTCTCCTGTCTGCGCCAGCGCCGCTTTGCGCCAGCGCTGCCGCGATGGCAGCAATCGCGCTTCTCGTGCTGGTTCACCCGCCGGCTCGGTCCAACGAGGCCACCAATCGGGAGAGACCGTCGGCACCGCTTTCGCGGTGAGACTGGAACCTATGATGCGCCCTCATAGGACCGGAAGACGTCTGCCTGACCTGCGCACGCCATAGTATCGCATCGGCGTGCGGCTGTGACTTGCCGCGATCCACGCTTTCGAAAAGGCGTGGAGGCAACTGGCGTCATCGGCGTCCCAGCGAGGGCATGCACCGGCAGGGTGCGCTATCAAGAAAGAGGCAAAAGCAATGAAGAAAAGCGTTGCCATCGTGTTCGTCGCAGCTTGCGCTTGGCTGCCGATAGTTCCGGCTGCGGCCATCACGAACGTCGACAGATCGGTCAAGAAGGCTGATGCAGGCGCGGCCGTGCCGCTCGAGCAAGTGCGCAAGCACTGCAAGAGCAAGCAGAGCGCCTGCCACGCCCTTCGACACAACTTCTGAGGCAGGAAGACCAGCGAGCGGCCCTCGCGCGCGATGCGGGTCGACCGCTCGTTGCTCCTTTCCGCAGCCGCCTCCAAACGATGGCGGGTATCCGTGACAAGAGATCCTCCGTGCTCTCACCAAGAGCCACGGCCCTCGTCGGCGTTCCGCCGTCCGTTGCATGCGCGATGGGCCTTGCGACCGCGAAGAGTCGCGCGACTTAATCTGTCGTGGCGAGCATCGCGCCAGCGAAGTCGAGCGTTCCAAGATCCAGAATGCCGACAAGGTTTCGATGAAGTGGATCGGATGATCCTCGTGAACCCGGTCTTCCAGACGCTCGGACAGGATACAGAGCTGCGAACGATCAGAACATTCATTCGAACGACCCATCCAGCCCTCCCGATCACAGCGGGAAGACCGTAGTCGTGTCGAAAGGTGAGATCCTCGTCGTTACCTATGCCGACGCGTCGCGAGCGATCGATCGATCGGCGAACCGGCCTGTGATCGAGCGAGTCGATAGACTTCTGGCACGTCGGCGAGAAGGCCGGCTAAGCGATGGGCATCGCCAGCCCTTCCGGCGGCAACGTCCCGATCGACCCCGAGGGTCGGCGACATGCTTTACGATGTCATCGAAGGGGCGTTGGCTCGCCGATCCGGCGACTCCCGGATGACGTGCGTCGCGACGGCGGATGCCGCCGGCGCGGCTTTCACGCGTTCGTCGAAGCTCGGCATCTCAGCTATTGCCAAGCTCGATAACATCGCGACGAGGATCTCGGTCGCGCCAGCCCACCTGGAGTGCGGAGTCGTGAGCGCCTTCGCGGCATTACCGTCCATTGCCCGCCCTCTCCCTACAAGACAGGAACGTAACGCGATGATCCCTTCGCCCACAGTCCTCGACGCCACGCGCGACCTGATGCGCGCCCTCGGCCTCACGACCGTCTTCGGCAACCCGGGATCGACGGAACAGCCTTTCCTCAAGAACTGGCCTTCGGATTTCACTTACATCCTCGGCCTCCACGAGGGCACGGTCGTCGGCATGGCGGACGGGTACGCGAGGGCGATGCGCCGCCCGGTCCTGGTCAATCTGCATACGGCCGCGGGCGTCGGCAACGCCATGGGGGCGCTGGCGACGGCTTGGCACAACAAGGCGCCGCTCGTCGTCACCGCCGGCCAGCAGACCCGCGAAATGCTGCTGCTGGAGCCGCTGCTGACGAACCTCGACGCGACCGTGCTCGTGCGGCCCTACGTGAAATCGGCCCTCGAAACCGCCCGCCCGCAGGATGCCCCCGCCGCCCTGATGCGCAGCCACGCGATGTCGGCGCAGTCTCCGACCGGCCCGACCTTCCTGTCGCTGCCGATGGACGATTGGGACAAGCCAGCCGGCATGGCGACGCCGCCCCGGACCATCCACGCACGGCTTCAAGCCTCGCCCGACGCCCTCGCCGGAGTGGCCGCGGCGCTCGACGGCGCGCGCAACCCCGCGCTCGTCCTCGGCGCCGGCGTGGCGCGCGGCTCGGGTTGGGCGGACGCGGTAGCGCTCGCCGAGCGCCTGCGCTGCGCCGTGTTCACCGCCCCCGAGGCGGAGGCCGCGAGCTTTCCCGAAGACCATGCCCTGTTCCAGGGCGAGCTTCCGCCGGCGATCGGCCCGCTGTGCGAGAAGCTCGGAGGACACGACCTCGTCGTGGTGCTCGGCGCCCCGGTGTTTCGGTACTATCCCCACGTCCCCGGAGCCTATCTGCCCGACGGCACCAGCCTGTTCCAGGTGACCGACGATGCGGCCGAGGCGGCGCGGGCGCCGGTCGGCGACAGCGTCCTCGCCGATCCTGCCCTCGCCCTGACCGCCCTTCTTTCCATGGTCGGTCCATCGACCCGGACGCCGCCGCCGCCCCGCCCGACGCCGGACGAGCCGGCGGCGGCGGCGGCGATGACCGCGGACGAGCTCTTCCACGCGCTCGCCATGGAAAGGCCGGCGGACGCCGTTCTGATGCAGGAGTCGCTCTCGAACATGAAGGCGCTGAAGCGCCGCTGGCCGGCGACGCGGCCGGATTCCTACTACACCTTCGCCAGCGGCGGCCTAGGCTACGGCCTTCCCGCCGCCGTGGGCATCGCACTTGCCGAGCGTCATGCCGGCCGAGGGCGCCCGGTCGTCGCCGTCGTCGGCGACGGGGCCTTCCAGTACGCGCCGCAGGCGTTGTGGACGGCGGCGCAGCACGCGCTGCCGATCGTCTTCGTGGTACCGAGCAACGGCGAGTACGCGATCCTCAAGAGCTTCGCCAAACTCGAGGATACGCTTGGCGTCCCGGGGCTCGACGTGCCCGGCCTAGACATCGCATCCATCGCACGCGGCTACGGCTGCGCCGCCGCGGACGTGTCGACGACCGGCGCCGTCCGTGAGCAGTTCCGGAAAGCCCTTGGCAGATCTGAGCCGACGGTCATCGTCGCGAAGATCGACCCATCGGTCCCCGACCTCCTCTGAGCCGTGCTCGATCGCTGTTGGCAGCCAGGAAGCGTTCGCCCGGCATCGATCCTTCGGTCGAGCTGCGGCGTGGGTGGCAATGATGGGAGTCGCCCTCATAGGATCACGACACGTCTGTCAACCCGTCCGACGAGCCCCTACTCCTCGCAGAAGCGGAGGATCGAGGGTGACTGGCATGGCGAACGCTCTCCACAAGCTCGGTTTCGTCGGCTTCGGCGAGCGGTGTCGGGCGCGCGGGGGCGCCGCGGCCGGCACGGCACCCGCCCGATCCGCGGACCGCTCCGGAGAAGCCTCGGAGGGTGAAGATCGCGGTTCGGCCCGGTCCCATCGTCGCGCGGGCGGCCGACGAGTGAGCCGGCGGTGCCGTCCCATGGATCGACCGCTCGCGGCACCCGTCGCAAGCCCGTGATCGCGCCGGGTAAGGCGTGGTTCGCGTTCCGCACCTGGATCGCCCTGGCGATCGCCTATTACGCGGCGTTCTTCCTCGAGCTCGACGGCGCATCGAGCGCCGGGGTCTGCGTGATCATCCTCGCCCAGCCGCAACAGGGCATGGCGCTGTCCAAAGCCGCCTATCGCTCCGCGGCGACGGTCGTCGGCGTCATCTTCGCCGTCGGCCTCACCGCGACGTTCCCGCAGGACCGCACCATGCTGCTGGCGAGCTTCACGGCCGTCATGGCCGCCCAGGTCGTGTTGGGCAGCGTGTTCCGGGACTTTCGTTCTTACGCGTGCATCCTTGGCGGATACACGGTCGCGATCATCTCGATCGCCAACATCTGCGCCATGACTTCGCGGCGATGGCTGATGAGGACGGTGGTCCGCCCGACCATCAGCTGTTCGAGAGCTTGCAGGACCCGCGTCTCGGAAGCGGCGTCGAGGCCCTCGGTCGGCTCGTCGAGGAGCAGGATGGGCGCGTTCTTCAGAAAGGCGCGGGCGATCGTGAGGCGCCGCGCCTGTCCGCCGGAGAGGCGGGACCCCATTTCGCCGACGACTGTGTCGAGACCGTTCGGCATCGCCCGTACCTCCTCGAGCAGATCGGCCGAAGCGAGCGCGGCGAGCAGCTCTCGATCGTTCGCCTCCGGGCGGGCCAGCAACAGGTTGTCGCGGATGCTCGCGTTGAACACATGGGTCCGTTGCGCGACGACGGCGCATAGCCCGCGCATCGTGTCGCCCTGCAGGCGTCGGAGGGGTACGCCGCCGACCTCGATCCGGCCCTCTTGATGTTCGAAGAAGCGCAGGAGGACGTTGACGAGGCTCGTCTTGCCCGATCCGCTCTCGCCGACGAGGCCGACCGCGCCGCCCTGCGGGATGTGGAGGTCGAGGCCGTCGATCGCCCAGGGCGCGTCAGCCGAGTAGCGCATCCGCAGGCCCTCGACGCGCAGGTCGAAACGCTCGGGCGCACACGGCTCGCCCGGCGGGTCGAGCACCGCCGGCTCGGCGTCGACGATGGCGAAGATCCGGCGCGCGGCGGCCAGCGTCTCGCCGAGGCCCTGGAAGGCGAGCGGCAGCGGCGCGACGGCCTCGAAGCCGGCGAGCACGAGGAGGGCGATCATCGGGAGGTCGGGCGCCGGGAGAGCGCGGGCTTGGACGAGCGGTACCAGCAGCACCAGCGCGGCCCACATCGCACCGTTGGCGACGAAGCCGGACAGCGCCGCCGCCGCGCCGTCGATCCAGGCCTGCCGCCGCCGCTGCGTGACGATGGCGCGGCCGAGCCCGGACATCAGCGTGTCCTGCCGCTCCTGGGCGCCGTAGACCAGCAACTCGCCGAGGCTTCGCGCCGTGTCGGAGACCGCGGCGCGCAGGTCCGAGCGGAGCGCCACCACGCGTTCGCCCGGACCGCGCCCGAGGCGCTGCGCCGCCAGCGGCAGACCGATCCCGGCGGCGGTCAGCGCCAGGGCGTCGACGAGCGCGACAGATCGCACATAGTGATGCAGGAACGCCAGCATCGCCGCGGTGCCGAGCGCGGCCGCGACGACGGGTGCGACGATGCGCAGGTAGAAGGTGTCGAGGCCATCGACGTCGGCGCGCAGGCGGCTCAGGAGGTCGCCGCCGCGGTAGGGCCGCAGCGCGGCGGGGGCGAGCGGCTCGAGCCGCGCGAACACCCACGTCCGCAGCCGGGCGCGCAGCCGCAAGGTCGCCTCGTGGGTGACGAGGCGCTCGCCGTAGCGGCCGCCGGTGCGCAGGATCGCCAGGGCGCGGATCGCGGCCGCGGGGGCGAAGGCCTCGACCGGCATGCGGCCGAGGCCGGCGAGCGCCATCGCGGCGATGAACCAGCCAGACAGCGCGAGCAGGCCGACGTTGGCGAGCACCACGGTGGTGCTCGCGGCGACGCCCGCGAGCATCCAGGAGGCCTGGGGGCGGAACAGCCGCAGCAGGCGCAGGGTGTCGCTCATGCCGCCAGCCCCAGCCCGGTCTCGACCAGGCGGGCGTAGGAGCCGCCGCGCGCGAGCAGCGCCTCGTGGCGGCCCTGCTCGACGATGCGCCCCGCCTCCAGCACGAGGATGCGGTCGGCGCCGCGCACGGTCTCCAGCCTGTGGGCGATGACCAGCGTGGCGCAGCGCGGGGCGAGGCGCTCGATCGAGGTGGTGACCAGCGCCGCCGTCGCCGAGTCGAGGCCGGCGGTCGCCTCGTCGATCACCATCACCTCCGCCTGCTTGAGGAACAGTCGCGCGAGGGCGATGCGTTGCGCCTCGCCGCCTGACACGCCCTGGCCGCGCTCGCCCAGCACGG
>CAXTMA010000227.1:0-7062 GCA_964245015.1 uncultured Beijerinckiaceae bacterium | reverse complement strand
GTGGCTCGCCCGAGCCGTCCTTGGGCCGAAAGCCCTTCATCGACGCCCAAATCAGGCCCGGCTTGGCCTCGATCATCGTGCCATCGACGCTGAAGTGCTCTGGTGACAGCCGCCGCTTCACCTTGCGGTGGGCCAGCACGGCGGCCGGGACCTGGTGCGCCACGTCGCCTTCGAGCAGCCGATCCCGGTTCCTGCCAAAGGTCGTCGGATCCCAGGCGGCATCGTCGATGCCGAGCCCGACATATCAGCGAAACAGCAGGTCGAGCTCGAGCCCTTCCATGATCTGGCGCTGCGAGCGGATGCCGTAAAAGGCTTGAAGCAACAAGGCGCGCACCAGGCGCTCGGATGGGATCGAGGGCCGCCCGACCCCGGCGACATGAAGCGCCTCGAACTCCGCGCTCAACAACAGCAAGGCGTCGTTGGTGATGGTGCGGATCGTACGAAGCGGGTGGTCGGCCCGCACCCGGCTTTCAAGATCGACGTGGAACAACAGCGATCCCGAGCGCTGATCCATTCCTCGCATCGCCCAGTTCCCGGCAGCAAACGTCAGGAGCTTGAAGCACGGCGCATCGCACAAAACGAGCTGGCCTTTCCTCAACCTGGTAGGCCCTCAGACGCTCAGATCGAGAACCTCGTTGCCCGAGCACCACCGGCGATGAAGCTGCCGATCCACTTCCTCGCCGCCACCGGCAGGCGGATGAGCGAGGCGCTATCGATGGAATGGTCGCAGGTCAATCTGGCTCGGCGCGAGGTGCTGCTCATCAAGACGAAGACCTCGGCACCGCAAACCGTGCCGCTCGGCAATGCCGCCTACGAGGTGCTGCTCGCCTGTCCTCGCCATCCGATCTCACATATCGTGTTCTGGCGCAGCCCGGACGGCCAACCCTATCGATACTTCTCCGGCCAGTTCAGAAAAGTGGCTCGCAGGGTCGGCTTCCCGTTCCGCGCCCATGATCTCCGACACCGGTTCGCGTCCGTCTTCCTCCAGGCTACCGGCGATCTCCCGGCACTTCAGGCCGTGCTTGGCCATCGGAGCATCGCGATGACGATGCGCTACTCGCGTCTCGTCACCGCCCACCTTCACGAGGCAATCGCCAAAACGGGCGCAAAACTCGGCACGGGATCAACGGTGGCGAGCGATCCGCCGCCCGGCAAATCGACCCTAGCCTCCTCAATGGAACACCACGCCTGCCTCGTGCAGCCCTTCGAGACCATCCAGATCACCACCAAACCACGATGATCGGGCGCGTCTCGAACACGGCTTCTTAAGCCGGCGCGACTAGGGTTCGTCACCTCTTCCCGTTAGGTCAGCCTCCCGTTCGGTCAGCGCGGGCGCCGGCACCGGAGTTCTCTTGGGTCAGATCTCGCACGAACCCGTTGGCGGAGTGCCCGACGAGGGCAGGTTTCCTCTTGATCCTCATGCTCCCGATCCCGGTGTTCTCGTCGCCGGTGCTCCCGGCCCGACATCCGAGCAGGCCGCCACCGAGGTCGTCTACGACTGGAGCTTGGAAAGCGACGAGATCACCTGGGGGCCGAGCTACCGCTCGATCCCCGGCCTGCCGGCGATGGCGGCTGTTTCGACGGGCCTCGGCTACGCCGAGCATCTGGCCGCCGAAAGCCCTTCCTCACGCTACGAGGCGGTGATGGCGCCGGGCGGCTGCGATACCGGCGGCGGTGTTCCCTTCAAAACGGTCTACGGCCTTGTCGGCGCCAAGCGGTCGCAGGCCGGTCGGGGCCGCGCCGCGCCGGTGTGGGTCGAGGACAGCGGACGCTGGTTCGCCGACCGCTACGACCGCCCGGCCCGCGTTCACGGCGTGATCCGGATCATCACCGAGCGCTACGAGGCCGAGTGCCGGCGCACGGCCGCCGCCCAGCGCGATCCCGTCACCGGGGCCTACAACCGCGCCTACTTCATCGAGCACGTCGCCCGCCACCTCAGCCTGACGGCGCGCAAATCCTCGACCTTCGCCGTTCTGCTCATCGCGGTCGAGCGGGAAGGGTCGAGCGTGGCGGTGGACGACGCCGGCATCGCCGACGCCGGGGCGCGGCTGCGCCACACCATGCGATCCCACGAGATCCTCGCCCGTCACGCCGGCGCCAAGTTCGCCGCACTTCTCGACGGTTGCGACGAGGGGCAGGCGATGGCCGCCGTGGCCCGGCTGACGGCGGCCGTTCGCGGCGCCGAACCGGGCGAGAACGGCGATGCCGTCGCGGCCACCGGGCTGCTGGCCAAGGTCGGCGCGGTGATCGCGCCCTTTCACGGCCGCACGCCGCAGGCCCTGCTGCAGTTCGCCGAGCAGGCGTTGGAGGCGGCGCACCAGCCGGCCGCCTCCGGCTTCGCCCTGTACCGACCCGAGCTGACCCGGGCGCGACCGCCCGGCGGCAGCGAAACGGCCGACGAGATCCGCACCGCGCTGGCCGACAACCGCCTCGCCCTGGCGCTGCAGCCGATCGTTGCGGCGGGCACGCGCCAGGTCGCCTTCTTCGAAGGGCTGGTGCGGGTGAAGCGGGCCGATGCGCCGCCCATCCTGCCTGATGCCCTCGTGCCGCGCGCCGAGAAGACCGGGCTGGTGCCGCTCATCGACCGCCGGGTGGTGGAGCTGGCCTTCGCCCTGCTCACCGCCGACCGCAAGCTCAGGCTGTCGATCAACGCGGCCGTGCCCTCGTTGAGCGATCCGCAATGGTTGGGCGAACTGCGCGCCGCCTGCCGCCTGCGCCCGGATGCGGCGCGCCGCCTCACCGTCGAGGTCACGGAAACCTGCGCCATCGCCGACATCGAGGCGACGCGGGTGACGCTGGCCGCGATCAAGCCGCTCGGGGTGAAGATCGCCATCGACGATTTCGGCTCCGGCCATTCCTCGTTCCGCAGCCTGCGCCAGCTCCCCATCGACTATCTCAAGATCGACGGCGCCTTTTCGCAGAACCTCGCCAGCTCGTCCGACGACCGCTTCTTCATCCGCGCTCTGATCGACCTCGCGCGCAACCTCAACATCCCAACCGTGGCCGAGTGGGTCGAGGACGAGGAAACGGCGGGGATCCTGACCGACTGGGGCGTGAACTACCTGCAGGGCCACCTGTTCGGCCGCGCCGAACTCGCCGTCACGCCCGTTGCCGCCAGCAGGCCGCCGCGGTGAGGCCGACGGCCGCCCGGCGGCGCTGATCCGCGCGAAGTCGCATCGGCTCAGCTTTGGTCGGCCCGGCCTTTCGGTGCCAGGCTCTCGACGCGTCTTTGCAGGACGTCGAGCTGTTGCCGCAGGTCCTCGAACTCGCTGCGCGCGGGCTCCGCGACTGGTGGCGCAGACGCGACCAGCGCCTCGTCGTCCGCCGCCTCCGTCCGGGTCGCCGCAGCCTCGGCCATCGAGCCGGCGGGCGGTTCCGTTGCCGGGAACGGCGCGAACATGGTCAACGCCTTGTGGAACATCGCCATGTTCTGGCGGGCCTGCTCCTCCATCTGCGTCAGCATCGGCAGGGCGGCTCCGCCAAGCGCGGCGGGGGGAAAGGTTTGCGGAAACGGTTGGCCGAGGCTTTCCCTGGCGAAGCTCGCCAGCGACTGTTCCAGGAAGGCGGGAAGCAGCATCTGCATGCCCGTATCGTAGAAGCCGATCAGCTGGCGCAGGAAGGAGATCGGCAGCAGGCTCTGCCCACGCTTGCCTTCCTGCTCGAAGATGATCTGCGCCAGCACCGAGCGGGTGATGTCGTCGCCGTTCTTGGCATCGATCACCACGAAGTCGCAGCCTCGCTTCACCATGGCCGCGAGATCTTCCAAAGTCACGTAGGTGCTGGCGCCGGTGTTGTAGAGACGCCGGTTCGCGTATTTCTTGATCGTTACCGGCACCTTGTCGCTGGTCATGGCAAGAACTCTTGATAGCGAAAACAGCCTGGGGGCAAGAACGCCTGTGAGCGACAACATCGGGGCGCGATCGCCGCGAAACCGTTGGCTCACCGCACACATAGGCGCTTTCACCCGGCGCGAGAACCCGGCCGCGTGGGGGCTCGGTCGGTCTTGTGACGAAAGGCGGCTTGCCGTCGGCCCCGTTGGCCCGACATCTGGAGCACGGATGCCGCGGGCGCAGGCCCCAAAGCGGCGCATGTTTGGCAAGGAGAGCGCACCCTATGTCCACCGATATCGTCATCGTCGCGGCCGGACGCTCGGCGGTTGGCTCGTTCAACGGCAGCTTCGGGTTTGTGCCGGCGCATGAACTCGGCGCCGCCGTGATCCGCAACGTGCTGGAGCGCGCCAACGTCGATGCCGCCGAGGTGGACGAGGTGATCCTCGGCCAGGTGCTCACGGCCGGGCAGGGCATGAACCCGGCCCGTCAGGCGGCGATGGCCGCCGGCGTGCCCAAGGAGAAGACGGCCTTCGGCCTCAACCAGGTGTGCGGCTCGGGCCTGCGCGCGGTGGCGCTCGGCCATCAGCAGATCCGCAGCGGCGATGCCGCCATCATCGTCGCCGGCGGCCAGGAGTCCATGTCCCAGTCCACCCATGCGAGCTGGCTGCGCGGCGGCACCAAGATGGGCGAAACCCACTTCCTCGATACGATGATGAAGGACGGCCTGTCGGATGCCTTCGCCGGCTATCCCATGGGCAACACCGCCGAGAACATCGCGGCCAAGTGGCAGATTTCGCGCGAAGAGCAGGACCGCTTCGCCGTCGGCTCGCAGAACAAGGCCGAGGCGGCGCAGGCGGCCGGGCGCTTCAAGGACGAGATCGTGCCCTTCACCGTCAAGGGCCGCAAGGGCGACGTGGTCGTCGCCGAGGACGAATACATCCGCAAGGGCGCGACCCTCGACCAGATGGCCAAGCTGAAGCCGGCCTTCACCAAGGAAGGGTCCGTGACCGCCGGCAACTCGTCGGGGATCAACGACGGTGCGGCGGTTGTGGTGCTGATGTCGGCCGAGGAAGCCAAGCGCCGCGGGCTGACTCCGCTCGCCCGCATCGCCTCGTGGGCCACCGCCGGCGTCGATCCCTCCATCATGGGCACGGGCCCCATCCCCGCCTCGCGCAGGGCGCTGGAGAAGGCCGGCTGGAAGGTCGGCGACCTCGACCTCGTGGAGGCCAACGAGGCCTTCGCCGCCCAGGCCATCTCCGTCAACAAGGACATGGGCTGGGACCCGGCGATCGTGAACGTCAACGGCGGCGCCATCGCCATCGGCCATCCCATCGGCGCCTCGGGTGCCCGCTGCCTCGTCACGCTGCTGCAGGAAATGGCCCGCCGCGACGCCCGCAAGGGTCTCGCGACCCTTTGCATCGGCGGCGGGATGGGCATCGCGCTGACCGTCGAGCGCTGAACCCGTCCGGGGGTGGCCGGCGCCGCCCCCGGCACAGGCAAGCACAACAAAGGGAGCGGACCGGAAGGTCTGCCGGGTCTCAGGAGGATGGCGATGTCACGGGTGGCTGTGGTGAGCGGGGGATCGCGCGGGATCGGCGCGGCGATCAGCCGGGCCTTGCACGACAAGGGTTACAGGGTCGCGGCGACCTATGCCGGCAACGACGAGGCGGCCAATGCCTTCAAGGAGGAAACCGGCATCGCCGTCTTCAAGTGGGACGTCGGCGACTACGAGTCCTGCGCCGCCGGGCTCAAAAAGGTCGAGGAGGCGATCGGCCCGGTGGAGGTGCTGGTCAACAACGCCGGCATCACCCGCGACACGCCGCTGCACAAGATGACGCCGGACAAATGGTACTCGGTCATCAACACCAACCTGAACTCGCTGTTCAACATGACGCGGCCGGTGATCGAGGGCATGCGCGAGCGCGGCTGGGGGCGCATCATCAACATCTCCTCCATCAACGGGCAGAAGGGGCAGTTCGGCCAGACCAACTACTGCGCCGCCAAGTCCGGCGACATCGGCTTCACCAAGGCGCTGGCGCAGGAAAGCGCGAACAAGGGCATCACCGTCAACATCATCGCCCCCGGCTACATCGCCACCGAGATGGTGAAGGCGGTGCCGGCCGAGATCCTGAAGACCAAGGTGCTGCCGCACATACCCGCCGGGCGCCTGGGCGAGCCGGAAGAGGTGGCGCGCTGCGTGCTGTTCCTGGCCTCCGAGGAAGCCGGCTACATCACCGGGGCGACGCTGTCGGTGAACGGGGGCCAGCACATGCACTGAAGGCTCGTTCGGCCCGTCATTTCGGCGCCGTCGCGGCGAGCAAGGCGCCGGTTCTGTCGAACACGGCCACGTCGAGCAGAATGCCGCTCCCGGCAAGAGCGCCGGCGGCCGCGCCGTGCGCCGCCGCGGCGATGCCGGCGGGCAGGTCGATCCCCTCGGCCCGGGCAAGCATCGACGCCTCTGCGGCCGTGTTCGCCGCCGCGACACACGCGGCGAGGTCGGGGCTGCCGCCGGCCTCCCGCGTTCGCGCGGCGAGCCAGGCGAAGTCGACGCCGCCGCGTCCCGAATGCAGGTCGAGCAGGCCCTGGCCGAGCTTGGTCATCTTGGCGAAGCCGCCGGCGATCGTGACGCGCGGCACGGGATGGCGGCGCAGGTACTTCAACAGGCCGCCGACGAAATCGCCCATCTCGATCAGCGCCGGCTCGGGCAACTGATGCAGCGCCGCCACCGCCGCCTCCGAGGTGCTGCCGGTGGCGCCGGCGATGTGAACGAGACCGGTCGCCCGCGCCACGTCGATCCCGCGGTGGATGGTATCGATCCAGGCTGCGCAGGAGAAGGGGATCACCACGCCGGTGGTGCCCAAGATCGACAGGCCGCCGCGGATGCCGAGGCGGCCGTTGAGGGTCCGCTCGGCGATGCGCTCGCCATCGGGAATCGACACGGTGACGACGAGGTCGGCCGGCATGGAATCGATGGCGGTCCGCGCTTCGGCAAGGGCGGCGGCGATCATCAGGCGCGGGCCGGGGTTGATCGCCGGTTCGCCGGGCGGCAGCGGCAGGCCGGGCCGGGTGATCGTGCCGACGCCGGCGCCGGCGCGGAAGACGAGGCCGTCGCCGGGCCGACCAAGGGCGAGGCGGGCGATCACCATCGCCCCGTGGGTGACGTCGGGATCGTCGCCGGCGTCCTTGACGATCCCCGCCTCGGCCCAGCCCGGCCCTTCCGCCTGATGAGCGA
>CAXTMA010000226.1:0-7071 GCA_964245015.1 uncultured Beijerinckiaceae bacterium | reverse complement strand
GCCGGGCACGACCGGCAGCGGCGGCAGGATCGCCGTCTCGGTCGAGGCTCCGGCAGGCGCCTCGACCGTGTCCAGGTCCGTGTCCTGAAGAACGGCGACCTGCGGCTCGGGCGCGACGATCGGGGCCGGGTTCACCGCATCGGCCAGATGCAGCTGCGCGGGATCGGCACCCGGCTTCAACGGGGCGCTGCGGGCGAAGCTGACCGGCGCACTCGCCGTCGGCGTCGGATCGAACAGCGAGGCATGCGGCCGAAGCGGCGCCATCGCCGCCGGCGGGGTTGTTCGCGCGACGGACGGAGCGGCGGTCGCCAGCAGTTCGGCGCGCGAGGGCGGGGCAACCGGCGATGGGGAGAAGGGCGAGCCGTAGAGCAGCATCAGGCCGACGGACGCGCTCAGGGTCAGCGCGGCGGCGCACAGGACGGCCTGCGGGATGGGCTTGGGCGAGGACGGGACCAGGTCGAAGGGCAGGGTGTCGTGACAAAGGCCGACGTCCTGGAGCGAGGCGAGGTCCTGGGAAGAGAAAGCCGCGTAGGTCATCCGTCTCGCTTTCACACCGCACGCTTCGCGCCCGCACTGTTGCACCGGGGACGCGGCGCTCCATTGGCACCCGGTTAGGTTAAGCGACGTTTAAAGAGTTAATGGTGGCGCAGGCGCGACGCCGGCGTGGCGGTGCGACCGTGGAATCAAGCGATTATCGGCTACGGTTGGAGGTTTGAGGCGGCATCATGTCGGAGTCCGACGCGTCGGCGGCGCGTGCCGCCACGGCCGACTGGTTGCGCGCGCTTACCCGCACCGCCGGCCTCGCGCCATCGGGTTCGCGCACGCTCGCCGCGATCGTCGACGAGCGGGCGGCGACGGACCCGCGCGCGCCCGCCCTGATCGGCGAGGCGGACGCCCTCAGCTACGGCGAACTCGCCGCGCTGTCGCGCCGCTGCGCGGGATGGGCGCTGGCGCAGGGGCTGCGGGCCGGCGACCGCGTCGCTCTGATGGCGGCCAACGCGCCGGACGTCCCCGCGATCTGGATCGGGCTGGGGCGGCTCGGCATCATCACCGCGCTGATCAACACCGGCCTGGTTGGCATCGGCCTGCGCCACAGCCTCGCCGTGGCGGGCGCCGGCCACCTCATCGCCGACGCCGCCTTCGCCGAGCGGATCGGCGATTCGGTCTCCGGGCCGGCAGGCGGCCTGCGGGTGTGGATCCGCGGCGGCTCGCAGCCAGCAAGCTTCGGGGCCGCGCTCGCCGGCTGCGGACCTTTGACCGAGGGCGACCATCCCGCGCCGGTCGGGCGCGACCCCGCGCTGCTGCTGTTCACCTCCGGCACGACCGGCCTGTCCAAGGCGGCGTTCGTCAGCCATTACCGCATCGCGATGTGGAGCGAATGGTTCGCCGGCCTCACCGCTGCGACGCCCGCGGATCGGCTTTATAACTGCCTGCCGATGTACCATTCGGTCGGCGGGGTGGTGGCGGTCGGCGCCATGCTGGCCGCCGGCGGCGCGGTGATCGTGCGCGAACGCTTCTCCGCCCGTCGCTTCTGGCCGGACGTCGTTGGGAGCCGGGCCACGATCTTCCAATACATCGGCGAACTCCCCCGCTTCCTCAACGCCGCGCCGCCGCAGCCGCTGGAACGGGCGCATCGGCTGCGGCTCGCCTGCGGCAACGGCCTGCGCGAGGGCGTGTGGCGCACCTTCGCCGCCCGCTTCGCCATCCCCCGCGTGATCGAGTTCTACGCCGCCACCGAGGGCAGCTTCTCCTTGTTCAACCTCGAAGGGCGTCCGGGCAGCCTGGGACGCGTGCCGGGCTTCCTCGCCCACCGCTCGCCGGTGGCCCTGGTGCGCTTCGATCCGGCAAGCGAACAGCCGGCACGCGGCGCCGACGGCTTCTGCCTGCGCTGCGCTCCCGACGAGCCCGGCGAGGCGATCGGCCGGCGCGGCGGCGACGGGCTGGGGACGCGCTTCGAAGGGTACACGTCGGTTGACGACACGGAGGCCAAGGTGCTGCGCGACGTGTTCGCGGCTGGCGACGCGTGGTTCCGCACCGGCGACCTCCTGCGCCGCGATGCGCAGGGGTTCTACGTCTTCGTCGACCGCATCGGCGACACCTTCCGCTGGCGCGGCGAGAACGTGGCGACGACGGAGGTGGCCGACGTCGTGGCGGCGGCGCCGGGCGTGGCGGCGGCCTGCGTCTACGGCGTGGCCGTGCCGGGCGCCGAGGGCCGCGCGGGCATGGCCGCGCTGGTCGCGGGGGCGGGCTTCGATCCCGGCACCCTGCATGCCCACCTCGCGGCGGAGCTGCCGGCCTACGCCCGGCCGCTCTTCCTGCGCCTCGTCGCCGACCTCGACCTCACCGGCACGTTCCGCCAGCAGAAGGCCGAACTGCGCGCGCAAGGCTACGAGGCGGCAGCCGGCTCCGAGGTGCTGATGGATGGTGGCCTGGGCTACCTGCCGCTCGATGACGAGCTTCGCCGGCGGCTGGCGGCCGGCACCCTGCGGTTGTGAGGACTCAGCGGCGCCGATGCCGCGACGCCTCCCGCACCTGGGTCAGCGTCGCGCCCGGCAGGATCGCCTCGGGATCGATCCTGAGGTGCACGATCGCCGGCAGGCCGCTCGCCCGCGCGGCGGCGAAGGCCGCGGGAAAGTCGGCCGTCGCTTCCACCGCGATGCCGAAACCGCCGAAGGCACGGGCGTAGGCGGCGAAATCGGGGTTGCGCAGGGCCGTCGCGCAGACGCGGCCGGGATATTCGCGCTCCTGGTGCATGCGGATCGTGCCGTACATGCCGTTGTCGCAGACGATCACCACGATCGGCAGACCGTATTGCACCGCTGTGGCGAACTCCTGGCCGTTCATCAGCATGTCGCCATCGCCCGACAGGCAGACCACCGTGGCTTGGCGGTAAAGGCGCGCCATCGCCACCGCCGCCGGCACGCCGTAGCCCATCGACCCCGACAGCGAGGCGAGGTGCCCGGCGCCATCGCCCGGCCGGCGGCGCGGCCGGAAGAAGCGGCCGACCCAGGCGGCGAAGTTGCCGGCGCCGTTGGTCAGGATGGCGTCGCCGTCGAGCTTCTCGCGCAGCCACACCATCACGGCGCCCAGGTTGACCCGGCCGGGCTGCGCGGTCGCCACCTCCGACCACGCTAGGTAGTCGGCGTGGGCGGAGCGGGTGGCGGCGGCCCAGGGTGGGACGGTTGGCGGCACGTCGAGCGCGTCGAGCGAGCCGGCGAGGCCGGCCGGCGTGGCGGGAATGGCGAGGTCGGCGGCGTAGACGCGGCCGAGTTCGGCGGGGTCGGGATGGATGTGGACGAGACGGCAGGCCGGTCGGGGCACGTCGAACAGGGTGTAGCCCTGGCTCGGCACGTCGCCGAGGCGGCCCCCGACGACGAGGACGAGGTCGGCCGCGCGCAGCCGGGCGAGCAGCTTGGGATCGGGTCCGATGCCGAGTTCCCCGGCGTAGCAGGGGTTGGTTGGATCGAACAGGGTCATCCGGCGGAAGCTCGTCACCACCGGCAGGGCCCAGCTCGCGGCGAAGCGTTGAACCGCGGCGCAGCTCGCCGGCGTCCAGCGGCTGCCGCCGAGGAGGAGTACGGGCGTGCGCGCCGTCGCCAGCATCGCCCGCAGGCAAGCCATGTCGGCGGGCGTCGGCGCCGCCTCGGCCGGCTCAACCCTTCGCAACTGAGCGTCGCCCACGGCCACGCGGTCCACCAGCATGTCCTGCGGCAGCGCCAGCACCACCGGCCCCGGCCGCCCGTTCATCGCGACGGCAAAGGCCCGCGCCAGCATTTCGGGAAGGCGGCGGGCGTCGTCGATCTCGTCGACCCATTTCGCCACCGAGCCGAACATCGCGCGGGTGTCCAGCTCCTGGAAGGCTTCGCGCCCGCGGTCGCCCCGCTCGACCTGACCGACGAACAGGATCATCGGCGTCGAGCCCTGGCGGGCGACGTGCAGGCCGGCGCTGGCGTTGGTGGCGCCGGGGCCGCGCGTGACGAAGCAGATGCCGGGACGCCCGGTCGCCCGGCCGACCGCCTCGGCCATGATCGCCGCCCCGCCCTCCTGCCGGCAGACGGTGAGCGCGATCGGGCTGTCGTGCAGGGCGTCGAGCACGGCGAGGTAGCTTTCGCCGGGCACGCAGAAGCAGTGCGCCACGCCCTGCGCCACCAGCCCATTGACGAGCACGGCCGCAGCCGTGCGGGACTCCGGCGAGGTGTTCATGCCCTGCTCCTGTTCCTACGCCGCGAGGCTGTCCAGCGCTTCGCGCAAGGTCGGCCGCGCCGTCGGGTCGGGATGGCAGCAGGCGGCCTGCAGCGCGCGGGGGACCGATGGCGGCTCGTCCCGGCAGAGATCCAGCAGTTCGCCCAGCAGAATGCCCCAGGCCAGCACGTCGAGACTGGCGAACACGTCCGCATCGGCGGCCGGCAGAAAGGAAGCGGCGCCGAAGTCGGTGAGCACGGCGGCGCCCGCCGCGCCGTCCCACAGCGTGTTGTGGGCGTAAAGGTCGCCGTGCAGCAGCCGGCAGTCGTGGAGGTGGGCCGCGGCCGAGCCGATAGCGCGGGCGATCGCCAGCGCCACATCGCGAGCCAGGCGGAGGGCCGGGTCGTAGATGTCGCGGCTGCAGCTCGCGCGGCTGGGCGGCCCGGCCAGCACGCGCCAGTGCGCCGGGATCAGCGGCATCAGCAGGCCGGGCGTGGCCTCGGGATGGCCGGTGACCATGCCCAGCCCGGCGATCAGGTTGGGGTGCGGGCCGGCGGCGAGACAGGCGGCCATTTCGTGCTCCGGCAGGCCGTCGCTGGTCATCGCGTCCTTGAACAGCTTCACGGCAACGGTTGTGCTGCCGCCCGGACGCTGCCACGCGGCGCCGTAGGTCCGCCCCGACGCGCCCTCGCCGAGCAGCGCGCCCGGCCGCAGCTCGTCCCAGGGGACGGCGCGTGGGGGCGCAGCCGGGCGCGGCTCCTCGAAGGGGTTGCCGGCGAAGGCCAGCCACGCCAGCCGGGGCAGGCCGGCCAGCCAGGGCGGCAACCGCTCGAAGCGGTTGGCGGACAAGCGCAGCAGTTCGAGGTTTGCCGCCCCCGCCAGCGTGTCGGGCAGGGTGCTCAGCCGATTGCCGGCGAGCATCAGCTTCTGCAGGGCGGGGCGTCGGCCAAGCTCGTCCGGCAGGGTGTCGAGCTGGTTGTCGGTAAGGGTCAGCCAGCGCAGCCCGGACGGCAGCGAGGCGGCCGGCAGGTCGCGCAGGCCGCAGCCGCGGGCGCCGATCTGGGTCAGCACCGGGCACGCGCCGAGCACCGGCGGCAGCCGCACCATCGGGTTGTTGGACACGAACACGGCGCGCAGCCGGGTCAGCCGGCTCAGGCTCGCGGGCAGGGTTGTCAGCGAATTGCCGGCGAGGTCCAGCACCTCCAGCGTGTCGGCGTGGTCGAACACGGCGTCGGGCACGGCCGTCAGCCCGCGCCGGCTGAGCTCCAGCACGCGGACGGGCTGGGCGGGCGTCTCCATCAGAAATCCGTACGGGCGCGCAGGGCCGCCGCCAGCGTGCCCTCGTCGAGGTAGTCGAGCTCGCCGCCGACCGGCACGCCGTGGGCGAGGCGGGTCGTTTTCACGCTGAGGGGGCGCAGCAGGTCGGTGACGTAATGGGCGGTGGTCTGCCCGTCCACGGTGGCGTTGACCGCCAGGATCACCTCGGTGATGCCGTCGGCGGCCACCCGGCCGGCGAGGGTCGCGAGGTTGAGGTCGTCGGGCCCGACCCCGTCGAGCGGTGACAGCGTGCCGCCGAGGACGTGGTAGCGGGCGCGCACCGCCGCCGCCCGCTCCAGCGCCCACAGGTCGGCCACCGTTTCCACGACCACCAGCAGGTACGGATCGCGGCGGGGATCGCGGCACACCGTGCAGGGATCGAGCGTGTCGACGTTGCCGCAGCGCGCGCAGGTGCAGATGTTGCTGCGGGCGATGGCCATCGCGTCGGCGAGGGGGCTGAGCAGTTCCTCGCGCTTGCGGATGAGATGCAGCGCGGCCCGGCGCGCCGAGCGCGGCCCCAGCCCCGGCAAACGGGCGAGGAGCTGGATGAGGCGCTCGATCTCCGGCCCGGCGACGCGCTCAGCCACGGGAGAAAACATCCTTCGCTGCGTGCAGGGACGGATGTTTGCGGCAGAGCTTCATCAGAACGGCAGCTTCATCCCCGGCGGCAGCGGCAGGCCGGCGGTGACGTCGCGCATCTTCTCCTCGGCCAGGCGCTCGGCCTTGCGCCGGGCGTCCTCGTGGGCGGTGACGATGAGATCCTCCAGGATCTCCTTCTCGTCGGCGCGCAGCAGGCTGCTGTCGAGCGTCAGGCTTTTCATCACGCCCTTCGCCGTCATGGTGAGCGTGACGAGGCCGCCGCCGGACTGGCCCTGCACTTCGAGATGTTCGAGCTGCGCCTGGGCGTCGGCCATCTTGGCCTGCATCGCCTGCGCCTGCTTCATGATGCCCATCAGATCCTTCAAGGCGTGCTCCCGCGAGATGTCGATGCCAACCTGCATCAGGATTCCATGGTGCGAACGGACACGATCCGGCGGCGGCGGACAAGGGGTGAGCTTTGGGGCGAGCCGCTACAGCTCATCCTCGCGCCAGATCATGTCCTCGAAGGCGACGTCCTCGCCGCCGTCCTCGACCGGCTCGGCGGCCATCGTCGCGCCGGGCAGCGGCTCGACCGACAGGTTGGGCCGGCGCACCTCGCCCAGCACCGCGCCGGGAAAGGCGTCGAGCACGGCGCGCACCAGCGGGTCGGCCTCGATCCCCTGGCGCTGCTCGCGGGCGCGCTTCTCGGCCTGCTCCCGCAGGCTCGGCGCGCCGGGGTCGCGCGACAGGGCGACGACCCAGCGGCTGCCGGTCCACTCGCCGAGCTTGCGCATCAGGAGCTGCGGCAGCGCCGGCGAGGCGTCGGGGCTGAGCGAGAACTCGATCGAGCCCTCGTCGAAGCGCACGAGGTGGACGTCGCGCTCCAGCGCCGTCTTCAGGGCGATGTCGCGCTTCGCCGCCGCCAGGGCGACGACGTCCTCCAGCCGTTCCAGCCGGGGGGCCGGCGCCGCGGCTGGCTGGGCCGACGGGGAC
>CAXTMA010000225.1:0-7073 GCA_964245015.1 uncultured Beijerinckiaceae bacterium | reverse complement strand
CGGGGTAGCACTCGCAGGCGGGGTTCGGAGGCACCTGGCAACAGAAGCCTCCACTTCACACTTCGTCGCATTCCCTCCAGCGCCGCGTTCCCGTCATCGCGACGCCTTTCCGCTGCCGCGCAGAGCTTCCGGGGTGCTTTGCTGGTATCGGGCCCATCCCGGTGCACCCATGAGGTCCTGGGAAAATGCGCCGGGGCCGCTTCCATTTCCCGGTCGGCGATGCATAATCGCGTCGTTCGGCCCCTTGCACCCTCGCCGGATCGGCCTCGACCGAGGTCTGTTCGATGGCCGGCCGCCGGGAGGTCTGGCCGTCGCCGGCCGGTTGTCAGCCGGCGTCCTTGCAGCCCTCGCGTCCTCGCAGGCCGTCGCGGCCCGCCTGATACCGTCACAAGTGCATCCGGGTTTCCTCCATGCCGAATGACCTGATCCGCTACGACCTGCTGGTGCAGGAAGCCTTGTGCGGCGTGGTGAGCAGGGTGCTCGCCGACGTGTCCCGCCACGGACTTCCCGGCGACCACCATTTCTACATCACCTTCCGGACCCATGCGCCCGGCGTCAGGCTATCGAGCCGGATGCGCGAGTTGTACCCGGAGGAGATGACCATCATCCTCCAGCACCAGTTCGAGGACCTCAAGGTCACCGACCACGGTTTCGAGGTCGGCCTGTCCTTCAAGGGCATTCCTGAAATCCTGTTGATCCCTTTCGATGCCCTCACCGGCTTCTTCGATCCTTCGGTGCAGTTCAGCCTGAAGTTCGAACCGCAGCCCGAGGAGGACGAGAGCGCGGCCGCGCCCGAGCCGCGCCGGAGCGAGCCGGTCCGACTGGCATCGGTCAAGCCTCAAGCGATCGGCAAGGCGCTGCCGGCACCGGTCGCTTCCGTGCCGCGCACCGGCAAGGCCGGCCTGCCGGTGTCCCCGCTCGAAGCTCCGGCCGACGCCAAGCTGCTGCCCGCGGCCAAGACGACGGTGAAACACCCGACCAAGACGCCGGCGAAGGTTTCAGCCGAAGCAGCGGCGAAGGACAAGGAGGTCGAGCCGGTCGAAGCGGCCAAGGTCGTCTCCATCGACGCGTTCCGCAAGAAGCCTTGATCGGGCCGATCCCTTGACCAACATCGTCAACCTGCGTCGGGTCCGCAAAGCCAAGAAGCGTGCCGAGGCCGAAACCGTTGCCGCCGCCAACCGGATCCGCCACGGTCGGACGCGGGGCGAGCGCGGGCAGGACATTCTGGAAGCCGACCGCGCCCGCCGCCTGCTCGATGGCGCCCACCTCGCCCCGGACCGGGGTGATAGCTGAGGCGGCATCCGGCCGGCGAGGCAAAAGCGGGGTCGTCACGCATGTCGTCGGCACACAGGCATGAGTCGGCCGGGGGAGCGCAGCCCGCGGCGGCGCGCACGGCCATCGTCAAGCACTCGCTGCTGATCTCGGGCCACTCAACCAGCATCTCGCTCGAAGACGCCTTCTGGATCCGGTTGCGGAGTCTCGCCGACAAACGCGGTCAGTCGATCGCCGGGCTCGTTGCCGCCATCGACGAGACCCGCGGCAGCGCCAACCTGTCTTCGGCGATCCGCGTTTACCTGCTGGAAGCGGCCGGCGCCGGCGAGGACGCCGGGCGGGATTGACCCGCGCCTTCAATAGCGCCCGGCCGCCGTTGGATCCGCCGCATTGCCGGCCGACGGCGCCGGGAACAGCGGATTGGACGAGTCGCCGGAGGGCGCGGCGGCATCGGACCGGTTCCGCTCCTTCTCCAGCCGTGCCGCCTCGGCCTTCGCCCGGCGCTCGGCTTCGGCCTTGCGCGCCGCCTCGGCCGCCGCTTTGGCGTCGGCTTCCACCTTCAGTCGATCCTGCTCGCGGCGATGGTCGAACTGCAGGCGCGCGTTGAACAGCGCGCGCTCGCGCACGTCGAACTCGAAGGTCTCGATGCGTGCGGTTTCACGGGCGATGGCGCGGGCGGCGACGGCGTTGATGAAATCGCCGACGTCGAGGCTGCGCCGGGCGCCGCCCGGCAGCCCGGTCACCGTCACGGCAAGGCTCGGCGGCGGACCCGACCAGGCTTTGGGGAGGGCGGTCAGCGTTTCCGTGACGCGAAGGGTGCCGGACAGGCGGCGAAGGTCGTAGCCGCCCTCGGCCCTCACGGCGACCGGCCCGGCTCGAACCGCATCGCCGCGCGCGCTCAGGGCCAGCACGCCCGACGTCAGGCTCGCCGCGAGCTGTCGCGTTCCCACCTCCAGCGCGGCAGGCGTCTTCTGCCCCTTGTCGAGGGAAACCGCCTCGAAGGCGCGACCGATGCTTTCCGCGTCGATGGCGAGCGTATCGTTTTCGGTTTCGGCGAACACGCTCGGCAGCGCGCGCGCGTTGATGTCGGCGAGTGTTGCCTCCGTGAAGGTCGCCTCGCCCGAGCCGGCAAGGCTCGCCACCAGGGCCAGCGGCGACGCGCCGCCGCCGGCGAAATCGAGCTTGCCGGTGATTTGAGCCTTGAGGGCGGGGATGTCGAGCTTGGTCCCGCTGACCGACACCGTGCCGGCGAGCGTCGCCTGCCGTCCGTCGCGCCGCAGGGTTCCTTCGCCCGCGAAGTGCCCGCCGGCGAGGCTGCCGCCGGCATGCGTCACTCCGACGGAGCCGGGCGCGGTGGCGACATCCAACGTGGCGTCGCGGGCGGTCAGGCCGAAGCCGAGGTCCAGCGCCTTGGCCCGCACAGCCACGAGGCTTCGGGGCGACTCGGCCAAGCCTGCGGCGAACGGCTCGCCCGACCACCGGGAGCCGGAGGGAGCCGGCCGGCCCGGCCCGAGCACAAGGGCGAACAGGTTGCCCAGCGTCAGCCGGTCGATGTCGAGCGAACCCGTCAGGGCGGGATCGTCCGGCTGCCGTTGCCCGGAGCCTGCACCATGGCCCGGTCCGTTCGCCGAGCGCCATCGCAGCGTTCCCGCGACGCCGATCCCGTCGACGCGGCCCTTGAGGTCGCTCACCGCGATGCCGGTCTGGCCCAAGGCGAGGCCGCCGGTCAGCTCGGCCGGCAGGCTCGTTCGCGCATCGGGCGAAGCCAGACCGAGCGCGTGCAGGAGCGGAATGGCATCGGCGCTCGACAGGGTTACCGCGCCCGATCCTCCCCGGCCGGCGGCGAACAGCTCGAAGCTGCCGTTCACCGCGAGGCGCGAGGTGCCGAAGGCCGCCTCGACCCTGGTGTCCAGCGAGCCGTCGACGGGGCCGGTGGCGGCCAGCGAAACGCGGCCGGCCCCGAGCGCCGCTCCGTCGCCGTCGGCCTGTGCGACCGGCAGGCCGATTTGCCTCAGCAGGCCGTCGCCGCGCGGAGCCTCGGCCGTGGCTTCGAGACGAACCCCGTTGCCGCCGCCATCGGGGGCGAGGTGGACGGCAAGCGTCGTCGCGGCGAGGTGTCCGCTGATGTCGAGATGCGAGGGCACGACGCGGCCGTGATCTCCGGCGGTGAAGCCGGCCGCGAGGTGCAGCTTGGCCGGTGCCAGCGACCCCGCGCGCGTCGCCAGCGCATCCACCGCTCGCCCGGGCGCGACCTGCCGGAGCAGGGCGGTGGTGCCATCGAGGTGGGCGGCATCCAGATCGAGGTCGAGGGTCGTGGCCGGGCCATCGAGATCGCCCTTGGCGCGCACCGTGGCGCCGCCGAGGTCGTCGACCTCGAAGTCGTCCACCACGAGATGCTGCCCCGTCCGTGCCACGTCGAGCCGCAGGTGCCCGGCCCCGAGGGAGCCGCTGCCGGCCCGCGCCACCTTGAGCGCGCCGGCGTCGAGCTTCAGGGCGAGATCGAAGGGAAGGGAGGCGCCGTGCAGCGCCTGCAGGTCCGGCAGCGCGTCGATGTCGAGCGCGGGTGTGGACAGATCGGCCGTGATCTTGCCCGGCGCGTCGTGTCCGGGCTCGCCGGCCGCGATCCGCGCCGAGCCGCTCAGCGTCGAGCGGTCGAGGCCGAGGGTCAGCTCGCGCAGCTCGACGCCGTTGGCGCTCACGCTGACGCGACTCGCCAGCGAGGCGGTGCGAAACGGCGGGTCGCCGCGCCCGATCGCCGCGTCGGCAGGGGCGACGCTGCGCAGCCAGCGCAGGGCGGTGGGCAGATCGCTGGCGGCGAGTGCGAAACGGCCATCGAAGCCGCCGCCCTCCGCACCGTCGAGGCTTTTGCCGTCGAGGTCGAGGTGCAGGCCGCCCGGTCCTTCGCCCGCGAGGTGGGAGGAGCGGGGCGGCGCACCGCCGAAGGAAAGATGCGCCGCCAGATCCCGCAGGGGTTCGCCGCCCCAGATCGCGGATGCGACGTCGACGTCGAGCGAGGTCGGCAGCGGCGGTGCAACGCTGGCCAGCAGGGCGCGCAGGGCGGCCAGTCCCGGCAGCCGCGGCGGCGGTGGTGGCGCCTCCCCCAGCGCGACAGGCACGCCCGACAGCCGGTCAAGGTCGAGCTGCTTGGCGGTGAGGTTGGCGCGCAGGTTCGGAGCGCCGGCGATGCTGCCTTGCGCGGTGGCGGCGAAGACGAGGTCGCCGTCGCCGCTGCCGATCCGCAGTTCGCCGTTGCCGAAGTCCAGGTTCTGCGGGCTGGCGCGCAAGGGACCGGCGAGCCGCCAGCCCACAGGGTCGCGCCCTTCCGGGCGCAGGTGCCCGGTGGCGACGACGCTGCCCTCGAAGCGCTCGCCGACCTTGTCCGCGCCGGCCGGTTCGAACGCCAGGTCGCCGTCGAGGTCGAGCCCGGGATGGCGGGGCGTTTCGTCGAAGGCGAAGCGCACCCGTGTCCGGGCGGCGGCCCCGGTCCGGCGCACGGCCGCGGTGGAGAAGCGGAATTTCGTGCGCTTGTCCGCCGCGCCCTGCGTGCCGCCGCCCTTGTAGGGACCGGCGAGGCTCGGCGCCTCGACGGCGAAGTCGAGGTGGTCGGCGGTGAAGGTCCGTCCCGACTGCGGGTCGGCGACGGCGAGCGTGCCGTCGACAACCGTGATGCGCTCCAGGCGGACGTCGAGCTGCAAGGCCGGCAGGCTCGGCAGGGTGGGCAGGGTTCGATCCTGCTGCAGGGCGAGCCGGATGATCGGCTCTTCCAGCCGGCCTTCCACGATGTCGATCTCGCCGTGCAGCAGCGGCGCCACCGCCAGCTCGAAGTCGAGATGGCGAATGCCGATCCGCACCGGACCTTCGTCGCTGCCGATCACCGTCTGGTTGAGGCGGAGATAGGGCGTGGGCAGCAGCTTCAGATCGATGTCGCCGCCGATGGTGACCTTCTGCCCGAGCGCACGCGCGAGCTGCGCCTCCAGAACGCCGCGCTGGCCGTTCCAGTCGACGAAATAGGGGGCGATCAGCATCGTCGTCAGCACGACGACGAGAATAATGGCGAGGCCGGTGAGAAGATCGCGCACGGGCTTGGTTGCTTGCTGCCGTCCAAAGGGTCTGCTCGATGGAGCGACGTGCTTTCCTTGCACTCCAAGCTTGCGAGATCAAATGGCGCACGCGATCGAACGGCGTGGGGGCGACCATGATGCGCGCTGTGGCGCAGCCCCGGCCGGGAACGCGGCAGCACCTCGCCCATTGTCCCGCGTCATCTTGGAGAGATTTCGTGAGCAGCAAGCAGCCCAAGACCACCGTTCCCACCGACGCCGACCTCAAGGGCAACCCGATGATCAACGGCTCCATCGGCACAACCGCCGCCGGCGTGAACGCCGACGACATGGAGGAGCTGGCCGGCGAGAACACGGTCGAAGGCGACACGATGAACGACACCAACACCTACGGCGGCATCAACGGCGTTTCCGGGACGGGCCGCCGCAAGGAACAGTAGGCAACTTGCCGGCGGTGGTGACATCGCCGGCTTGGCGTTCCACATTGCAGACGATGCTTCGCAGTTTGTTCCCATTGCGGGCGAGGTACCACCTTGCGCCCTGAAGACCTCGCCGCGGTGCCGGACGCGCCCGTGCGTTCCGGCGGCATCGCCGACCGCGCCCGCGCGCGCCACGGCGAGATCCGCTACCTCGACGGCCTCAACCCCGAGCAGCGGCAGGCCGTGGAGGCGATCGACGGGCCGGTGCTGGTGCTGGCCGGCGCCGGCACCGGCAAGACCCGCGTGCTGACCACGCGCATCGCGCACATCATCGCTTCGGGCAGGGCACGCGCCTGGGAGATCCTTGCCGTCACCTTCACCAACAAGGCGGCGCGCGAGATGAAGGAGCGTGTCGCCGTTCTCGCCGGGCCGGTTGCCGAGGGCATGCCCTGGCTCGGCACCTTTCACGCCATTTCCACCAAGATCCTGCGCCGCCACGCCGAGCTTGTCGGTTTGAAGTCCGGCTTCACCATCCTCGACACCGATGACCAGATCCGCCTGCTGAAGCAGGTGATCTCGGTCGAGAACATCGACGAGAAGCGCTGGCCGGCGCGCTCGCTCGCCCACGCCATCGACGGCTGGAAGAACAAGGGGCTCGCCCCCAAGAACGTGCCGCTGGCCGAGGCGATGGCCTTTGCCAACGGCCGCGGACGCGACTGCTACGAGCGCTACCAGGAGCGCTTGAAGATCCTCAACGCCACCGATTTCGGCGACCTGCTGCTGGAATGCGTACGGTTGTTCCGTGACAACCCGGACGTGCTAGCACAATACCGCCAGCGCTTCCGCTTCATGCTGGTCGACGAGTACCAGGATACCAACACGGTGCAGTACCTCTGGCTGCGGCTGCTCGCCGGCACGGCCGGTGAGGCGGGCGCAGGGGAGGTCGGGCGTCACAACATCTGCTGCGTCGGCGACGACGACCAGTCGATCTACGGCTGGCGCGGCGCCGAAGTGGACAACATCCTGCGCTTCGAGACCGACTTCCCTGGCGCCACCGTGATCCGGCTGGAGCGCAACTACCGCTCCACCGGCCACATCCTGGCCACCGCCGCCGGCCTGATCGCGCGCAACGAGGGGCGGCTCGGCAAGACGCTGTTCACCGACGGCGAAGCCGGCGACAAGCCATCCGTCACCGGCGTTTGGGACTCGGAAGAAGAAGCCCGAACGGTGGGCGAGGAGATCGAGCAGCTCCAGCACAAGGGGCACGGCCTGGACGAGATCGCCATCCTGGTGCGTGCCTCGTTCCAGATGCGCGAGTTCGAGG
>CAXTMA010000224.1:0-7101 GCA_964245015.1 uncultured Beijerinckiaceae bacterium | reverse complement strand
GGATGCACGGTGATGAACACCGGCGCCTCGTTGCCCTGCGCGATCGGCTTGCCGCGCTCGGCACCGATCTTCACCGTGCGCCCAAGCAGGGCTTGGCCGGCGGAAGCGCCCATCGCCACGATGATCTTGGGTTCCAGCAGCGACTTCTCGATGTCGAGCCAGTACCGGCAGGCGGCGATGTGCTTGCTGTCGGGCTTCTTGTGCAGCCGGAACTTGCCGCGCGGCTCGTAGCGGAAATGCTTGACGGCGTTGGTGACGTAGGCCTTGTCCCGCGCGATGCCGGCCTCTTTCAGCGCCTTGTCGAACATCGCCCCGGCCGGGCCGACGAACGGCTTGCCGGCGAGATCCTCCTTGTCGCCCGGCTGCTCGCCGACGAAGATGATTTTGGCCGTCTGCGGCCCGGTGCCGAACACGGTCTGCGTCGCCGGCCCATGCAGCTCGCAGCGGGTGCACTGCGCCGCCGCCGCGCGCGCCTCGTCCAGCGTCTTCGGCGCGTCGACATCGGGCTCGCCTTCGCCGAACAGATTGGTGTCGAGCAGGTCTGCCGCCATGGGGTCGCCTCCGTCCGCGCGCTCGGCAGGCGCGGTCTCAACGAGCGCCTGCCGATCCAGTGCTTCCGCAAGGCGCGAGCGCGGGGTCGGTTCCGCTGCCAGCATGCCGGCCGTGCGCGTCCCGGCGTCGCGGATCAGGCCGCCGATGAGCTGCGCTTCGGGCAGGTTCTTCCAGTACTTCTTCGGCATCTCCTTCTGCATCGCCGCGACCTTGAGGCGGGCCGGGTTGAAGATCGAGGCGTAGTAGGTGCGCCAGTACGCTTCCAGCCTGTCGGCGTCGGGAACCTGTCCCTTGTCGGCGCCGGGACCGTAGCTCAGCGTCTCGCCGTCCCAGAAGGCCGAGCGCCGGGGCGTGAGGATCGACCAGCGCATGCCGGTGAAGCGCCGCACGAAGAAGTCGCCGACAGCCTCGACGATGTGGTGGTCGGGCTCGAACCACGCGATGAAGGCGGCCTCGCCGTCCGGCGCCTCGACCTCGCGGAAGCGCACGAAGGCGTGCATCTTGTGGATATCGCGGTGGATCGCCTTGGCCATCGCGCGCGCCCGGTCGACGTCAGGATCGCTGGCATCGTCGAGGAGGTCGGGCGCCGCGCGCAGTCGCCACAGCAGGCGGTAGAGCAGGGCGAAGCGCTCGGGGTCGGAATGGAGGATAACCTCGCCGGCGAGGGCGACGAAGCTCTTCGACACGTTGAACTGCGGCTGCGCCACGGCCGGCAGCGCCTCCATCTCTTCCGAGCCGAACAGGTCGCCGCTACCCTCGACCAGCCAAACGAGGTCTTCGGGCGCGACATTGGCGAGCACGGCCGCGCGGGCGGCCCCGCGCCAGCCGGCGAAATCGGTGGGCGTGGCGAGGGTGACGCGCTTCATGAACTCCTCCTCACCCGTCGCGGTCCGGCGACGTCAACGGGTACGGCTCACGGACATCCTGCCATGGTGGGCGACGAAGCCGACGCCGGCCGCCAGCCCCGACAGCAACACCAGCGCGAGAAAGAACAGCAGCGCGATTTGCGGTGTCAGCTTGATGTCGTCGAGCCGCTGCCACCATGGTGCCGGGTTGCCGGGCGGCCCGTCGAGATCCGTCGGCATCGCGACCGCCTTTGCTTCGAAATTGCGCGCCATCGTGGCCTGACCGGATATCGTGGCCCGACCGGATGATGGCGGCGAGGCCGCCCGCCCGCCGTCGCGTCGGTCTACTTCGGCGACGGCAGCACGCTGGAGCGCCATAGGCTCAGCACCTCGTCCATGCTCTCGCAGAACTGGCCTTTGTACTCGGGATGGGCCGCATCATGCTGCGCCGAAGCGCGACCTTTCCGCACTTCCGCGCCGATCGCCGTCTTGCCGAGCAAGTCGTCATAGCTGAACTTGCAATGCTCGCTGATGTCGTTCTGCAAGGTCACGGCCTGGGTCGCGACGGCATTGCCGCACCGGTTACTCTCGCAGACGAAGTTGGCATGACCCATGCCGCGCGCCGCCGCGGCCCGGTCGGTCGCTTGGGCACCGCCGGCGGCGAACGCCGACAGAACGAGCAGGGCGCATCGAATTGGCAGACGGGTCATGACGTTGGCCCAACAGGTCGAAGCGCGTCCAGCAAGCATGGCGGAGGCAGATGGGGAAGCTGTCACTTCGGCCAAGTTTCAGCCGAACAGCTCCATCTGCCGCGGCGGCGCCACCCGCGCCTTGAGATCGGCCCGATCGGTCAGCCCGCCCGGGTGCCAGTCGGCGCAGGTGATGAACGGCATCATCTTCTTCACGCTGAGGCAGATGCGGGTCAGGTCCTCCAGCCGCAGCGCATGCTGGCGGCGCGACGACAGGATCTTGGCCAGCGCCTTGGTGCCGAGGCCGGGCACGCGCAGCAGCCGCTCCCGCGCGGCGGTGTTGACGTCCACGGGGAAGTGCTCGCGGTGCTTGAGGGCCCAGGCCGTCTTGGGATCGACGTGGAGGTCGAGCATGCCGGCATCGCTAGCGCCGACGATCTCCTCCACCCCGAACCCGTAGAAGCGCAGCAGCCAGTCGGCCTGATAAAGCCGGTGCTCGCGCATCAGCGGCGGCCGGACGAGGGGCAGGATGCGGCTGGCGTCGGGGATCGGCGAGAAGGCCGAGTAATACACCCGCCGCAGCCCGTAGCTGGCGTAGAGCGACGAGGATTGCCGCAGGATGGCGCCGTCGTCGGACGGGTCGGCGCCGATGATCATCTGCGTCGACTGGCCGGCCGGGGCGAAGCGCGGCGGCTTCCTGCCACCGGGGCGCGTTGCCCCCCGCTCGCCCTTGGCGTCCTCGATGCGCAGCCGCAGCCCGCCCATCGCCTGGCGGATGCGGCCGGCGTCCTTCTCCGGCGCCAGTCTCGCCAGGCTCTGCTGCGAGGGCAGCTCGACGTTGATCGACAGGCGGTCGGCCCAGCGCCCGGCTTCGGCCAACAGGTCGGGATCGGCGTCGGGAATGGTCTTCAGGTGGATGTAGCCGTTGAACTTGTGCTCGGTGCGCAGCTTGCGCGCCACCGCCACCACCTGCTCCATCGTGTAATCGGGCGACTGGATGATGCCCGACGACAGGAACAGCCCCTCGATGTAGTTGCGGCGATAGAACCCCAGCGTCAGGTCGACCACCTCATCCACGCTGAAGCGGGCGCGGCGCACGTTGGAGGACGCCCGGTTGACGCAGTAGTGGCAATCGAAGCGGCAATAGTTCGTCAGCAGGATCTTCAGGAGCGAGATGCAGCGCCCGTCCGGCGCGTAGGCGTGGCAGATGCCCATGCCTTCCGTCGAGCCGAGCGCCTTCGTCTTCAGCGAGGACTTGGTGTCCGTGCCGCTCGACGCGCAGGACGCGTCGTACTTCGCGGCATCGGCGAGGATCGCCAGCTTTTCCAGGGTCTGCATCGCCATCAATCTGTGGATCGGGCGGCGCGGCGCAAGCTCCGCCGCCGATTCGGCGTGGGATAAGTGCGTGCGCCCGAACCGCACGGAGGTTCGGGTGGTTGCGGTTTGACACCGGCCGGGTCATCGGCGAAGGCTTCGACGAGATGCCGATGGGAAGCCCCGCGTACATGCCATATCGTCGAAGCGCTCGTTCGATCGCGCTTCGTTCAGGCGGGAGGCGCCGGCATGGCTCGCCTTCGGGAACGGTTGCCCCCGCGGCAAACCTAAGCAGGTTTCGCAAAGGTGACCCGCGGTTTTGCGATCAAAACCTGCGGCCTGTCGAAGAGCTAAGCGGACGAAGCGTTGGCCTGCCAACGCGAACCTGCTTAACGGCATCGCTGTTGACGGTTTCCTTCGGCCGGACGGTGGCCGGCGACGTCTCCGGCGATGCCCTGTCGAGCAGGGGATGCGTCCTCGACCGGCCGATCGGCAGGACGTTCAACTGGTCGCGCCAGGGCTGAAAGCGGTCGGATCCAGCGATGCCACTGCTCGCCTTCGACGCTTTTGAGGAGCGCTGCGCCGCTCAAGCGCCGCCGCCGCCCAGCGCGCGCGGCAAGGTGGCTGGCGCCGACGGAACCGACCTCGCCTATGCCCTGTACGAGCCGCCGAGCGGATATGACGACCTGCTGATCTTCTATCACGGCGGGGGCGTCAACATGCGCGCCGGCTACGACAGGCTGGCGGCGGCACTCGTCGCGCAAGCGTCGTCGGAAGCAGGCGCGCCGCTCGCCGTGTGCCTCACCGATATCCGCGGCCACGGTGCCTCGGGCGGCCCGCGCGGCCACGCCCGCCGCCGCGATCTTCCCCTGCAGGACGTCGAGACGCTCGTCGCCCGCATGCTCAGCCTCCACCCGGGCGCGCGGCTGTGGCTCGGCGGCCATTCCAGCGGCGCCGGCCTGCTTCTCAACGCCCTGTCGCGCGGCTGGCCCCGGACCGCTCCGGCCGGCCTGCTGCTGCTGGCTCCGAACTTCGGCTATCACGCCGCCCTCGACCGCAACGATGCGGCCTTCGGCGGGGCGGCGTTCTGGCCCTTCGTGGTGAACTGGTTCACCTCGGGCCGGATCGCCGGCGGGATGCCGGCGGTGAGGCTGGATTTTTCGCGCTCGCGCGGGGCGCAGGCGCTTGGCTGCGTGTCGAGCTACACCGTCAACATGGCATTGGCCGTGACGCCCAACGACCCCGGCGGGCAGCTCGCCCGCCTGCGGCTGCCGATCTGGGTCGGCCTCGCCGGCGCCGACGAGATCATGGATCCCGACAAGGTCGAGGCCTTTCTCGCCCGGCACGCCCCTGCCGCCGCCGTGGAGCGCTTGCCCGGCAGTTCGCACCTCGGCATCCTACTCGATGCCGCGCCGGCGATGACGGCGACGATGCGCCGGCTCGGCTTGGACGCCGTGCGGGCCTGACGTCGCGCAGTGGGGCCGGCCGCCGACGGCATCGTCCCGACGTTTGCCGGCATGTTCGACGTGCGATCCGGCTTGCGAGTACCTGCCCGGCCTTGGGGCGCCGTTCTCGCCGCGTAAGGTTTGGCCGAAATGACGATCTTGAAAGATTTTTCATAGGTGGGCTTGACGGGCCGGAACGAATTGGCGGGCCGACCATTCTCACCTTCGAAAGCACGCGACGTGCGAGGGGGCAAGCTAAGGCTTGCACATGTCGAGGGCCACGAACATGGTTGTCACCACAAAGCGTCTTCGCCGTTCGATCACCAAGTTGTCGATTGCGGCTTTCACGTTCGCTTCGATCGGCGTGGCGGCGGCCGCTCCCTTTCTGACCCATCCCGTCGTGGTCGCCAAGACCGAGATTGGCGCACTGCAGCCCCTTGCGGCCGGCCCGACAATCCAGCTCGCCAAGGCAGCGCCCGGTCAGGACGAAGACTGCGTGCGCGTGACCCGCATGACTGGGCCCGACGGTAAGGAATACCCAACTCGCGGCATCGTCTGCGGCCACGACTGATCGCCTGTCACTGCCGCAAGCGCTTCCGCAGCGGGCAGTCGAGGGTTGGACATCGGTGGTCGGATCGTTCTTTCGCCTGAGGGGCTTTACTGCCCGTCAGGCGATTTCTTTATCGACCCCACCCGTCCGGTTGACCGCGCCCTGATCACGCACGGCCACGCCGACCACGCCAGGTCCGGCCACGGATCCGTTCTTGCGACACGCGAAACGCTCGCGATCATGAAGGTCCGCTACGGTGCCGGCGTTTGCGGCTCACCCCAGGCGATCGCGCCCGGTGAAACCGTGCAGCTCGGCGAGGCGACGGTCAGCTTCCATCCCGCCGGTCATGTCTACGGGTCGGCGCAGATCCGCCTCGCGTTCCCCGCGCGAGGGTCAGGCCGATCCGGCGTCGTCGTCGTGGTCTCAGGTGATTACAAGCGCGAGCCCGACCCGACCTGCGCGCCGTTCGAGGTCGTGCCCTGCGATGTCTTCGTGACCGAGGCGACCTTCGGCCTGCCAGTCTTTCGCCATTCCCGCACCGAGGACGAGATCGCCAAGCTTCTCGCATCGCAGCGCCTCTTTCCCGAGCGCACGCACCTGGTCGGCGCCTACGCGCTGGGCAAGGCGCAGCGGGTGATGGCGCTGCTGCGCCGTGCCGGCTACGACCGTCCGATCTACATTCACGGCGCAGCTGCGAAGCTGACCGAATTCTACGAGAGCGAAGGCGTGACACTCGGTGACATCCGCCGCGTCGCCGCCAAGGAGCGGCCCAAGCTCGCCGGCGAGATCGTGATTTGTCCGCCGAGCGCTCTTCAGGACCTGTGGGCGCGCAAGTTTCCCGATCCGGTCGTGGGCTTCGCTTCCGGCTGGATGCGCGTCCGCAACCGCGCCCGCCAGAAGGGTGTCGAACTGCCGCTCGTCATCTCGGATCATGCCGATTGGGAAGCCTTGTGCACCACCGTCGCCGAGACCGGCTGCTCCAAGCTGCTCGTCACCCACGGCGAGACGGAAGCGCTGGTCCACTGGGCGCGCGGGCAGGGCATCGAGGCCGAGCCGCTGCACATTCTTGGCTACGGCGATGAGGATGGCGAGGCCGGGCCGGGGGCGACCGGAGAGCTATCCGAGGATCTGTCCGGCGATCCGGCGGCTTGAGGATTTGATGCCGGGCCTTGTCGTCGGGTGCGCGACGAGCCTGCCCGAGCCGGCGCTGCTGCCTACATCCCGTCCATGAACCGCTTCGCCCTGCTGCTCGACCGCCTCGGCTATGAGCCGTCGCGCAACAACAAGCTGCGCCTGCTCGCCGACTATTTCCGCACCACGTCCGACCCCGAGCGCGGCTTCGCCCTGGCGGCGATGACCGATGCGCTGGTGTTTCCTCATGCCAAGCCCAACATCATCCGCGCCCTCGCCGCGACCCGCGTCGATCCTTACCTGTTCGATCTTTCCTACGACTACGTCGGCGACCTGTCGGAGTGCGTCGCGCTGTTATGGCCGGCGCCGCCGCGCCCGACCGATGCCGGGGTCGGCCATAACCGGCCGCCGCTGCGCCTGAGCGAGGTGGTGGTGACGCTGGCCACCGCCGGCAAGCTCGATCTGCCCCGCCATATCGCGCAATGGCTCGACCTGCTCGACGAGACCGGACGTTGGGCGCTGCTCAAGCTCATCACCGGCTCGCTGCGCATCGGCGTCTCCGCCCGCCTCGCCAA
>CAXTMA010000223.1:2586-7152 GCA_964245015.1 uncultured Beijerinckiaceae bacterium | reverse complement strand
CTGCTGATCGGCGCCGCCCGCGCCGCCTATGCCGATTATCTGCCCGCCGGCCGCTATCCCACCGCCGCCCTGTTCGTCGGCTGCGCGGCCGGCGAAGTCGACGTCAACGTGCACCCGGCCAAGGCCGAGGTCCGCTTCCGCGACCCCGGACTGGTGCGCGGGCTGCTCGTGGGCGCGCTGAAGCAGACGATCGCCGGGGCGATGCAGCGGGCCACGTCCTCCGCGGCGGCGGCGGTGGCGGAATGGGCGCGACCGTCGGGAACGCGGGCCGGCGCGCGGGACTGGGCGCCGCGCCGGCAGCCGACGTGGTCGCCGGCCACCTCGCCCATCGCGCCGCCCGGTTTCGCCTTCCCCCGAGCCGGCACGGGCGTGGCGGAAGGATCGGCGACGTTCCTCCACGACGGCGCCGGCGCGTCGGCTGAAACGTCCGCTGCCGGAACGCCGGACGGGAATTGGCCGCTCGGCGCCGCCCGAACCCAGATCCATGACACCTACATCCTCGCCCAGACCCGCGACGGTCTGGTGATCGTGGACCAGCACGCCGCCCACGAGCGTCTCGTTTACGAAACCTTGAAGGCGCAACGCGCGCAGGCGCCCGAGGCCGGCGGCGGCATCGCCCGGCAAATTCTGCTCATACCCGCCGTGGTCGAGCTGGAGCCGCGCGAGGCCGAGCGGCTCGTGGACGCGTCGGCGCTGCTGGCGAGCCTCGGCTTGGTGCTGGAGTCCTTTGGTGTCGGGGCCGTGGTCGTCCGGGAAACGCCGGCGATGCTCGGCGCCATCGACATCGCGCGCCTGTTGCGCGACCTCGCGGGAACGCTTGGCGGCGACGATGGCCCAGCCGATAAGCCGGGCGCCGGCCGGCCCGACGCCTCGTTTGGGGCGATGGCCGGACTGGCCACCGACGTGGCGCCGCTGGAACGCCGTCTCGATCGGGCGCTGGCGACCTTCGCCTGCCACCATTCGGTGCGGGCCGGGCGGCGTCTGGGGATCGAGGAGATGAACGCTTTGCTTCGCGCGATGGAGGACACGCCCGGGTCGGGCCAGTGCAACCACGGCCGCCCCACCTCGATCGAGTTGAAGCTCGCCGACATCGAACGCTTGTTCGGACGCAGGTGATGCCGCCTGCCCGATCCGTGAACGTCCTTCTCCTCGGCTCCGGCGGCCGCGAGCACGCGATGGCGGCGGCGCTCGCGCGCAGCCCTCGGCTTGCAACCCTGTTCGCCGCGCCGGGCAACCCCGGCATCGCCGAACTGGCGAACTGCCTCGATCTCGACCCCTGCGATCATCCGGCGGTGATCGCCGCCTGCCGCACCCACGCCATCGACTTCGTGGTCGTCGGCCCGGAAGCGCCGCTCGTGGCCGGCCTCGTCGATGCGCTGGGCGAGGCCGGCATCGAGGCATTCGGCCCAAGCGGAGCCGCCGCCCGGCTCGAAGCCTCCAAGGGGTTCACCAAGGACTTCTGCTCCCGCCACGCCATTCCCACCGCCGCCTATCGTCGGGTCGGCACGCTTGATGAAGCGCGGGCAGCGCTGGCCACGATGGGGGCGCCGGTCGTGGTCAAGGCCGACGGCCTAGCCGCCGGCAAGGGAGTCACGATCGCCGACGGCCTCGCCGAGGCGGAAGCGGCCTTGGCCGCCGTCTTCGCCGAGCCCGGCGCGAGCGCAGTGCTGGAAGACGTGCTGCGCGGCGAGGAGGTGTCGTTCTTCGCCCTTTGCGACGGCGTGCGCGCGCTCGCCTTCGCCACGGCGCAGGATCATAAGAGGGTCGGGGAGGGCGACACCGGACCCAACACCGGCGGCATGGGCGCGGTGTCGCCGGCCCGCGCGGTCGACGGCGTGATGATCGCGCGCATCATGGCGGACATCATCGAGCCGACGCTGCGCGGCATGGCCGGGGAAGGCGCGCCCTATCGCGGCGTGCTGTTCGCCGGCCTGATGCTCACCCCTGCGGGACCGCAGCTCATCGAATACAACGTCCGCTTCGGCGATCCCGAAGCCCAGGCGATGCTGCCGCGGCTGCGCGACGACTTCCTTTCGCTGCTGCTCGCCTGCGTCGATGGCGAACTGCCGGCCGAGCCGCCGCGCTTCAGCGGCGAGGTCGCCGTGACGGTGGTGATGGCGGCGAAGGGCTATCCCGCCGCGCCGCGCACCGGCGGCGCGATCACCGGCCTCGACGGGACCGGCGCGATCGTGACCCAGGCCGGCACCGGGCGGCGCGACGACGGCGCCCTGGTCGCCACGGGCGGCCGCGTTCTCAGCGTCACGGCCCTGGGCGCCAGCGCCGCGGTGGCGCGCGAAGCGGCTTACGACGCGCTGGCGCGGATCCAATGGGCGGACGGTTTCTTTCGCCGCGACATCGGCCTGCGCGCGGTGGTGGCCGAATTCATGGCCGGCCGCGACAGCTTCTAAGCGTCGGGCGGATCAGGCGACGGCCGGCTCGCTCCCGACGATCGAGCGCAGCTCGCGCGGCAGGGGGAAGAACACGCTTTCGTCGGCCGTCGACACGATCTCGATCGACAGGTCGAAGCGGGCGGCGAAAGCGTCCATGATCTCCTCCACCAGCACCTCGGGCGCCGAGGCACCGGCGGTGATGCCGAGGCTGGTGATGTCCGTGAACAGGTCCCATTCCACGTCGTCGGCGCGCAGCACGAGGCGCGACAGCGGGCAGCCCGATCGCTCGGCGACCTCCTTGAGGCGCTGCGAGTTCGACGAGTTCGAGGAGCCGACCACGATCAGCGCGTCCACGATCGGGGCGATGCGCTTCACCGCCTCCTGCCGGTTGGTGGTGGCGTAGCAGATGTCCTCGCGCTGCGGCCCGCAGATGGCGGGGAAGCGCTGGTGCAGCTTGTCCACCATCGCCCTCGTGTCGTCGACCGAGAGCGTGGTCTGGGTGACGTAGGCGAGGTTGGCCTCGTCCTTGACCTGAAGGGCATCGATGTCCTCGGGCGTTTGCACCAGCAGGATCGAGCCGGCGGGCAGTTGCCCGAGCGTCCCCACCACCTCCGGATGGCCGGCATGGCCGACGAGCAGGATCTGCCGGCCGCGCTTGAAGTGCGACTGCGCCTCGCGGTGCACCTTGGTGACGAGGGGGCAGGTCGCGTCGATGGCGTGGAAGTTGCGCCGCACCGCCTCGGCGGGGATGGATTTGGGAACCCCGTGCGCCGAGAAGATCACCGGCTTGTCGGTATCGGGCACCTCGTCGAGTTCTTCCACGAAGATCGCGCCCTTCGCCTTCAGGCCCTCGACCACGTATTTGTTGTGGACGATCTCGTGGCGGACGTAGACAGGCGCGCCGTAGAGGCGGAGCGCCTGCTCCACCGCATCGATGGCGCGGACCACGCCGGCGCAGAAGCCGCGCGGCGCGCACAGGAAGATGCGCAACTTGGGCTTGGCCGCTTCAGCCGGCGCCGCCGTCGGCGCCTGGGCGGTCGCGGGCGTGTCGATCGGCGCTGTTATCATCGCCGCTGTTGTCATCGCCGCTGTTGTCATCGCCGCTGTTGTCATCGCCGCTGTTGTCATGGACGAGGCCCCTTCGATCGCGGCGGTTGCACCATCAGTTGGGGTATTGGGGTTGCCCGACCGGGGAGTCAAGATTGTCCGCCGTCCGCGACGGGTTGACGCCGGCGCGTGGCGCCGCGGGCACGCTGGGAGCAACGGCTGGGTTCGGCCGATTCCGGCAGATCGGTCGTGCGATCTTCCTCCCGCGCTTGTTCTTCCGGTGCCGTTCGGCCGATTGACGAGGCACGGGCCCGCCGTGCCAGTTGAGGTCGCGGTCGCGCCGCACGAGACCCGGCCGTGGCACTTCTGCAGCACATCGATTGGCTCTACGCCCTGTCCGGCCTGCTCGTTGGCGGGCTCGTCGGCTTGACCGGCGTCGGCGGCGGATCGCTGATGACGCCGCTCCTGATGCTGGTGTTCGGCGTCGCGCCGCTGACGGCGGTCGGCACCGATCTCCTGTATGCCGCCGTGACCAAAAGCGGGGGTGCGTTGGTGCATGCCTATGGCGGGACCATCGATTGGAAGGTCGTACGCCGTTTGGCGCTGGGCAGCCTTCCCGCCGCGGGCGCGACGCTGGCTTGTCTCGCCCATGCCGGGGCCGGCAGCCCGTCGCACCACGGACTGGTGTCGACCGTGCTCGGCGTCGCCCTTGTGCTGACCGCCGGTTCGCTGCTGTTTCGCCGTCTGCTGCTGGAACGGCTGGCGCCGGCCATGGAGCGGCTGAGCGAGCGCGGCCGGGCGGTGCTCACGGTGGCGCTGGGCCTGCTGGTCGGCTGCCTGGTGGCCCTCACCTCCGTGGGGGCCGGCGCGATCGGCGGCACGGTGCTGCTGCTGCTCTATCCTCGGGCGCCGCTGGTGCGCATCGTGGGGGCCGATATCGCCCACGCCGTGCCGCTCACCCTTGTCGCCGGCCTCGGCCACTGGGTGCTCGGCACCGTTGATCTCGCCGTGCTCGGCTCGCTGCTCGTCGGCTCGCTGCCCGGCATCGCGGTGGCGAGCCACCTCGCCAAGCGTGCCCCCGACCGTGTGCTGCGCCCGATCCTCGCCGTCACGCTGGCGATCGTGGGGC
>CAXTMA010000223.1:494-2576 GCA_964245015.1 uncultured Beijerinckiaceae bacterium | reverse complement strand
CCTCGCCTTCTGAGCCGCTCACCGCGAAGCGGCGCCGCGCCGGTTCGCGAAGAAATCGCGGAGAAGGGTGGCCGACTCCTCCGCGCGAAAGCCGCCGTAGGCGTCCGGCGCGTGGTGGCACGTCGGCTGCGCGAAGAAGCGCGAACCGCTCTCCACCGCGCCGCCCTTGGGATCGTCGCAGCCCCAGTACAGGCGGCGCAGCCGGGCGAAGGAGATCGCCGCCGCGCACATGGCGCAGGGCTCCAGCGTCACGTACAGGTCGCAGCCGTTGAGGCGCTCGCTGCCGAGGCGCGCGCAGGCCGCGCGGATCGCCAGCATCTCGGCATGGGCTGTCGGATCGCGCAGGGCGAGGATGCGGTTGCCGGCGCTGGCGACCACGGTGCCGGCGCGCACGATCACCGCACCGACCGGCACCTCGCCGCGTCGGCCGGCGTCGCGGGCGGCGGCGAGCGCCAGCTCGATAGGGCTCGCGATCGGCGTCGCTTCGTTGTCCGTGACGGATCTGCCATCCTTGTCGCGCACGGCCGCCGTTTCCTTTTCGCCCCCGCCTCGCTATCAGGATCCATGACCAAGAACGAGATGCCTCCCCGCGCGCCCGGGCGCGGTGCCAAAGGCACCGGACCACGGGCCGACAAGCCTGCCGCCGACAAGCCTGTCGCCGATAAATCCTCCGCCGAAGGGCCGGCGGGCGCCGCGCCGGGACGGCAGCGCGTCGCCAAGGCGATGGCGCGTGCCGGCCTGTGCTCACGGCGCGACGCGGAAGCTTGGGTGCTCGCCGGCCGCGTCTGCGTGAACGGCGAGCTGTTGGCGAGTCCCGCCCGCGACATCGGGCCCGACGACGTCGTGCTGATCGATGGCGAACCGATGCCGGCGGCGGAGAAGACCCGGCTGTTCCTGTTCCACAAGCCGCGCGGGCTGGTGACCTCCGACCACGATCCCGAGGGCCGGGACACGGTGGCCGGCTTCCTGCGCGACAACTGGCCGGAAGGCCCGCGCATCGTCACCATCGGCCGCCTCGACATCAACACCGAAGGGCTGCTGCTGCTGACCAACGACGGCGGCCTCGCCCGCGTGCTGGAGCTGCCCGACACCGGCTGGCTGCGCCGATACCGCGTGCGCGCCAAAGGCGAAACGAGCCAGGACGCGCTCGACGGCCTCGCCGGCGGGGTGACGCTGGAAGGCATGGAGTACGCCGGCATCGAGGCCAAGCTCGATCGGCAGCAGGGCAGCAACTGCTGGCTGACGATGGGCCTGCGGGAGGGCAAGAACCGCGAGATCAAGCGCGTGCTGGAACACCTCGGCCTGGAGGTGAACCGCCTGATCCGCCTGTCCTTCGGGCCGTTCCAGCTCGGCGACCTGCCCGATGGCGCGGTGGAGGAGGTGCGAACCCGCGTGTTGCGCGACCAACTCGGCCCCGCGCTGGCGGCGGCGGCGGGCGTCGACCTCGACGAGGCTCGCCCGGAAACGAACGAGACGTCCGCCGGCGCGATCTCGGACCGGGGTGGACCCGATCGGATCGGGCGTAGCAAGGGGCGTCCGCGTTCCACGCTCAAGCTGGACGCGCGGGGACCCAGGCCTACCGACTCGCCGGTTGACGTGACGGCCAATGCGTCGACCGATCCGGCGGCGGAGCCTCGCCGGGACCGCCAGCCCCGCACCCCCGGTGGGCCGCGCCGCCACGTGTCGGCCCTGCGCGCCGGCGCCGATCGGATGCCCGGACCGCGTGCAGGGACGGGCAGGGGCGTGCACAAGGGCATGAGCAAGGCACCGGGCGACGCCGCCGAAGCGCCGCGCACGCGCATCGAGCGAACCAGCACCAAGGACCGCCACGACCGCACGGTGGCGGTGGAGCACCTCGTCCGCCATCGACCCGAACCGGAACGTTCGTCGCACGCCAAGCGCCCCAGTCCATCGGCCGAAGCCAAGCGCGTCCGCGTGGCCCTCAGTGGCGGCAATCGCCGCGACGACGCGCGGCCCGGAGGGCGACGCGGAGCGCCTGCTGGAGGCAGCCGTCACGACGGCGCGGGCGAGCGCCGCGACGGGGTTCGCAGGGCCGGCCCGCGTTTCGACGAGGCGGCCGGG
>CAXTMA010000223.1:0-484 GCA_964245015.1 uncultured Beijerinckiaceae bacterium | reverse complement strand
CAGACCTGGGCGCGGGGACGAGCCGATCCGCCAGGATCGCGGGTCGGGCGACAGACCGAGGCGCCGGTCTTCGGGCGAGGCCGCCAAGCCGGATCGGGCGGAGACCGCGCCGCGCAGCCGTCCCGCATTCGTGAAGCCGCCGGGCGGGACGCGTGCCGTCGGCAAGCCGGACGGCCGCGGTCCGGATCGACGCGCGCCGGGTCCGCGTTTCGCGAGCCGGGGTGACGCCGCCAAGGATCGCTCCGACGGCTCCACGACCGGTAAATCGACGGGCGGCAAGTCGAAAGGGAGCAAGTTCGTCGCCGGCAAGTCCGCGGGCGGCTGGGCCGGACGTCCAGCCACCGGACGAGCGGCCGGTCCGCGCGCGGCGGGCGGGGAAGCGGCATCGGGGCGACCCAAATCTGGCCGTTCCGCGAGCAGCCGTCCGGCGACTGGCCGTTCCGCGGGCGGCCGTCCACCCGGTCGCCGCTCCGGGCCGTCAACG
>CAXTMA010000222.1:0-7185 GCA_964245015.1 uncultured Beijerinckiaceae bacterium | reverse complement strand
CCACAGCCTAAACCGCGCCAAACCGAAGGGGAATCCACCTCATGCCGAGTCAATCGCGCGGATCTCGTGTCATAGGCGCCGGCGCGTGTCGTGCAGTAGCCGGTGAAGGCGAGCTGGCCGGCCAGCACGATCGTCACCGGATCGCCGGGCGCGACCTGAAGCGAGCGGTAGCCGGGTCCGTAGACCTGCTCGGCGGCAGAGAACTGGAACTGCGAGACGCCGGTGCCGAACTGCCGCTCGACCATGACGCTTTCCCAGGCGGTGAAGCGCTGGCCGTTGGCGAAGATGGCGGCGACGAAGTTGGGGTCGGGGCCTGGCATGGTTGGGGCGCCGATCCAATTTCAGCGAGTGATGTTGGGAGATCGTTCATCGTAAGCTGATGAGACCCAAGCCGTCAAAACCGGGCGCTTCGGAAAATGCCAAGCCTTGATACCCTGCATAATGCGCTTGGCAAGAACGAGCAGTATTTTACACTTCTAATTCAGAGCTAGTTAAGGGGAACATTAAGACGTTCAAAAAGAATTCTGTTGCGCTTCTTCGCGTCATTCAGCATCTTTCCATAGGAAATCACCTCATAGTAGGCATCGAGATTTGGATTGAAACCAAAATAGCCTTGGTTGTCAGGCATCTTTGTCGCCGACATATCGATAAGTTTGTTTTCAAGCTTCGAGGTAAGGTCGCAAATCACATAGCAGTAAGCCGGAATCTTCTCGCTCAGTGGTCCGACCAGTCTGCCGTTCTTATCTTTGTATTGACTAGATCGCACATCTCTCAATATCCTAAAGACTTGAGACAAAGGATCTTCATCGACGTATCTGCGATCTGGTTTCTTGAATTCGATTAAAACAATAGACGAAAGCGCTTGGTCCTCCTCACTAAAAACTAGCGCATTGTTGAAAATCAGGATGTCGGGCCTGTTTGCCGATTCGCTGTCGAGGACTTCTAAGCTTCGGAGCGGCTTGTCGGATGAAAGAAACAGATGATGCGTCAGGCGCTCATCGAGCAGCCAGAGGTTCTGCTGCTCATACTCGATTTCATCCGATGTTGTCCGCATTGGGAAAACGATATCATGGATTACTTCCTCCAGTACGTACTTTCCCGTTTCTTCATTCTTTGAGAGTGCCTTACTGAGGATCTCAATGATGATCTTACGATGAAGAACGTGCTCAGCTAAGGCAGATACGCCTAATTCGTTGTAAGCCGCAATCCAAGTCTTAAAACGCTCACTGTAAAATTCGCATGTTTGACCATTATCAACGACAACCGCAATTTCTTGACTTTCCCTCCGCAGTTCTTGCTGGCGCCTAAACAGCTGACGATGCAGAACGGTATCTATCTCTCCTTTTGACGCGTCTGGGGAGATTCCATCGTAGAACCTGGACTTGTCACGCAACAACGGCCTGTACTGAGGCGCCTCATCAACCACATACCTCGTAATGACCTTGTCTTTTGCGTCTGTCAGTTCATCAAGGAAGCGCTTCAGATCTTCCTTACATGCTTCAAGCGCAGCAGATCTAATTTGCTTGAGTCCGATCTGGTCGGCAAAGAGCTCTCCAGAAGTCTCACTTTCTTGCTCAGTTGTATTCGTTTCCGTTGAAAAGGAAAAAGCTGTGCGCTCGTTGTTTGCACACTCATTCAGGTAAGCACTCTCAACAAAGCCGACATATGTAAATAATCCTCGGTCCCCGTCGTCGAGCTTTCCCTTCAAGGCAGGCACATATTTGTGTACTAAGTCGCTTTGAACCTCGCGAAAATCGGCGGCATAGACAAATTTATGCCCTTGCTCGTCAGTCTAGAACAGTCTGTATCCTCTAAGACTGAAAGTCTTGGACCCTACAAAAAAATCTTGCTGCGTTGATCCCGCAAGGAAATATTCTTTGCAGTAAGAACAGAGATCCCACTTATGCAGAGCATCAATCAACTCAATCCGAGGGGCATCAGGATTAAGGAAAACAGGAAGGAAGTGACCGATGATGCGCTGAACAAGCACATCGGTGCTTTTTGGAGACGAGTCCCGATAAGGCTCTCGGAAAGAGCAAAGGCTTACCTTCGTCCAAGGCTGTTTTTCGTTCGAACGCGCAACGACTGCTTTGTCTTCCTTATAGTTCGCATCGAACACGAACTTACGACAGCTAATTTCGTCTGATGCCTCTTCGAAAAAATGACTTTCGATCTCGACCCTATCAAAAGCCTTGAGCCACATGAAGCGACCCAGACCTTTACCTCCAAGCCGCGCTTTGTACTCAGAACCTATTATGTTGAAGGACTCGAGATCTTTCGAACTAAACACTATACAGTTGTCTGTGACTTCGATCCGCTCGATCGAACCTAGCTTTTCTGTGTCTGTCTGACTCTGCCTATAAACGTCGGTTTTTATAAAGCTTCTTGATTGCGAAGACTGGCTCTGACGTTCCGATAGTGACTGCAATGAATTGATAATAGCTTTGAAAAGCGGAAGCAAAGGCTTCGACCGAGGCAATTCGGTGTTCCGAAGTCTACCAGATATTGTCCCTCGCATCATATCCTGCCCGACACTTCGTCCTCTCACTGCGCCGGTTTCGATACGTCACGCTCTGGGCCTCCTTTCAGAGCGCCATACCTCGATCAGCGACCGGTAGTGTACACGTTCTGAGTAGGCGGGGGTAGCACCCGGCGGACGAGTCCCATCTCAGGCTAAATGTCTGCGGCCAGTGTCCCTGATCCGCACCAATGCGCCATTGTTCACGCAATCGGCTATAAACTTTCCTCGAAAACGTGAGGCAGCATCGACTTAGCAACTAAACTCGCTCCTCCGGATCGCTCCGATGCTTCAGGTAGCCGCGCCTGGCGAGCCAGTCGGCGAGGATGACGCGGATGGCTTGGTACGGCAGGCAAGCCAACCTGGGATGCGGCGTCGTCAAGCATGTCGACGCCGCAATCTGAAAAGCGGGTGACAAGCCAGCTTGCAGAACTATACAAAATGTGTATGTTATACACACATGAACAGCCGTGAGGTCATCAAGAAGCTCACGGCTGATGGTTGGTTCGAGGTCGCTCAGGTCGGTAGCCATAAGCAATTCAAGCACCCGACGAAGCCCGGCCGCGTCACGGTCGTTTCGCCGAGCAGGGACATCCCGAAGGGGACGCTGAAGAGTATCGCGAAGCAAGCCGGCATCGATCTGGGGTGAGTGCCATGCGCTTTTACATCGGCCTGATCCGCAAGGAAGGCGGCTCCGACTATGGTGTGTCCTACCCGGACCTGCCGGGCTGCGTCACCGCAGGATCGTCCTTGGACGAGGCACGAATCTTTGCCGAGGAAGCGCTTGCCTTGCATCTTCAGGGCTTGGCGGACGATGGGGAGGCAGCTCCTGCTCCCTCGTCTCTGGAAGAGATCATGGGCGACCCGGAGAACCGCGACGGCGTCGCCATCTTGGTGCCGGTGCGGGCCAACAATCGCGCTGTCCGGGTCAACGTCACCCTGCCGGCCGATGTTCTGGAGCGCATTGACGCCTACGCGGAGGCGCACAGCATGAGCCGGTCGAGCTTCCTCGCGCAGGCGGCGAAGCACGAGATGGAGGCGGCGTAGCAGCGGCCGCAACCTGCGAGGGCAGGCCAATACCAACCGCCCTGGCTCACGAGCCCGGAGGCCAGAAGCGCGGAGTCGAGAGCCTCATCCCGGCTGGCGGGGATCACGGCGAGGCAGGCGTGGCACGGCGTGCTGCGGCGGGGCTGGGTCTGGTCAGGTCCGGCGAGGTATCGCAGGCGAGGCGAGGCATGTCACGGTCGGCTGCGGCGGGACGTGTCGAGGCATGGCTTGCACGGCAACCAGGGCGGTTCTTCGGGGCCGCCCTTTTTCTATTCCCAACTTCCGGCTTCCTGCATGCGCCGAACCTGCATACCATCGGAGGCATGAAGCCCTATATCCCGCTCGCCCTTTCTGCGCTCATCGCTGGCGCACCCGCCCCACTCTGCGCTGAGGAGTGCCGCAATCTCCAAAACTCGTCACAGCGGCTGGCGTGCTACGACCAGCAGTCTGATCTACATAGCGCACTCAGGCATATGGTCGCCGTCACTCTGAGGTTATCTTTCAATGCTTCAATGGCATGTGGATTTGTCCTTGATACAGATCGGTTCAAGCGTCAGCTGCTGACGGCAGACTTGACATACGGGCAGATAAGCGACTCTCAAACATTCTCTGAAGATGATCTGAAAATCATAGCCGATGATGCGCAAGCATCAGCCAACACAAATCCTGACAGCGCATATTGTCAGAAAGCTTGGTCTACATACGGTACCGACGCTTCATTACCAGACAACGTATTCATAGATGCAAGTCGAAAACAGATTGCGCTCCAGCACCGATGCCAAGTCATTAGTTAAATCAGAATGGTAGGGCTGCAACAATATTACTTGAGTAAAATCCATGCATATTTCGAGATTAATCGTTGCTGTCGCGGTACTCGCCACGAGTGAAGCTTCTGCCGCGCCCTGCAAAGCGCCGGCACTACGCCAGGGCATGCCGTACAAGAGTGCTCGCGCTTCAGTTTTGAAGGCCGGCTTCCAAGCGCCCCGTCCACCGTCTTTCGGCTATCAAAAAGACGATGAGAAGGTCGCGTCCGACTGCAACGGCGATGTGAAGGTCTGCAACAACTTCCCGGTAATTGAGTCGTGCAGCGGCCAAGGTCTCTGCAATATGGTCTTCACGGACGCCTACGGCAACAAACTGACCGTGACGACCGAAGGTGATGGCCCACGCCGTGCCAGCGTGAGTTCCTTCGACATGGCATGCAAAAAGTAGATCGTCTCACGCCGAGATCAGCGGGTTCCCAGCCGTCTTAAACCGGCTGTCCACAGCGACCTTAAGCGGCCCGTTCTTCTCTACGCTTACCGATTTTATGCTTCTGCCGGGATCGTGCAACGCGACTGTTACTTTGTGATCGGCGGATTGGTCCGCAGCGTCCCGCCCGCGAGGAAGCTCGCTCCGGCCGACACGAGCGGGAAGATGGCGGGCGAGGGGGTTCACAGGGCTTGGCCTGCCGATGCGACCCGCCAAAGGACCGACGGCAGAATGCGGGTCGTCGGCCCTACTTGGGAGAGAGCGGCCCGGACCGTCGTCACCGCCGGCATGGCGGAGCAAGGAGGGCAGGCCCTTGGCGCTGGCCGACAGTTGGCTCACCGGGCTGGGTGGGCCGCCATCGGGCCGCTTCCTCGGTATGCCGAGTGCCGAAAGGCCCGCGCTTGCCGCCTCCTGATCCGTGACGAGGCCCTGATCGCGCAGCGACCGCAGCTGTGCGGCAAAGGAGCCATCGCCGCTCGGCTTGGAGCGCAGCAGCGGGGAACGATCCGTCCGAGGCGTGCCAAGGGCGACCAATGGGCTGAGGCGTCCAGCGTCGCCGGCGAGCCTGCCGTCGGCGCGCTCGATGTCGCGAAGGCCGGGTGGTCGCTGCGCACCAGCCTCGCGGTCTCGCCCGGCATCGGCAACGGCAGGCGGTGTGGACGCGCCGGGCTGCCTGCCGTCGAGCGTGCGACCCCCGACCTGGATCTCGTGGTAGTTCGAGCCGTTCCCCTCGCCATCGCCTCGGCCAAACGGATAAAACCTTCATGCACTCGACCGGTATGATCGTTTTTGTACTGCTCCAGCACCCGCATGCCGCGAACGCCATGTTGCGTTTCGTACCCTTGGAAGATCGCTGCATGGTCGCGATGGGCGCCACGCGTACCTGAGCCGCCATCGGCGTAGCGATCGGACTGATGAAAGCCGCTTCGACGATCGCCGCCCAGAAATGTCGCAATGGACGCGCCGGGTTTGAGACCGCCATCCTCGGCCGCCTGCCCTTTGCGCCACTCGTGAACGCTGGTCGCGTTCTTGGTCGCGACATGCACTAGCCCGACGCATTCGTGTGTGGCATCGGCGAACTGCCCGAGAGATGACTTGGCGCGGGCCAACACGTCGCTGTGGTCGCCGGTATCGCCGCCGCGAGCGCCTTCGCCCGCTCCGCGCGCTCCTATGATCTGCCGTTCCAGCGCGCGGTAAGACCGGGGATGGATGTTGTCGCCACCCGCCTGGTAGCCGCCTGTGAAGCCGGCGCCGTACTTGTCGGCGATCGCCTTCAGGCCAGGATTGAGGTGAGCGAACTTGCCACCGGCGCCGACCACCGCCACGTTCTTCGGGTCGACGCCTTTCGCCTTGAGCGCGGCAAACTCCTTGTCGATCGCCGCCTCGTCGACACGTCCATCGTTAACCGCGCCGGTGGACAGCACCACCTGCCGGCCCTTCAGCGACTCGGCGGAGGACTTCTCGATGGCCTTCAGCACCTCGCTCGAATGCCGGCCGACTACCGTGTCACCCAGGTGATCCTTGTCGGCCTGGGTGCGCAGGCCTTCGGCGATGCTGTCGCCGAAGAAGATGCGGCCCTTGGTCGGCGCCCCCGCCCCACCGCGCGCTGGCGCGTCGGTGACCTTGTCGTAGGCCTCCTGGTAGCGCTTCTCGGCCGCCTCGTCGTGGCGCCCCTTGGCCTCGTCGCGCGCCTTGCCGATGAAGGAGCGGCGCTGATCGGCCGAGCCGCGGCCGGCCATGGCGGCATCGAGCTGCTTCGTCTGGAGATCCTTCAGCGCGGTATCGTACTTGCCGTATTCGGAAATACCTTTCGCAGCAGCGTCGCGTTTGGCCTGGAGCTGGTCGGCGGTCAGCTGGGGAGTGCTGTCGCCGGGAGAGACGCCAAGTAGCGCGGTGCGGCGCGCGGTCTCCTTGTCTATCCCCTGCTTGAGCAGGGCCTGGTACTTGTCGCGCGCCTGCTCCAGCGCCTTCGCCATCTGCTGGGGCGAGATCGAGGCGTGGTCGCCATGACCATAGTGCGACTGCGTCCCCGCCTTGTCGGGGTCGCCGACGCTGGCCCACTCGTAGGCCGCCGCGCGCTGCGCGGCGATGAGCGATCCCTTGCCGGTGATGAAGCCAGAAATCGCTGGGCGCTTCGAGCCGGCGAGGTAATCTGTGAACAATCGGTCTTGCGTCGCGCCATCGAAATTGTCGCTCGCCTTCAGTCCGAGCTTCTTCACGCCATCGGCCAAAGTGCCGGGGATCATCCGATACTTGCCGGCGGCGAAGATCTGCCCGGCGCGCTGCTTTTCCATCAGCTCGCCGATGGTCATCTTATCGGCGTCGAAGTGCCCGGCCTTATAGTGACCCTCCGACTTGAAGTTGTAGAT
>CAXTMA010000221.1:2018-7239 GCA_964245015.1 uncultured Beijerinckiaceae bacterium | reverse complement strand
TCTTGGTCGAGTGCCCCGGTGAAGCCGGCGCCATCGGTGGAGTCGCCGTGGAGCGCGCCATCCGCCCACCACAGGGTGTTGACCGCGCCGAGCCGCGCGGCCGTCGGCGTGAGGTGGTGGCAGAACGAGGCGGCCGCCTCCTTGTGCGGGATGGTGACGTTGCCGCCGACGAGGCCGCGGGCCGGCATGGTCTCGACGAAGGCCGCGAGGTCCTCCGGCGCGACGGCCGCCTTGCCGTAGCTGCCGGCGAGGCCCATCGTCCGCAGCCAGTGCGTATGGATCAGCGGCGAGCGCGAATGCCCGACCGGCCAGCCGATCACGCAGGCGCGCCCGGCATCCGGCCCGATGTCCGCGCTCATGCCGGGCAGGCGCCGATGGCGCGCAATCGCGCCAGCAGCGGCAGCATCGGCAGGCCGAGGATCGTCGACTGCTCTCCCTCAACCCGCTCGAAAAGGTGCACGCCGAGCCCCTCGATCGCGTAGCCGCCGACGCTTGTCAGCGCATCGGCGCCGACGAGATCGAGGTAAAGATCGATGAAAGCGGCGCTGAACGGGCGGCACGCGAGGTGCGCCGCCTCGCACGCCTCGGCCAGCACCTCGCCGTCACGGGCAAGGCAGAAGGCGGAATGCAGCGTGTGCGTGCGGCCGGCGAGCGACAGGATCTGCGCGCCGGCGGCGGCGCGGCTGCCCGGCTTGAACAGCACGGCGTCCCCCAGCGCAAGGGTCTGATCGGCGCCGAGCACCAGGCGTCCGGGACTGTGCGGGCTGAGGGCGAGCGCCTTGCCGCGCGCCAGCGCGGCGGCGATCGCGGCGGAGCCGGCCCCGGCTGTTCGCAGCGGCTCGGCGACCGCGCGCTCGTTGATGCCGGCGTCGACCGCCTCGACCGGCAGTCCGGCGGCGGCGATGAGCGCGCGCCGCGCCTGGCTCTTGGAAGCCAGAAGCAGGGGACGCGGCAGCAGCCACAGGCTCGGGAGTGCGGTCAAAGCGGCCTCAGTCCAACGCGATGGACTTGTGGCGGTGGCTTCGCAGCAGGTCGGTGATCGCCGCCGCCGTTTCCTCGATGGATCGGCGGCTCACGTCGATGGTCGGCCAGCCCTGGCTTTCGAACAAGCGCCGCGAGCCGTTGAGTTCGTCGGTGATGTTCTTCTTGTCGACGTAGTCCGGGATGTCCTGGCCGTGCGACAGCACCCGGCTGCGGCGGACCTGGACGATGCGGTCGGGCGTGGCCAGCAGCCCGACCACCAGGGGGCGGATCAGCGTGCGCACCGACTTGGGCACGGGAACGCCGGGCACCATCGGCAGGTTGGCCGTCTTGAACCCGCGGTGGGCGAGGTAGATGGAGGTCGGCGTCTTGGACGTGCGGCTGATGCCGAGCAGGACGATGTCGGCCTCCTCGTAGTTCTCGACGTTCTGCCCGTCGTCGTGGGCCATGGTGAAATTGAGGGCGTCGATGCGCCGGAAATAGTCGGAGTTCAGGGTGTACTGGGCGCCGGGCCGCGGCGTGGCGTCCATGCCGATGTAGTTGTGGAAGAAGTCGAGCACCGGCCCGAGCACCGACAGCGTCGGGGCGCCGGCCTCGCGGCAGGCCGCCTCCAGCCGCTGGCACAGGTCGGGTTCGACGAGGGTGTAGAGCACGATGCCCGGCACCGTCTCGATCTCGCCGATGGCGCGGTCGAGTTGATCCATCGTGCGCACGAGGGGATAGACGTGCTCCATCACCGACACGCCGGCGTATTGCGCGACCACGGCGCGGCTCACCGCCATCAGCGTTTCGCCGGTCGCGTCCGAGATGAGGTGCAGGTGGAACCGTGTGCGCGTCGCCGCCTCCGCACCGACGGGGAAAGCTGGGGACGGCGGTGGACAAGCCGCGTGCCGTGCCGGTCGGTGCCTCCGCGTTAGCCCGGCGTCAGGATTTCTTCAACAGGAGAGACGCCGGGACGGCCCCGCGGCACCCGATCGGGAAAACGTTAACAAAACGTTAACCTTGGGCGCGGACGGGCGCGGCGGCCGTCAAGCGCCTGCCGGCGTTTACGATTCATTAAGATCTTCGGCGCCGTCCCGCCCCTGTGAACAAGACTCGCAACTCCCGCCGCACGTGGGTGATTGTGCGCCGTCGCCGATGAGCTTAATCGGGGGGTCAATAAGAAGAAACAAGAAGACTCTCTTTAAAAGGTTTTAAGGGTTTGACCGGGGAAAGCCACGCGGGTCCGAGGCGGATCGAAGGCGGCGCGATCGAGAGCGGGCGTTTCCTCCGGGCCTTGGCCGGCGAGCCGGTATGGCCGCCGCCGCTCTGGCTGATGCGCCAGGCCGGGCGCTACCTGCCGGAATATCGCGCCATCCGCGCCGAGGCCGGCTCATTCCTGAAGTTCTGCTACGATCCCGCCGCGACGGTGGAAGCGACGCTGCAGCCGATCCGCCGCTTCGGCTTCGATGCGGCCATCGTGTTCTCCGACATCCTGGTCATCCCCGACGCGCTGGGGCAGCGGGTCAGCTTCGAGAGCGGCGAAGGTCCTCGCCTGGACCCGATCACCGACGGGCGCGGCTTCGACCGCCTGCGCGGCGAGATCGACCTCGCCCACCTCGCCCCCGTGTTCACCACCATCACCCGCCTGAAGAGCGAGCTGCCGGCGGGAACGCCGCTGATCGGCTTTTGCGGCGCGCCGTGGACGGTGGCCAGCTACATGGTGGCCGGGCGCGGCACCCCGGATCAGGCGCCGGCCAGGGTGCTCGCCTATCGCGAGCCCGAGCTGTTCCGCCGTCTCGTCGACCGGCTGGTGGCCGCTTCGATCCGCTATCTCCGCCGACAGGTCGAGGCGGGGGCGGATGCGATCCAGATCTTCGACACCTGGGCGGGCGTGCTTCCGGCCGGCGAGTTCGAGCGCTGGTGCGTTGAGCCGGTGGCGGCGATCGTCGCCGGCCTGCGCGAGGCCCATCCGCGCATCCCGGTGATCGTCTTCGCCAGGGGCGCCGGCCCTCGCCTGCTCGAACTCAAGGACGCAACCGGCGCCGACGCCCTCGGCCTCGACACGTCGGTGGACCCGCACTGGGCCGCGCGCTCGCTACCCCCGACCACCGTGCTGCAGGGCAACCTCGACCCGCTCGCCCTGCTCGCCGGCGGCCATGCGCTGGAAGCGGCCGTCGGGCGAATCCTCGCCGCCTTTCGCCACAGGCCGCATATCTTCAACCTCGGCCATGGCATTCTGCCGGAAACACCGGTAGCCAACGTCGAGCGGCTGGTGGACCTGGTGCGCCGCGGCCACCCTGCGCAGGATCCGCGCTGACCGCGCCGTTCGTCCCGCGCTGACCGTTTCGCGCTACTTCGAGGGTTCGCTTGGGTTACCTCTGGCTGAAGGCCGTGCACGTCCTGTCGATCATCTCCTGGATGGTCGGCATGCTCTACCTGCCCCGCCTGTTCGTGTACCACGCCGATGCCGGCCCAGGCTCGCCGCAGGCGGCGACCTTTGCCGTAATGGAGCGGCGCCTGTTGCGCGGCATCATGCTGCCCGCCATCATCGTCGTGTGGATCACCGGCGTGTGGCTCGCGATCCAGGGCGGATGGCTGAAGGCCGGCTGGCTGCACGGCAAGCTGCTGCTGATCGTGCTGATGAGCGGTCTGCACGGCTATCTGTCGGCCGAGCGCAAGCGCCTCGCCGCGGGAACGAGCCGGCGCTCGTCGCGCGATTTCCGCATTCTCAACGAAGTCCCGACCGTGCTGCTGATCGGCATCGTCGTGCTGGTGATCGTCAAGCCGTTCTGAACCTGAAGCCCCCGGAAGCGGAAGGGGACGGCAGAACGCAGGTCTCGGGGCGCCGCCGGCCTTGGGGGAAGCGGATCACAACGGCTCCGCGATCCCCGCCCCGGAGCACAGGCTCCGAGGCAGAACAGCATTGGACCGCGTCCGATCAGCGGTGGCGCTTGCGAGGCTTCACGACCTTCTTCACCGGCTTTTTCGCCGTGGTCGGCTTAGGTGTGGTCGCCTTGGGTACGGTTGTTTCGGGTGCCGCTGTCTTGGGTTCGGCTGCGGGTGCCGGCGTGGTCGGAGCGGTCGTGGCGGCCCCCGAGTTCTTTGGATCGGCCGGTGCGATGGTCGGCGCCCCGTTGGTCGCCTTGGGATTGGCCGGCGCCGGATTCGACGGGTTTGGCACTTCCGGCGCGGTTGTCTGGGCGATGGCGAAGTGTGAGGTCGCGACAAGGGCGACCAGCGTGATGGCTGCGAATTTCGAAATGGTCATAGGACTCCCCGGCTTAACTGCCGGAGCAGATAACACCGAGAGCCCCGCCGCGTTCGCTTGCCACATTATCACGTTGATAAAGAACGCGTTGCCCGAGCCGGTCGCCGCGCCTCAGCGCGGGGCGAGCACCATCACCATCTGCCGTCCTTCCAGCGAAGGCTCGGCCTCGACCTTGGCCAGCGTTCCCGTCTCGGCCTTGACGCGTTCGAGCAGCCTGTAGCCGATGTCCTGGTGGGCCATCTCGCGGCCGCGGAAGCGCAGCGTGACCTTGACCTTGTCACCTTCCTCGAAGAACCGGCGCACGGCCTTCATCTTGGTGTCGTAATCGTGCTCGTCGATGCCCGGCCGAAGCTTGATCTCCTTCAGCTCCACCGTTTTCTGACGCTTGCGCGCTTCGGCCGACTTCTTCTGCTCGGCGAAGCGGTGCTTGCCGTAGTCCAGGATCTTGCAGACGGGAGGATTGGCGTTGGGCACGATCTCCACGAGATCGAGGCCGGCTTGTTCGGCGATCTCGAGGGCCAGCGTCGTGTCGGTGACGCCGCGGTTCTGCCCTTCGGCGTCGATCAGCTGCACTTCCCGAACGCGTATGTCTCGGTTGGTCCGCGGTCCGTCCTTCTGCGGGACCGGGGGAGCTTTCATGGGTCGGCGAATGGGGTCACACTCCTGATCGTTGGCAAGATCGGTCGGCACGGATTCGAGGATCGCTTCGACGCGCCGACCATCGGGAAAGATCGGATGCGGACTGGCCAAAGTCAATGAAGCCCTTCGGATGCCCTTTCAACATTCGCCGCACCGTATCCCGCCCTGCCGGCGGTTCCAGATCCGGCAAGCGCTAGGAAAGAGCCCTGTCGCGCTCCAGCAGGGTCGCGTAGGCGTCCAGGGTTCCGCGCGTCATGCGCTCCACGGAGAAGCGCTCCTCGACTTGCCGGCGGGCGCGCTGCCCGAGGGCGTCGCGGCTGCTCGCACCCAGCGCCAGCGCTTCGCCGAGCG
>CAXTMA010000221.1:0-2008 GCA_964245015.1 uncultured Beijerinckiaceae bacterium | reverse complement strand
AGCCTCGACGTCGGGCGGGGCCAACACCGTTTCGGGCAGCGCGCCGAGGTCGGACACGACCACCGGCGTGCCCACGCCCTGCGCTTCCACGGCGATGCGACCGAAGGCTTCGGGCTCGATGGATGGCACCACCACCACTGCGGCGGCGAGAAGCGCGGCCGGCATGTCGGCGCAGTCGGCGACCCGCGCGACCCGCCCCTTCAGGCCGGCCGCAGCCACCGCCACCTCGATCTCGCGCCCGAAGCTGCCTTTGGCCGCGTCGGGAGCATCGCCCACGAACACCAGCTTGAGATCACCCGTCCCGCGCTCGCCCAGCAGGCGCACCGCCTCGATGAGCACCTTGTGGCCTTTCCAAACGCTCGGCTTGGCGACCAGAAGCAGGATGCGCTCGTCGGGGGCGACGCTCCAGGCGAGACGCAACGCCTGCACGCGGGCGGCGACGATGGCGGCCGGGGTGAACGGCCTGAGATCGACGCCGGGCCGCACCAGCGCGACTTGGCCGGCGGCGGTCGGGTACAGTGCCGTGATGGTGGCGGCGGCGAACTTCGACCCCGCCATCACCACGTCGCCCTTCGCCATGATGGAGCTGTAGCGCTGCCGGACGACGCCCTGCCCCGGCGACAGCTGGACGAGGCTGGTGGCGAAGGGCACCTTGGCGCGGCGGGCGGCGGCGTGGCTGATCCAGCCGGCGCGGCGCGAGCGGGCATGGACGAGATCGACCTGTTCGCGTCCGATCAGCTTTTGCAGGCGACGCGACAGCAGGGCCATCGCGATCGGATTGCGGTTCTGCGAGGGGAAATCCAGCCACACGCCGCCCTTGGCCTGCAGCTCGGGGACGAGGCGGCCGGCCGGGGCGGCGACGAGCGGGCGGGCGCCGGCCTCGGCCAAGGCGGCGGCGACGGCGATCACGGCCAGGCTCCCTTCGGGGCTGCCGTCGGCCTCGGCCAGGGTGGGGGCGACCTGCAGGATCGTGCGGCCGGCAAGCCGATGGGTCCCCCGCCGGTGCAGGGAGAAGCCGAAATCCTCGTTCACTGGACGATTCCTCGGCTGAAGCGTGCCAACGGTCGAGGGCACGGTGACGGGCGCTGGGATGGGCATGACTAAACCGGCAAGCTTAACGCAAGCGAAACATCTGATGCTCGGCGAGGGGGCCGACGCGCGGCGCCTCGCCATCCGCCGCCGCGACGGTGAAGGACCGGCCCTCGTCTGGCTCGGTGGCTTCCGCTCGGACATGATGGCGACCAAGGCGTGCGCGCTGGACGAATGGGCCTGCGATCGCGGCCGGGCCTGCGTGCGTTTCGATTATTCCGGGCACGGCGAGTCGGGTGGCCGCTTCGAAGACGGCACGATCGGGCGCTGGCTGGCAGACAGCCTCGCCGTGATCGCCGGGGAAACGCAGGGACCTGTCGTGCTGGTTGGCTCCTCCATGGGCGGCTGGCTCGCCCTTCTCGCGGCGGCGCGGCTGGCGGCCGCCGGCACCGCGCCGGCCGGGCTGGTGCTGCTGGCGCCGGCCGTGGACTTCACGCAGGCGCTGATCTGGCCCAGCCTCGATGAGGCGGCGCGGCGCGCCATCGAGGAGACCGGCCTCCACCTGCGTCCTTCGGCCTACGGCGGGCCGGTGCCGATCACCCGCGCGCTGATCGAAGAGGGACGCCGGCACCTGCTGTTCGGCGGCACGGTCCGCGCCCACGCGCCGGTGCACATCCTGCAGGGCATGGCCGACCCCGACGTGCCCTGGCACCATGCGATGACCCTTGTCGAGCACCTCCAACACGATCCCGCGGTGCTGACGCTGATCAAGGACGGCGACCACCGGCTGTCGCGGCCGGCCGACATCGCCCGGCTGCTGGCGGCCGTGGCCGGCATCACGGGGGACGCGTGAACCGCGGTCGAGCGCCGTCGGGCTCGACGGAGCGCTGTTGCGCTCGGCGAAGGGATGGGCCACATAGCGCTCGGGAGGTTGGCGGTGGACGTTCCACTCGCCAACCGGGTCAGGTCCGGAAGGAAG
>CAXTMA010000220.1:0-7239 GCA_964245015.1 uncultured Beijerinckiaceae bacterium | reverse complement strand
GGCGCGGCGATACGCCGTCGCCGTGACGCCCGATGTGGCCGCGCTGGTCGACCCCGGCGACCCCGGCGACCCCATCGCCCGGCAGTTCCTGCCCGATCCGGCCGAACTGACCACTCTGCCCATCGAGCGCGCCGACCCGATCGGCGACGACGCGCATTCGCCCTGCCGGGGGATCGTGCACCGCTATCCCGACCGGGTGCTGTTGAAGCTCGCCAACATCTGCGCGGTATACTGCCGCTTCTGCTTCCGCCGGGAGACGGTGGGCGGCGCCGGCCAGCCGGCCGCGCTGTCGCCGGCGGACCTCGCGGGGGCGCTGGCCTACGTCGCGGCGGACCGCAACATCTGGGAGGTGATCCTCACCGGCGGCGATCCGCTCGCCCTGGCGCCGCGCCGCTTGGCCGAGGCCTGTGCCGGTTTGGCGCCGCTCGCCCATGTGAAGATCCTGCGGGTGCATACGCGGCTGCCGGTGGTGGCGCCGGCGCGGGTCGACGGCGCGGTGATCGCGGCGCTCGCGGCGGCGAACAAGACGGTGTACGTGGCGGTTCACGCCAACCATCCGCGCGAGCTGACGGTCGCTGCCCGCGCCGCCTGCGCGCGCCTCGCCGATGCCGGCTTCGTGCTGGTCAGCCAGAGCGTGCTGCTGCGCGGCGTCAACGACAATGCCGAGACGTTGGCGGCGCTGATGCGCGGCTTCGTCGAGGCGCGGGTGAAGCCGTACTACCTCCACCATCCCGACCTCGCGCCGGGCACGGGGCATTTTCGGCTGAGCATCGCGGAAGGGCAGGCTCTGGTGGCGGCGTTGCGCGGCCGGGTGTCGGGCCTGTGCCAGCCGGCCTACGTCCTCGACATCCCCGGCGGCCACGGCAAGTCGCCGATCGGGCCGGACTACCTCGCCGGATCCAAAGTGCGCGACTACGCCGGAGAATGGCACGCCTACCCGCCGCAGGAAGATTGAGGCTCACGCCTCCGCCTGCCGCGCATCCTCGGCGAGCCGGGTCGGCAGCGCATCCACCCGCAGCCGCCGGCGCAGCGCACGCGATCCCGCATCGATCGCGATCGACAGCGCGCCGGTCGCCACGAGCAGAACCAGGGCGCGGTCGAGCGCGCCTTCGTTGATCGCGGCATCGACGCCGTAGCCCAGCGTGCGTACGCCCAGGATGCCAAGGATCGAGCTTTCGCGCACGATGATCTCGTAGCGGTACAACACCAGCGCCAGGAACTGCCCGTATAGCTGCGGCACCGTTTCGTAGGCGTACAGGTCGAGCCTGTTGGCGGGCGCATCGCGGCGATAGGTCAGGCCGTCGGCGTGGCGGCCGATGAGAAACGCGATGATGCCGCCGTTGTGCAGGCCGAGCGCCAGGACGGCCGGCAGGGTCGAGGGCCCGAGCAGCTGCAGCAGCACATAGGCCATCACGTAATCGGGGGTGCCGCGCAGCCCGATCAGCCCGGCGCGCCCGGCGATGCGGCCGAGGCGGCCGTTGAAGCGCTGGCTCACGGCGGGAAACATCACCAGCGCCGCCGTCGCCGCCAGCGCTGCCGCGAGCTGCGACAGGACCAGGGTCTGAACCACGCCGCTCGTCGCCTCTCCGGCGAGGATGTGCCACAGCCAGTGCACGGTGTCGGCCAGGGTCGTGGCAAGCTCGGGCGAAGCGCCATCGGGCGCCCGGTGGCGCAGCGGCGCCGGCATCAGGGCATGGCCGAAGCGGGCGAGACGCATGCCGATGGGATCGCCGGTGAAGCTGTCGGTCAGGGTGGCCAAGGCGACCACGCTGCCGATGATGAGGAAAGGCAGCGCCGCCGCCCGTGCCCATAGGCCGCGCGTGGCGATGAGCGCGTAGAACACCAGGATCAGCGCGGCCGCCTCCGGGTAGAAGCCGTCCTTGAAATAGCCGTCGAGGGCGAAGCCCAGCGTGGGGATGCCGACGAAGCCCAGCACCAGCGTCGAGCGCAGCCCGCATTCCAGCCGGTACAGGGTGTAGGATCGGAAGGCGTCGGCGAGCACCGGCGCGCGGGTGAAGGCGAAGCGCGCCACCAGGCCGGTGCCGGCCGGCAGCGCCCGCTCGGCGGCGAGGTCGGCCTCCTCGGCGATCTCGGCGTAGACCTTGGCGAAGATGCCGGCGTAGGGGATCGCCACCGCCAGCACGCCGGTGGTCGCCGACAGGCCGGTGACCTGCAGCAGCAGCAGCGCCCAGAACAGTTCGTGGATCGAGCGCAGCGCCGCTGCAGCCAAGCGCACGGCGCGCGAGCGGGCGAACACCAACGACAGCACGAGGCCCGCGGCCGAGCCGAGGCCGACGCCTGCCACGGCGAAGGCCAGCGTCAGCACCACGGCCTTGGCCGTGACCGCGGCGAAATCGGGCTGGAAGAAGCCGGCGGCGAAGCGGCCGAGGTCGGCCCAGGGATCGAGGGCGGTGACGTGGAGGTCGGCTAGGAGCAAGCAGGCCGCAGCGAGGGCGAGGAAGGCTAGGCTGATCGAGCCGTAGCCCAGGGCCGGGGCGCGGCCGAGCGGTGGTATCGGGCGGAGCGGCGGGGCGCGCATCGCCATGGGTGGTCTCCCTATGGGCGGTCTCACTCCCGCTTCGCACGGGGAGGCGGGCGTTTCACCCTATCACGCGCGCAGGCACGCGCCCCTGCCGAAGGCAGCGAGGCCACTGGATCGTCGTTCCGCCTCGAACACTGCGAGGCGCTCCAGCGGGCGCCCCGCTCGCGCCAGGGCCTTGCCATCCCGCCTCACGGACGCGATCAACGATCCACCATGTGGTTCGCCCGGCCTCACCAACCCGACCTCCTCGGCTACCTCGACCGCGTCGCCGCCGGCCGTGTCTCCGGCTGGGTCCGCGACCGGCTGAGGCCGGGCGCGCGCCTCGACATCGAGGTCTTCGCCGCCGGCGCCCTGCTCGGACGAACGCGCGCCGACGGCTTCCGCCAGGACCTGCGCGACAGCGGCCTCGGCGATGGGCATCACGCCTTCTCCTTCGCCCTGCACGACGCCGTGCTACCGGAAACCCTGGCGGCCAAGGTGGCCGGCACCGGCTACTGGCTGCTCGACGGTCTGGACAGCGGCATGAACGCCGGCGCGCTGATGAACGGCGCGCGCCAGGGCCTGCCGGTGCTGCGCCCTGGGCTGACCGTCCACGCCGTGGACGAGGCCGATATCGCCGTCGCCGCGCGGTTGCAGCGGGACTGGCAGGCGTATGCCGCGACGATGGGTCGGGGTGGAACGGTGTCGCGCGGGCCGATGTGGACCGACATCGTCGCCAAGCGGCATCGCCCGCTGCTCGATCTCCTGCGCGGCAGCGATGCGGCGGCGCTCGCTCGCGGCATGGTCGACATCCACAAGAGCAAGGCCTCGTCCGGCCTGTTCCAGGGCGCCGTCGCCTGTGCCGACGCCAACGGCGCCACGCCGCAGGGCCGGCGGGCGGCGGTTCTACCGTTCCACGACATGCTGGCCTCGCTCGCCCGGTACCTCGGCCTGCGGCGGGTCGAATGCGCCGACCTCGACGCCGCCGGCGCCGCGCTCGCCAGCCGCTCCGAGGATCTGGTGGCTGCCATCGAGGCCTTCCTCGGCCACCAGATCGTGCCGCCGGTGGTGCACGACGGGCTGTTCGGCCTCGCGGTGCGCGGCGCGGTGCTGCACGGCCGCGACGTCCAGGCCCTCTACGCGGCGCTGCGCGCCATCGAGGTGGCCAGTCAAGCGGCGCCGCGCCTCGCCGAGATCGGCGGCGGCTTCGGCCGCGTCGCCTATTACGCGATGCTGCGGGGCTGCCGCGGCTACACGATCGTCGACCTGCCCACCGTCGCCGCGATGCAGTACTTCACGCTGGCGCGCAGCCTGCCCGACGTGCCCCTGCGCTTCGGGCCGGTCGCCGTCGAGGGCGGCATCAACCTCGTCTTCGCCACCGACGACGACCTCGGCCCGAGCCTCGACGCCGATGTCGTGGTGAACTGCGATTCGTTCCCGGAGATGGGCGAAGCGGTGTGCCGCGGCTACTTCGACCTGCTGGCGAAGCGGCGGGCGAGGCTGCTCAGCATCAACCAGGAGGCCGCGCGTCCGGTCGGCGCGGCGGGCGTGCAGGCCGTCGTCGGGGACATCCTGCCGGACTACGGCTTCCGCCGCGGCTACCGGTTCCGCACCTAAGCAGGTTCGCGTTGGCAGGCCAACGCTTCACCCGCTTAGCTCCTTGATGGGCCGCAGGTCTTGATCGCAAAACCGCGGGGCACTTTTGCGATACCTGCTTAGGTGCGTCCCGGCTTCGTCGAGGAGCTGTGGATGAGCGGCGACGCTCCATAGGACCATCAGCCGTCCGTGCAGGCGGCGAGGTCGGCCTCGCGCAGCCCGGCATTCGGCGCGTCGAGCACGATCCGGCCGGCGCGCAGCACGACGAGGCGCGTCGCGTGCTCCAGGGCGAGCGCCACGTCGTGCAGGGCGAGGATGCTGGTCGGGTGGACGTCCCGCATTGCGGCGAGCACGGCCGCGCCCTGCCGCCGGTCCAGCGCCGAGACCGGCTCGTCGCCGAGCACCACCGGGCGCCCGTTGTACAGCGCCCGCGCCACCGAGCAGCGCTGCGCCTGCCCGCCCGACAGCGAGCCGGCGCGCTGCCGGATCGCCGGGGCGAGGTCGACGCGGTCGAGCACGGCGCCGACCTCGTCCAGCGTCGCCCGCGCCGGCCAGACGAGTTCACGCAGGTTGCGCGCGATCCCGTGCCGGTCGAGCCGGCCCATGTAGACGTTGTGGAAGGTGGAGAGCTGCGGCACCAGCGCCGCCGCCTGCGGGATCAGCGCCGCTTGGCCTCCCATTCGATCATAAAGCGCGTTGAGCAGCGTCGACTTGCCGGCGCCCGAGCGGCCGAGCAGCGCCACCCGCTCGCCCGGACGGATGGCGAGGTCGACGTCGCGCAGCACGGGGCGGCCGGGATAGCCGAGGCTGGCGGCGCGAAGGACAGCCAGTGCGTCCGATCCCTGCGCCGCCGCCCCGTCGTGCCCTCCGCTCAGTTGAGCAGGCCGCTCTGCCGGGCGACATCCTCCACCGGCTTGTATTCGGCATTGTCGGCGGCGACGAACTTCGAGCGGCCGAACGGTTCGAGGATCTTGGGTTCGTGGATCGCGATCAGCTCGGCCTTGAGCTTGTCGGCGAAACCGGCGCCGAAGCGCTTGTCGACGTCGCCGCGCACCGTCCACTGGTAGTCGGGGAAAGGCGGGCTCTCCCAGATCACCCCGACCTTGGCTCCATCGACGCGGCCGGCTTTCTTTTCCAGCTCCCACACCGAATAGTCGACGGCACCGACCTGATAAGCGCCCGACTGCACGAGCTGGATGGTGCGGGTGTGGTCGCCGGAGAAGCCGACCTTGGGGAACACGTCGTCCGGCCCCTTTCCGAAGGCTTGGCGGATGAAGTATTCCGGCATCACCCGGCCCGACGTCGAGGCGCGCGAGCCGAATGAGAAGGTCTTGCCGGCGATCGCCTTGGGAAAGCCGTCGCCCTTGCTCAGGCCGGTGGCCGCATTGGCGATGAGGTAGCTCTTGAACTGCTTGTCCTCCTCGCCCTGGGCGATGGCGAGCGAGCCGGGCACGGCGGCACGCGCCTGGACGCCGGTGAAGCCGCCGAACCAGGCGAGCTGCACCTCGTTGTTGGTGAAGGCGGTGACGGCGGCGGGATAGGACTTCACCGGAACGTATTTCACGGGAACGCCGAGCTTGCCCTCAAGATAGGTGGCGACGCGGCCGAAGCGCTCGGCCAGCCGGGACTCGTCCTGGTCGGGGATGGCGGTGAACACGAAGGTCGGCTTAGAGGTCGATTGGGGGTCGGCTCCGGCCGGGTGCGCGGCCAGGCCGAGACTGGCCGAGCCGAGGATGAGGAATAACAGCACACGTCGCTTCACGCTCGGATCCTCCGGATCGCCCTGCGGCGCGCGCACCTTCTGGGTGTGAGGCCCGGTGCGTCAAGGGCACCCGACAAAGGTGGGGGCAGATTGAGTCCGCGCCGCGCCGTGCTATGCAGCCCGGCAACCACGGCCCTCGGGAGCCCGCGTCTTGACCCTCCACCCAAAGCGCTTGACCGAAATGGCTCACGGCGGCGGATGCGGCTGCAAGCTGGCACCGGCCGTGCTGCAGGACATCCTGAAGAAGATGCCGCTGCCCGTGCCCTCGGCCGACCTCCTCGTGGGCACGGAAACGGCCGACGATGCGGCGGTGTACCGCCTCAACGACACGCAGGCGATCATCGCCACCACGGACTTCTTCACCCCCATCGTCGACGACCCCCGCGACTTCGGCCGCATCGCCGCCACCAACGCGCTGTCCGACGTCTACGCGATGGGCGGGCGGCCGCTGTTCGCGCTGGCCCTCGTCGGCATGCCGGTGGCCACGATTCCGGTTGAAATGGCGCAGGACATCCTCGCCGGCGGCGCTTCGGTGTGCGCCGACGCCGGCATTCCCATCCTGGGCGGACACTCGATCGATACGCCCGAGCCGATCTACGGCCTCGTCGCCATCGGCATGGTGCATCCCGACAAGGTGCTGAGGAATGCCACCGCCAGGGCTGGCGACGCGCTGATCCTCACCAAGGGGATCGGCGTCGGCATCTTCTCGGCCGCGATGAAGAAGAACCAATTGTCGGCCGAGGGCTACCAGGAGATGGTCGCCTCGACCACCAGGCTCAACACGGTCGGCACCGAACTCGCCGACCTCGAAGCCGTGCACGCCGTCACCGACGTCACCGGCTTCGGCCTTCTCGGCCACCTCCTGGAAATGTGCCGCGGCGCCGGGCTCGCCGCCACCCTGCGGGCCGCCGCCGTGCCGGTGCTGAAGGGTGCGACGGAGCTGGCGGTGTCCGGCTACGGCACCGGCGCGGCGGGCCGCAACTGGGCGAGCTACGGCTCTGAGGTGGTCATGCCCGACGGTTTCCCCGACTGGCGGCGGGGCCTGCTCTGCGATCCGCAGACGAGCGGCGGCCTGCTCGTCGCCGTGCGCGCCGATCGGGCGGCCGACGTGGTGGCCCGCTGCCAGGCGGCCGGCTTCCGGCAGACCCGCGGCGGGGGGCGGGGCGGGGGGGGGGGCGCGCGGGGGGGGGGGCGGGGGGGGGGGCGCGGGGCCGGGGGGCCGGCTTCCGGCAGACGGCGGTGATCGGCGAGATGCACGAGGGCGCCGGCGTGCGGGTGGAGATCTAGCCATCGCGTCGAGGCGGCGCGCCGGGCTGCTGGCTGTCGGCAGCCTCGCCACGGTTGTCGCCGCGAGCTGGCT
>CAXTMA010000219.1:0-7247 GCA_964245015.1 uncultured Beijerinckiaceae bacterium | reverse complement strand
GCCTACACCTACGCCTTCGCCACCATGGGCGAGCTGGTCGCCTGGATGATCGGCTGGGACCTCATCTTGGAGTACGCGGTGGGCGCCGTCACCGTGGCGATCGGCTGGTCGGGCTATGTCGCGAGCCTGCTCAAGGACATCGGCCTGCCGCTGCCGGGGGCGATCGCCAAGGCGCCCTTCGCTTTCGATCCACACAGCCACACCTGGTCGAGCACCGGCGCCGTGCTCAACGTGCCGGCGATGCTGATCATCGTGGCGATCAGCGCGCTTCTGGTGATCGGCATCAACGAGTCGGCGCGGGTCAACAACATCATCGTCATGATGAAGGTCGCCATCGTGCTCCTCTTCGTGCTGGCAGGCATCTGGTACGTGAAGCAGAGCAACTGGATCGTGCCCGGCAAGAACCCGGCGGGCGCCTTTCTCCCGCCCAACGACGGGCAGTTCGGCATTTATGGTCTGAGCGGGGTGCTGCGCGGGGCGGCGGTGGTGTTCTTCGCCTACGTCGGCTTCGATGCGGTGTCCACCGCCGCGCAGGAGGCCGAGAACCCGCAGCGCAACATGCCGCTCGGCATCCTGGGCTCGCTGGCCATCTGCACCGTTCTTTACGTCATGGTGAGCTACGTCATCACCGGCATCATCCCGTTCGACCGGCTCAACGATCCCGCCCCGATCGCCGTCGGCGCCGATGCCATCGGCCTGTTCTGGCTGAAGCCGATCATCAAGATCGGCGCCATCCTCGGCCTCAGCTCGGTGATCCTGGTTCTGCTGCTGGGGCAAAGCCGCGTGCTCTACGCGATGGCCCACGACGGCCTGCTGCCGCGTGCGGTGTCGACGATCCACCCGCGCTTCCACACGCCCTATGTGGTAACGATCATCATCGGCGTGCTGGTGACGGTGCTGGCCGGCCTGCTGCCGATTGGGCTGGTGGGCGAACTCGTCAGCATTGGCACCCTGTTCGCCTTCGTGGTGGTGTGCGCGGGCGTGCTGGTGCTGCGCCTGCGCGAGCCCGCCCGCGAACGCCCGTTCCGCTCGCCGGCCGTCTTCCTGGTGGCGCCGGTCGGCGCGCTGGGCTCGATCTTCGTGATGGCCGGCCTGCCGGCCGATACCTGGATACGGCTTCTCGTCTGGCTGCTGATCGGCCTAGCCATCTACCTCTTCTACGGCCGCCACCACAGCCGGATCGCGGACTGATCCGGCCGGGTTGCCCGCGTCAGGCCCGCAGCAGCGCTTCCAGGCGCACCGGCAGCTCCCGCACCCTGATGCCGGTGGCGTTGTAGACCGCATTGGCCAGCGCCGCCGAGCCGCCCACCGCGCCGAGTTCGCCGATGCCCTTGATGCCGAGCGGGTTGATCTCGCGATCCTCCTCCGGGACCATGATCACCTCCACGGTGCCGATGTCGGCGCACACCGGCACGAGATAGTCGGCGAGGTTGTCGTTGGTGTAGCGTGCCCGCCCCCGATCGATCTCCGTCGCCTCCAGCAGCCCCGAGGACAGGCCGAAGATCATCCCACCCATCAGCTGGCTGTGCGCCGTGCGGGTGTTGACGATGCGACCGGCGGCGAAGGCGCCGACGAGGCGCGGCACCCTGACCTCGCCGGTGCGGGCGTGGACGCGCACCTCCGCGAACTGCGCGCCGAACGAGAACATGATGCGGTCCTTGTCCTTGGTGCCGCCGACGATGGTGGTGTTCCCCTTGTAAAGCTTGGCCATCGCGCCGGGCTGCGAGCCGTGGGGCACGAACTCGGCGTATTCCTCCACGGCCCCGGCGTTGATCCGGCCGAAGGCCTTGGCCAGCGCCTCCGGGCCGGCACCGTCCGACACCAGCCGTCCCTCCTTCACCGGCGGTCCCTTCGAAGATTTGTCGCCGCCCTCTTCCCCGAGCCGCTTCAGGATGGCATCGCAGGCCATCACCACCGCGTTGCAGGCGCTGGCAGTGGTGATCGAGCCACCGGCGATCGGCGAGGGCGGCAGCATGGTGTCGCCCATCGTCACCTTGACCTTGCCGACATCGAGGCCGAGCCGGACGGCGGCCGTTTGCGCGATCACCGTGTAGGCGCCGGTGCCGATCTCCGCCGCTGCGGTGGCGACGTGGGCGCTGCCGTCGGCGTCGAGACGAACGCGGACCGCCGCCGGGGCCTGCTGGCTGGGATAGCACGACATGGCGCAGCCCGACCCGACCAGCCAGTCGCCATCCCGCACCTGACGCGGCTTGGGGTTGCGGCGCTCCCAGCCGAACGCCTTCGCGCCTTGCGCGAAGCACTCGGCCATCGAACGGCTGGTGAACGGCAGCCCACCGATCGGCTCCTTCATCGTGTCGTTGCGCCGGCGCAACTCGATCGGGTCCATCCCGAGTGCTTCCGCCAGTTCGTCCATCGCCGATTCCAGCGCGAACATGTAGGGCAGCTCCGCCGGAGCGCGCATGAAGCCGGGCGTCGATCGGTCGGCGTTGACCAGGGTGACGTTGCTGGCGACGTTGGCGCAGGCATACATCCGGGTGGTGGCGTCGGTGCCGTTGACGGAATAATCGTCGGGGCGCGACGTCAGCTCCCATCCCTCGTGCGACAGGGCGAGCAGGCGGCCATCGTGATCGGCGGCGAGCTTCACGCGATGCCGCGTTTCCGCCCGGAACGTCGACACGGTGAAGCCGTCCTGGCGCGAGGCGACGAGCTTGACCGGCCGCCCGAGCCTTTGCGCCGCGATCGCAACCAGAGCGGTGCGCGGCGTGATCGTGCCCTTGGACCCGAAGGCGCCGCCGACATACGGGCTTTGCGCCCGGATGCGCGACGGATCGACCTTCAGTTCCGCCGCGGCGCCGTGCTGCAGCCCGTAGACCGACTGGCTGGGCTCGTGGATGGTCAGGTTGGGACCGTCCCAGGCGCAGGTAGTGGCGAACAACTCGATCGGGTTGTGGTGCTGCGTCGGCGTGGCATATTCCGCCTCGATCTTCACCGGCGCGGCGGCATAGGCACCGGCGAAGTCGCCGACGTGCGGATTGTCGAACTTCTTGGCTTGATTGGCCTTGTCGAGCGGCTTTTCCGTCGCCCCCGGCGAGCCGAAGGTCGCCGACGGCGCCTCCGCCGCATAGGCGATCTTCAGCCGATGCGCTGCGTCCTGCGCCGCCTCGAAGCGGTCGGCGACGATCATCGCCACGATCTGCCCGGCGTGCCACACCTTGGCCGAGGACAGCGGCACGATGGACGTCGAGGACGGACCGCCCATCGACTTGAACTTCACCGCCGTGAGGGCGTCGCCCATGTTCTTGTGACTGTAGATGTCGAGCACGCCGTCGACCGAGCGGGCCTCGCCCTCGTCGATCGCCGTGATGGTTCCCCTGGCGATCGCGCTCATCACCAGAACGGCGAACGCCGGGTTCTTCACGGCGACGTCGGCGGCGTAGGGCGCGCCGCCCGTCACCTTGAGGCGGCCATCGACGCGGGGCACGGGCTGGCCCTGGTTGGTCTTGGGTTCGGGCGCTGCGTTGCTCATCACACCTCCATCGCGGCGGCTTCGAGAAGGGCGCGCACCAGCGTCGCCTTGCCCAGCGGCACCTTGTAGGCGTTGCCCTCGCGCGTCATCGCGCCGGCAAAGGTTGCGTCGGCGGCGGCCTGGGCGGCAGCCTCGGTCAACGCCTTGCCTTGAAGCGATGCTTCCGCCTCGCTGGCCCGCCAGGGAACGGTGGCGACGCCGCCGAGCGCGATGCGGGCGCGGCGCACGGTCTTGTCCTCGGCCAAGTCCAGCACCACCGCCGCCGAGGCCAGCGCATAGGCATAGGACGCGCGGTCGCGCACCTTGACGTAGATCGAGCGCCGGGTGTCGGCCGAGGCCGGCACCTGGATCGCCGCGATCAGCTCGCCGGGATTGAGAACCGTCTCGACGTCGGGCGTCCGGCCGGGCTCGCGATGCAACTCTGCGAAGCGGATCGCCCTGGCGCCATTGGCGCCGATGACCTCCAGCACCGCGTCGAGCGCGATCAGCGCCTGGGCGAAATCGCCGCCGTAGGTTGCGATGCATTGGTCGCTGGTGCCGAGCACGGCATGGGCGCGGTTGATCCCGTCGAGCGCGGCGCAGCCGCTGCCGGGCTGACGCTTGTTGCACTGGGCGAAGGACGTGTCGCGGAAATACGAGCAGCGGGTCCGTTGCAGCATGTTGCCGCCCAGGCTCGCCATGTTGCGCAGTCCCGAAGACGCGGCGAGCGCCATCGTTTGCGCGATCACGGGGTAATCGCGCTTCACCGTCTCGTCGGCGGCCAGCTGCGACATCCGCACCAGGGCGCCAAGGCGAAGCCCCTTAGGCGAAACGGAGATGCGGCTGGCGTCGGGATCCTTGGCGAGGGGGTTGATGTCGACGAGGCGGGCCGGCCGCATCACGTCCAGCGCCATCAGGTCGACGAGGTTGGTGCCGCCGGCGAGGAACTGCGTGTCGGAGGCAACGTGGGAAGGGCCGGTGGCGTTGCTGGCCGCGGCGACCGCCTCGCGCGGGCTCCCGGCGGTTTCATAGGCGAAGGGGCGCACCGCTCAGGCTCCCATTTTCGATTTGGCGTCGCTGATCGCGGCGACGATGTTGGGGTAAGCGGCGCAGCGGCAGAGATTGCCGCTCATGTACTCGCGGATCGCATCGTCGCTCCCAGCGTGGCCGCCTTTGATGCAGGCCACGCCCGACATGATCTGCCCCGAGGTGCAGTACCCGCACTGGAAGGCGTCGTGATCGATGAAGGCCTGCTGCAGCGGGTGCAGGTCGCCGCCCGCTCCGGCGAGACCCTCGATGGTGGTGATCTCGTAGCCCTGCGCGGCGACGGCGAGCTGCAGGCAGCTGTTCACGCCGCGCCCGTCGAGGTGGACGGTGCAGGCGCCGCATTGCCCGTGGCCGCAGCCTTTCTTGGATCCGGTCAGGCCGACGTGCTCGCGCAGGGCGTCGAGCAGCGTGGTGCGGGGATCAAGCGCGAGCTGGTGGGTTTGCCCGTTGATTCGCAGCGTCACCGGGATCAGCGGCGAGCGCGTCGCCTGCGCCTCGGGTGCCGCCTTGGCCTGGCCGCCGAAGCGGTCGGCGACGAGGGGCAGCGCCGCGCCCGTCGCGGATGCCCGCAGAAATCCGCGGCGGTCGAAGCCGCGGTCCTTGGTGTCTGACATGGATCTCTCCGCCCCGGCCACATGCCGGACGCGTCCGCCAAACCCCGCGGCGATGAGAACCGTTCCAGATCCTCACCGGGGCGTGATCGGGGCTTGAGGCTGCGACGCCTTCATCGGCGACGCCGAAGCGGTATAGATCCAGCAGGCGGCACCCATCCTCACCCCATCGGCTCCTTGCAGCGGGCGAAGGTGATCGCGCAGCACTGCCTCGGCACGGACGCGCAGCTCGGGGGGCCCATCGCGGACGAGGCCGGCCGCTGGGCCGGTGTCCATCAGCAGCGAGGTCGCCTCGTCGAGCGTGGCGCCGATCGTCAGGGCGAGGTCGACCGGGCGGCGGGCGACGGCATGGAAGCCGGCCGCCGCCAGCACCGCGCAGGTCGCTTCGCCGTCGCCCAGCGCGAAAGGCCCGGGCTCGCTGTCGAGGCTGGGGAGCGCCGGCACGATCGAGGCCAGCCAGTTGATCGGCGCCTGCATCCATTCCACCTCCGACCGCCGCCGCCACGTCAGGAAGGCAACCCGGCCGCCGGCTTTGAGGCTGCGGCGCAGGTTGGCGAAGGCCCTCGCGCGGTCGTCGAAGAACATCACGCCGAAGCGCGACACGGCAAGGTCGCGGTCGCCGCCAAAAGGATGGACCATGGCGTCGGCCAGCCGCCACTCGATCGGCGCAGCCCCGGCGAGCACGGCGCCGCGGGTGCGCGCGTGCGCCAGCATCGGCCCGGACACATCCACCGCCAGCACCCGCCCGTCCGGCCCGGCCGCCTCGGCGAGCCGCAGCGCCAGCTCGCCGCAACCGCAACCGATATCGAGAACGGAGTCGCCCGGCCGCACGGCGGCGGCGGCGAGCAGTTCCCGCGTCAGCGGCGCCATCAGCCGGTCGAGCCGCTGCTGTCCGGCGACCCACTTGGGGCCGGCGACCTCGTTCCAGTAGGTGATCTGGCCGGCATTGTCGGTCAACGCGAAGACTCCAGGGCGAGAACGTCCGAAGGGTGGCTGTGCCGAGCCGCGAGCAGGGTCTGCCCGGCCGCGGCGACGTTGCGCATCAAGGTTGGCAGCGCTTCGTCGGCGAGCCCGGTTTCCGCAACCCATCGGCAGCCGGGCGGCGCCGCGACGCCCGCTCCGACCACGGCGGCATGAACATCGAGGTGCAGCGTGAAGTGGGTAAAGCCGTGCTCCACCGGCTCGGCCGCGGTCGCAAAGGCGACCGGCAACGGCCGGCTGCCGCCCTGCGGGTCGCCATCGGCATCCCAGGCGCTGCCGGGGAATTCGGTCATGCCGCCGAGCAGGCCGCGCGCTTCGCGGGTCCGCACCAGCACCTGATCGCCTATCCGACTGGCGCGCCGGACATAGAACACCGAGCCGCAGCGCAGCGGCCGCTCGGCGCGTGGCGGACGCACCGGCAGCTCGTCCTGCCGGCCGGCGCACCGGGCGAGGCAGCCATCGGCGAGAGGGCACAGGGCGCAGACCGGCCGGCGCGGCACGCAGATCGTGGCGCCGAGATCCATCATCGCCTGCGCGTAGTCGCCGCAACGACGATCGGGGGTGCGCGCGGCGGCGTGGGCGCGGATCGCCGGCCGGCTGTCGCGGATCGGCGCGGCGAGGGCGTGGAGGCGGGTGATGACCCGCTCGACGTTGCCGTCCACTACCACCGCCCGGCGCCCGAAGGCGATCGCCGCCACCGCCGCCGCCGTGTAGGGGCCCACGCCGGGTAGGGCGAGCAATTCCGCCTCCGTGTCGGGAAAGCGTCCGCCGCGCTCGGCGACGAGCTTGGCGCAGGCGTGGAGGTTGCGCGCCCGTGAATAGTAGCCGAGCCCGGCCCAGCGCCGCATCACCTCCTCGACCGGCGCCGCCGCGAGGTCGCCGACGTTCGGCCACAGCGACAGGAAGGTGGCGAAATACCCCTTCACGGCGGCAACGGTGGTCTGCTGCAGCATCACCTCCGAGAGCCATACGGCATAGGGGTCGACGGGCGCGCCGGGCTCGCCGCGCCACGGCAGCCGCCGACTATGGCGGTCGTACCACGCGAGCAGGCGCGCGGCCTGTTCCGCCGCGCCCGCATTCGCGCTACCCTCCTCCGCCATGGCCAACCCGCCCTCCTCCCGCTTTTCATCCGGTACGCGAGC
>CAXTMA010000218.1:0-7265 GCA_964245015.1 uncultured Beijerinckiaceae bacterium | reverse complement strand
CGGATGCGCTCGCCGCCGCGGCGGGCGCGGTGGCCGGCGCTCTCGCCCGCCTCGGCGTCGACGTGAACTTCGCTCCCGTGGTCGACGTCACGCGCGGGCGTCTCGACCCCGGCGACCGCAATTCCCGCATCGCCCTGCGCAGCCTGTCGCCAGACCCGGGCGTGGTGTCGCGCGACGCCGATCGCTACTGCCGGGTGCTCGCCGCGCGGAACGTGCGCTGCACGATCAAGCACTTCCCCGGCCTCGGCGACGTCACCGTCGACACCCACGTCGCCGCCGCGCACAGGCCGGCGATCGAGGCGCGCGACCTCGCCCCCTTTCGCGATCTCACCGCCGCCGGCGGTCCCAGGCCATGGGTGATGCTGAGCCATCTCATCGTCGATGGACTCGACCCGCTTCGCCCCGCATCCGCCTCGCCGGCGCTCATCGCCGTGCTCAGGGGCACGCTCGGCTTCGACGGAATCCTCGTCACCGACGATGCGGCGATGGCACCGTACCGGACGCACCTCGCCGCCCATGCCGCCGCCACCATCCGCGGCGGCGGCGACCTCGTGCTCGCCTCGTGGGACCCCGACATCGCCTTTGCCGTCATCGCCGCCCTCGCTGCCGTCAGGGATGCCGACCTCGCCCGCGCGCTTCGCGCCAGCGACGACCGCCTCGCGCGTGCGGCGAACTCGCCGGCAGGCCCGTGATCGGGCCCGCGCTGCCGGCATCTCCCGGCCAGTCTTCCCGGCGCCGGCGCGGTGATGAACCGACCGACACTCTGCCCGAATGCACCTGCGCAGCCCTGCGGCAGGCCGCCCGCCACCTCACCAGGCTCTACGACGCGCCCCTGGCTCCGGCCGGCATCGGCTTGAACCAGTATGCGATCCTGTCGCGGCTGAACCTCTTCGGGCCGATGAGGGTGCGCGACCTTGCCAAACGTCTGGTCATGGACGGGTCGACCTTCGGGCATCTGCTGCTGCCGCTCCAAGCCCGCGGCTTCCGCGCCCTGCGCGTCGGCGTGCCGGACCGTCGCAGCCGCCTGATCGCGCTGACGCCCGGCGGCGCGGAGCTGGTGCGGCAGGCGCGGGCGCTGTGGGCCGGCGCGGAGTCCCGCTTCGCCGGCGCGTTCGGCCCGGCAAGGGCGGCGGAGCTGCGGGGCGTGCTGAAGCGCGTGGAAAACGTCGACTTCGAGGGAGGAGCCGCGTGATGACTGGGCCGACGAATCAAGCAACGGCGGGTGAGAAGCCGCGGCACCCGGCCGGATTGCACTATGCCTGGATCGTCGCCGGCGTGACCTTCCTGGTGCTGCTCGTCGGTGCGTCCGTCCGCTCGACGCCGGGCGTGCTGATCGTGCCGTTGAAGCAGGAGTTCGGATGGTCAACGGCCGGCATCAGCGGCGCGGTCGCCGTCAACATCATGCTCTACGGACTGGTCGGCCCCTTCGCCGTTGCCGTGATGGAGCGTTTCGGGCTGCGGCGGGCGATCTGCGCGGCGCTGCTGCTGCTGGCCTGCGGAGCCGGTCTCACCGTGTTCATGCGCGCGATCTGGCAGCTCGTCCTGCTCTGGGGCATCATGGTCGGCGTCGGCAGCGGCATGATCGCGATGGTTCTCGGCGCCACCGTCGCCAACCGCTGGTTCGCCACCCGGCGCGGCCTGGTGGTCGGGCTTCTCACCGCCAGCAGCGCCACCGGCCAGCTCCTGTTCCTGCCGGTGCTCGCCAAGGCCGCCACCGACCTGGGATGGCGGGCCACCTCGCTTGCCGTTGCCGCGGCCGCGCTGGTTCTGGTGCCCGTCGTCGCGCGTTTCGTCCGCGACCGGCCCGCCGAGATGGGCCTGCCGCCCTATGGCGGCTCAAAGGTCGAGCCGGCGCCGGTCGCCGCCGGCAATCCCGTCCTGCGGGCCTTGGGTGCCTTGAGGCTCGGGTTCGCTTCGCGCGATTTCTGGCTGCTGGCCGGCAGCTTCTTCGTGTGCGGCGCTTCAACGAGCGGGCTGATCGGCACCCATCTGATCCCGGCCTGCGTCGACCACGGCATTCCCGAGGTGCGCGCTGCCGGCATCCTCGCCTTGATGGGCGTCTGCGACCTGATCGGCACCACCGCCTCGGGATGGCTGACCGATCGCTACGACAGCCGCGTGCTGCTGTTCTGGTACTACGGGCTGCGCGGCCTGTCGCTGATGTATCTGCCGCTCGCCTTCGATGTCAGCTTCTACGGCCTTTCCCTGTTCGCGGTGTTCTATGGGCTCGACTGGATCGCGACAGTGCCGCCGACCCTGCGGCTCAGCGAGCGGGCTTTCGGCAAGGAGAACGCGGCGCTGATGTTCGGCTGGATCCAGGCCGCCCACCAGCTCGGCGGCGCTGCGGCCGCCTGGGGCGCCGGCATCGTGAGAACGACGACCGGCAACTATGCCGTGGCCTTCGTCGCCTCCGGCTTAGTTTGCCTCGCCGCCTCGGCGCTGGTGCTGCTCATCGGGCGGGACGGATCGGCGCGGCATCGATCCGCCATCGCCACCTCCGAAGGGACTTGACGTTTCCCGCGGTCGCGACGACGCGGGGATCGAGGACGTCATGGTTGGTGATCGCCCTATCGAGGGCGGCACGGCCCTCCGGCGAGGCAGCGACCGCTCATCAGCATGGCAAGGTCGCCGTCGCCCGAGAAGGAGACGACCTAAGCAGGTTCGCGTTGGCAGGCCAACGCTTCACCCGCTTAGCTCTTTGATGGGCCGCAGGTGTTGATCGCAAAACCGCGGGGCACTTTTGCGAAACCTGCTTAGGTGTTTAGTCCCGGCATTCGGTGTGTTGGCTACCGGATGCCGCACGTCCGGCCAAGCGTGTGATCTGATCCGGGGAAGCAACCTGATCGAGCGCCGAAGACTCGCGCCGGTCGATCTGCTCGAACGGTCACGCAGCTTGCAGGAATCCCAGGAACGTCCCGACCTCGGCATTGAGGCCGTGGACCTCCTTCGAAAGCGCGCCGCATTGCACAAGCATGATGTCGGCTGCTTCCGAGACCTGGTGCGATGACCGGACGAGTTGCCTCACATCCATGGCGACGCCGGCGGTACCCCGCGTCGCAGCTCCCACGACGTCGGCGATCTCGACCGTCGCCCCGAGCTGGACCTCCAGGACGCGCGTGATGCCGGACGAAATCGCGCGCATCTCGTCGAATGCCTGCGTCATTCCGGCGACATCCGTTTCGGCAAGGTTGGACGCTTCGTGAACGGCCGTGATCAACGAGCTGATCTCTTCCGTGGCCTTGAACGTCTGCATCGCGAGGCTCTTGATTTCCTGGGCGACCACGGCGAAGCCGCGGCCCGCCTCGCCGGCCCTGGCCGCCTCGATCGTGGCGTTGAGCGCGATCAGGTTGATCTTGCCGGCGACCTCGCGGATGAGCGTCGCGACCTCGTCGATCGAGGCGATCGTCCTCTTGAGATCGCGGATGGAAGAGTCGGTCGACGACGCCCTCTGCTCCACTTTCTCTGAAGCCACGCGGCCGGCACCTATCTCCGCGCCGATCGCGCCAACGGTGGTGGCCAGTGAGGAGCTTGCGTGTGCCGCGGAGGCCATGCTCGCCTGTGCCGCCGAAGCGGCGTCGGACACCTTTCCGAGCAGGTCGAAGGAGATCCTTGTCGCGCCGGACACTTCCCGCGATCGCGTCTCGACGGTGTGCGCCACCTCGGAAAGGATCGCCGCCATGGCCTCGATGGATCGAGAAAAGCGGGAGGAGATGTTGTCCAGCTCCTCACGTCGCCCGCGCTGCCGCTGATACTCGCGCTCGCCGTTCGCTTCGTGCAATCGGGCTATGTCGAGGCCGCTCTGCTGGAGGCGGTCGACAGCCCGCGCGATGTCGCCGACCTCGTCGGTCCGCTCGCGTCCGGGAATGCTGTAATCGAAAAGTCCCGTGCCCAGTCCGGTGATGATCGCGGACAGGTTTTGAAGCGGGCGGGTGACGATCAGGTTCATCACCGCCAGGACGATCAAAAGGATCGCCAGCATGGCAGCTGCGAAAAGCGCGATCAGGAACAGCCCGTCCCCGGTCGTCGTGAACGAGCGCTCGGGCAACTGCAGCAGGAGATACCAGGGGTTCTGCACGCCGTTGAAGTGGATCCTGCTCCAGGACGCGAGGAGCTTTTCCTTGCCGTTCAGGATCGGCAGGAGGTCCGCTTTTTCCCCTTTCTTGGCCATGTCGAAAAGGCGCGACAGATTTGGGCCGAGTGTCGTGACAGGTCTGCCGATCTGCCCGTCGGCAGCATTGGTCATTGCGACGACTCCACCATCGGAGATCACGGCGATGGAGGCACCTTTCGGCAACGTGATCGCACCAAGAGCGCTGGCGATCGCGTCAAGCTTCACGTCAACGGCCAACGCGCCGACGACCCTTCCTTCGTGTTCGAGAGGTTGCGAGAAGGACGTCACCAAGGTGGGATCGCTGTTTTCCGCGTCGATGACATGCGGCTCGAGCAGGAACGCGGATTTGCGCGTTCGAGGGATCCGGTACAGATCACTGGCGAGGATCTCCTGAGGGACCGCGTCGCGGAGCATCTCCATTCCGTTCTGGTGCCAATAGAAGGCCAGCCTACCCTCGGCGTCGCGCTTGCCCGGCGGCGCATCGGAGCCGTCCCAAACGAGCCAGGCACCGAACCGGTCGGAGTCGATCACCCGCTTCACGACGGCGTCGTAGACTTGCGGATCGTTGATCCCTGCGTCCTTGAACGACAGCAACGAGTCGTGAGCAGCGCCAAGGACATCGAAGGCGCTTTCGAACACGATGCGGACTGCGGCATCGACGTGGGACGCTGTTGCGGTCGCTATTTCCGCTGCACGCGCTTCCTCGCCTGTTCGAACACGCCGGCATGCGAGGTTTGCGCAGATGAGCATGACGACGGCGGTGAAGAACGCGGTGGATAGTCCAAATTTCGTTCCAATCGATAGCCGCATCGGCAAGCTCGCACCTCATGCGCAGGATCAATCGATCAAAAGCCAGCGATTGTTGCAGCAATCCTTTTAACGTCATCCTTACGCAGGATAACAAATGTTAAGGGCAGCGCGATAGGACGGACCGGAAATGCTCGGCCGAACCTCGACGCCGCTGCAGCCCGGTGGTCGGAGCCACCGCGATGAGACTTACCGGTCGCCCGGTTCGGGCGCCCAGTTCAATCACAGGGGCAGGCAAGCGCGCATGGCGGTTGACACGCCGCAACGGCCGCTTTCCCATCCCGGGCGGATAATCGAGCGCCCCCGCCGACCGGAGGTCCTCACATGTGGATGGCGCGCTTCTCCACCGCCATCGCCGCCTCCTTCAGCGCCTCCGTCAGGGTCGGATGGGCGTGGCAGGTACGCGCCAGATCCTCCGACGAGCCGCCGAACTCCATCAGCACGGCGGCTTCCGCGATCAGGTCGCCGGCGCCCTGGCCGATGATGTGGACGCCCAGCACCCGGTCGCTCTCAGCGTCGGCAAGCACCTTGACGAAGCCTTCGGTGTGCCGCATCGCCCGCGCCCGCCCGTTGGCGGCGAAGGGGAACTTGCCGACTTTGTAGGTGATGCCGGCCGCCTTCAGCTCCTCCTCGGTGCGGCCGACGGCGGCCACCTCGGGCGAGGTGTAGACCACGCCGGGGATCACCCCGTAGTTGACGTGGCCGTGCTGCCCGGCGAGCATTTCGGCCAAAGCCACGCCCTCGTCCTCGGCCTTGTGGGCGAGCATCGGGCCGCGGATCACGTCGCCGATGGCGTAGATGCCGGGCACGTTGGTCTCAAAACTCTCGCCGACCACCACGCGGCCGCGGTCCAGCTCGACGCCGACGGCCTCCAGGTTGAGCCCGTCGGTGTTCGGCTTGCGGCCGATGGCCACCAGCACCACGCTCGTTTCGATCGTCTCGACGGCGCCGCCATCCTTCGATCCATTCTTGGGCTCGAAGCGGACGGTGGCGCCATTCTCGTGCTTCTCGATGCCGACCACCTTGCGCCCGAGCTTGAAGGTGATGCCCTGCTTCTCCAAGGTGCGCTGGAATTGCTTGGACACTTCGCCGTCCATGCCCGGCAGGATGCGGTCGAGGAACTCAACCACTTCCACCTTGCAGCCGAGCCGGCTCCACACCGAGCCAAGCTCCAGCCCGATGTAGCCGCCGCCGACGATGACCATGGTCTTCGGCACGGCCGGCAGCGACAGCGCGCCCTCCGACGAGACGATGACGCGATCATCGATCTCCACGCCCGGCAGCCGCAGGACTTCCGAACCGGTGGCGATGCAGATCGCCTTGGTGTCCAGCACCTGCGTCGCGCCGTCGTCACCCATGACCTCGACCTTGTCGGGCGCGACGATGGAGCCGAGCCCATGAAAGGTCTCGACCTTGTTCTTCTTGAACAGGAACGACACGCCGCTGACGTTGGAACCGACGGTGTCGTCCTTGTGCTTCATCATCGCCTTGAGGTCGAGCTTCGGCTTGCCGACGCTGATGCCGAGCGCGGGGAAGTCGTGGGTGACCTCCTCGAACTTCTCGGACGCGTAGAGCAGCGCCTTGGAGGGGATGCAGCCGATGTTGAGGCAGGTGCCGCCGAAGGTCGGGCGTTTTTCGACCACCGCCACATGTAACCCGAGCTGCGCCGCGCGGATCGCGCAAACGTAGCCGCCGGGCCCGGTGCCGATGACGATGAGGTCGTAGGACATTACATCTCGTGCGATTGGTGACTGCGATAGGGACGGGGCTGAAGAAACCGATCAGGGTTTGAATATAGGCTCGCCGTTGTCTTTTCTGCACGGAACGGTCTCGGCAGGATGATCTTGCAAGCACCAGGATCCGTCCGGCTGCCTTCGCGCGGTGTAGAATGTCGATCGTTCCGAAGCCGCAAAGCCGACTTCGCCCTCCTTCAAGGCGGCAAAAGACCCCCGGCTTATTCGCAAGCCAAGCCGATACGAAGCCGGGGCAGGGCGCTTCCTGCCAAGCGTCCTCATCGGGCAGGTAAAACTTACATTCTGCAGTTGAATCACTTACGGCCGAAAGGACTAGCCCCGCCGCAAGTGCGCCCGCTAGAATCATCATAGATCGAGGATCAGCCGCGCCGGATCTTCCAGCGCCTCCTTGACCCGCACCAGGAAGGTCACCGCCTCTTTCCCATCCACGATGCGGTGATCGTAGGACAGCGCGAGGTACATCATCGGGCGGATCTCGACCTTGCCGGCCACCGCCACCGGCCGCTCCTGGATCTTGTGCATGCCCAGGATGCCGCTTTGCGGCGCGTTGAGGATCGGCGTCGACATCAGCGAGCCGTAGATGCCGCCGTTGG
>CAXTMA010000217.1:0-7311 GCA_964245015.1 uncultured Beijerinckiaceae bacterium | reverse complement strand
CGCCGTATCCGGGGCGCGGCCGAGGAACCGGGCGAAGCCGCTCACATCACGGAGGCAATTGCGTTGCGTCTCCTCGCGCAGGCCACGCATGGCCATGTCTTCGAGCATGCGCCGGCGCAGCGGGCTGACGGGCCGCGGAGTGGGTTGGTTGGACATCGGATCGTTCCCGAGCTGAAGGTTGACCCTTCATGCTCGGAGCTCGATCCGGCCTCTCTCAACCCACTCTAACGACCACGGCTACGCGACACCGCGCCGAGCGCGTCTCGCGGAGCGGGTTCGTGCTTGGGCGCGAAGTTGTCGATCCGGCGCCATTCTTCAGCTCACCCTCGTCCTGCGAAGATGCATGACCGCGTGTTCGATGCTTATCCTGTTCGCCCAAACTTACTTGTCGGCCGAGCGGGCGTCCTCGACGGCACATGGCGCGTGTGCCGTCGCTGCACTCATGCCGCAGCCAACAGCGCTTCGAGGGCGATGGGGAACCGGCGCACCCGTACGCCGGTGGCGTGCCATACCGCGTTGGCCACCGCACCGGCCGAACCGGTGATGGCGATCTCGCCGACGCCCTTGATGCCGAGCGGGTTGACGTGGGGGTCGTGCTCGTCGACGAGGATCGCCTCGAGCGACGGCACGTCAGCGTTCACCGGCACGTGGTACTCCGCGAGGTTGGCGTTCATGATGCGGCCGGTGCGCCGATCGGTGACCGCCTGCTCGTGCAGCGCGAAGGACACGCCCCAGATCATTCCGCCGTAGTACTGGCTGCGCACCAGCCTCGGATTGATGATGCGTCCTGCCGCAAAGGCGCCGACGAGCCGCGTCGCGCGGACCTGGCCGAACTCGGGATCGACCTTCACCTCCGCGAACACCGCGCCGTGGGCGTGCATGGCGTAGTGTTGCTGTGCGGCCGGGTCGGGCACGCCCGTGCCGGCACCCTCGACCTCCGACAATCCGGCGCGGGCGAGGATATCGGCGTAGCTCTCGCAACGTCCTTCGTCATCGCGGCGATGCAGCCGCCCGTCGCGGGCGACCACGCCGGCATTGCCCGCGCCGTAGAGGGGCGAGCGGTCGTCGGCGGTGGCGAGCGCGGCGAGCTTGGCGATGACGTCTGCACCGGCGTGATGGATGGCGGTGGCAACCGTAGCGGTGTGGGCGGAGCCGCCGGCGATGCCGGCATCGGGAAGGTCGGAGGTGCCGGAGCGGAACTCGAGGCGCTCCAGCGGGAGGCCGAGCCCGTCCGCCGCCACCTGGGCGAACGCCGTCCAGGCGCCCTGGCCCATGTCGTGCGCGCCGGTCTCGACGACCCCGGCGCCGTCCGCCCGGATCACCGCCCGCGCGTGGCCGGCGAACATCAGCGCCGGGAAGGTCGCCGTACCCATGCCCCAACCGACGAGCAATCCATTGTCGTCGCGCATCTGTCGCGGCTGGAGCGGACGGCTTGCCCAGCCGAAGCGTTCGGCGCCGCGCGCGTAGCACTCGCGCAACGCTTTGGAGGAGAACGGCTTGCCCGAAATCGGTTCGGTTTCCGCGTAGTTCTTCAGTCGGAAGGCGAGCGGGTCCATGCCGCAGGCGTGCGCCATCTCATCGACCGCGCTTTCCAGCGCGATCGACCCCGGCGCCTCGCCGGGTGCGCGCATGAACAGCGGCGTGCCGGTGTCGATGCGCACGGCGTCGTGGCTCGTGGCGAGCGCGGGCGTGGCGTAGAGCGTGTGGGCGACCTCGGCCGCCGGCTCGATGAAGTCGTCGAAGCGGCTCGTCGCGGTGCGCGCATGGTTGGCGATGGCGGTGAAGGCGCCCTCGTCATCCACGCCCATGCGGATCGTCTGCCGGGTCGGCGCGCGGTGGCCGACGGGGCCGTACATCTGTTCGCGCCGCAGCACCAGCTTGACGGGGCGTCCGGTAAGGCGCGCGGCGAGGATACCCAGCACCTGCGGGCCGTTGAGCAGCCCCTTGGACCCGAAGCCGCCGCCGAGGAAGGGGCTGCGGATGTGGATGTTCTCGGGGCCTATGCCGAACAGCGTCGCGACGCGGGCCTGCGTCATAGCCATGCCCTGGCTCGGCGTATCGAGCTGCAGGCGCTCGCCGTCCCAAGCCGCCACGATGGCATGGGGCTCCATGGCGTTGTGGTACTGCGCCGGCGTGTCGTAGACGGCCTCCATGCGGCGGCTCGCGGCGGCGAGGCTCGCTTCGACGTCGCCATGTGCAGCGGCGGCCGGGTGGCCGGGACCGACCACGGTGGGCGTGAAGGCGTCATCGGCATCGAGGCCGAGCCGTACCGGCTCCGCTTCGTAACGTGGCGCGAGCAGTGCCGCGCCTTCCGTCGCCGCTTCCAGCGTATTCGCGATCACCACGGCGATCGGTTGGCCGGCGTAACGCACGCCGTTGTTCTGCAGCGCGTCCATGCGGAAGGAGAAGGGCGAGTCCTTGTTGTCGGGATCGCCGGCGAGCGGCGGACGGTTCTCCGGCGTCATCACCTCCACCACGCCCTGGTGCGCCTTCGCGGCGGCAACGTCGAGGCCGACGACGCGACCCCGCGCGACTGCACTCGTCGCCAGCACGGCGAAGAGCAGGCCGGGCGGGTGGTTGTCTGCGGCGAAAGTTGCCGCCCCCGTGACCTTGAGCGACCCGTCGTGACGGGTCAGCGGCTGACCGATGCTGGAGCCCTGGCGCAGGTGCGCCGGGTCGGAGGTAAGGGCGAGATCTGTCACGGATGTGGCCTTTGGTCAGGTGGCGAAGGGCGAGGCGGGCAGGGCGGCGATACGGGCGGGCGTGCCCGTCGCGGCCAGCAACAGGGCGCGCGCCACGATGCGGCGCGCCAGCTCGATCTTGTAAACGTTGTCGCCGGATGGCTTGGCCCCGGCCAGCGCCGCGTCGGCGGCGCGGCGGAACACCGCTTGATCCGGCGCCGCGCCGATGAGCGCAGCTTCCGCGTCGCGGGCGCGCCAGGGCTTCAGCGCGACGCCGCCAAGCGCGATCCGCGCTGCGGCGATGCGCCCGTGCTCCATCCGAAGAGCGGCGGCGGCCGACACCACGGCGAAGGCGTAGGATGTGCGCTCCCGAACCTTGAGGTAGCGGGCGTGGGCGGCGAAGGCGGCAGCCTCCGCCGGCAGGCGTACGGCGACCACCAGCTCGCCCGGCGCCAGAACGGTTTCGCACTCCGGCGTGTCGCCGGGTAGGCGGTGGAACTCGGTCAAGGGCACGTCGCGCCGGCCGTCGCGCCCCTCGAGCTCCACCATCGCATCGAGCGCGGCGAGCGGCCCGCAGCAGTCCGCAGGCTGCGTCGCGCGGCAGTGCTCGCTCCAGCCGAGCACGGCGTGGAGCCGGGTTTCACCGCCCCGCGCGTCACAGCCGGCGCCGGCATCGCGCTTGTTGCAACGGCTCGCCGTGTCGGTGAAATAGGCGCAGCGGGTGCGCTGGAGCAGGTTGCCGCCGACCGTGGCGGCGTTGCGCAGCTGCGCCGAGGCTCCCGCCAGCAGTGCCTCCGCCACGGCGGGGAAGCGGCGGGCGAACCCGGTGTCGTGAGCAAGGTCGGCGTTGCGCACGAGCGCGCCGACCCGAACGGACCCGTCGGGGGCGTGCTCGATCGAGCCGAGGCCCGGCAGGCGACCGAGATCGACGAGGCGGGCGGGCCGCATCACCCCACCCTTCATCAGGTCAAGCAGGTTGGTGCCGGCGGCGTGGAAGGCGGCGTCCGGTCGGGAGGCGGCGGCGACCGCCTCGGCAACGGTTGCCGGCTGGACGAACTCGAACCTGTTCATGCCGCCTCCTGGCTACCGATCCGGGTGAGACGCGCGCTGGCGTCAAGCACCGCGTCCGTGATGCCACGGTAGGCGCCGCAGCGACACAGGTTGCCGCTCATGCCCTCGCGCACCCGCTCGGGGTCGTCGCCGGCTTGGCCCTCCGCGATCAGCCCGACCGCGCTCATGATCTGGCCCGGCGTGCAGAAGCCGCATTGGAAGCCGTCGTGCTCGATGAAGGCCTGCTGCACGGGATGGAGCTGGCCATCCCTCACCAGCCCCTCGATGGTGGTCACGCTGGCCCCGTCCTGCGCCGCCGCCAACACCAGGCACGCGTTGACCCGCCGTCCATCGAGCAGCACGGTGCAGGCTCCGCATTGGCCGCGATCACAGCCCTTCTTGGTACCGGTGAGATGCAGGCGCTCGCGCAGCAAGTCGAGCAGGGTGACGCGGGGATCCTCCAGCGTCACGACCTGCGCCGCTCCGTTCACGGTCAGCGAAATTGACAAATCCATGCGCCGCTCCGATCAGATGGTCACGGCAACCGGGTGCCGTGAACCCCATTATACGGAGGGGGCCTCCGTTTTCAAGGTATTCTGAACCGGAGATGGACGGTGCCGCACCGGGAGGAGGCCAGGACTGGGCGGCGGCCCCGCGCGGACGCGGCGCGCAACCGCGAACGCCTGCTGGCGGCGGCCCGCACCGTTTTCCGCGACGGCGGTCCCCAGGCGAGCTTCGAGGCGGTTGCCCGCACGGCCGGAGTTGGCGTGGGCACGCTCTACCGCCATTTCCCGACGCGCGACTCGCTGTTTGAAGCTGTGTACCGCCGCGAAGTCGCCGAACTGGTGGCGCTGGCAGGTGCGCTCGCCGACGATCTCGCGCCGGTGGCCGCACTGCGCCGCTGGCTGCACGCCAACGTCGCCTTCGTGACGACCAAGAAGGGTATGGCCGCCGCCCTCGCAATGGCCGTTCAGGGATTGGGGCCGCGGCGCTCGACGGAGCTGTCGGCCTACACGGCCGAGCAGCTGACCGCCGCAGTCGGCAGATTGATGAACCGGGCGGTGGCAGCGGGCGAGCTGCGAGATGATATCGGCCCGGGCGACTTGCTCCATCTGTTGGTCGCGCTCTGCTACGATTCTGACGCGCCCGGCTGGCAGGACCACGTGGCGCGATTGCTGGACGTGTTCGTCGACGGGTTGTGCAGGATCTCCGGTGAGGTGCCCTGATCGATCAAGCCAGCATGTCCTACCTTATGCCTGAAACAATCATCTCATCTGATCCGTGCTCAAGACCAGCAAGCCTCCTGATCGACCTTCAAAGCGGCAACGCCGACAGCATAAAATCGCAGTACGTTCACACTCAAGAGCGATGTAGCGGAAACTGGCCGATACCGGACCGGCGGCCCTCTGGAGCGAATGCGGGATAGCTGCCGTAAGTCCAGCCGGCGGCAAAGCCGCCACTTTGCAGGTCGTCTGGCTCCTCCAACCAACGTGAAGCGGCTTCGTGAAGCTCGACGTCGCTTCGGTGACCACCGCCGCAGCCACTCACGCCATTGGTCTGGCCAGCTGCGATTGAGTGGCCGGATGCATCGAACCGCACCGTGATAGCAATCGTCGCCCCGGCCGAGCCGTGGCCGACGCGGCGGCTCGACACCTTCCGCTCGAGTCCCCGCACATCGCACGCAAGAGGTGACGGTCTCCTGCGACCATTTCTCCAGCTGTCCGGGTCGCCTCGTGTTCGCCGCTCGACCAAGTTCATCCGCGCCGCGTCACGCCCGGACAAGCTCGACACCCCCGCGGATCAGGGTGATCCTGGTGTTCACCTGCGGGTACTTCGTTTCCTACCTGTTCCGCGGCACCAACATCAGTTTCGCCCCGTCGCTGACCCGCGACACCGGGCTGAGCGCCGGCATCCTCGGCCTCGTCACGAGCATGTACTTCCTCGGCTTCGCGGCCGCGCAGGTCCCCGCGGGACTCCTGCTCGACCGGCATGGCCCGCGGAAGGTAGGAGCCGCCCTGCTGCTGGTCGCCGGCGCGGGCGCGGTCGTCTTTGCGGACGCACACGGGCTGCCGGCGCTGATGCTCGGCCGGCTGATGATCGGCATCGGCGTCTCGGCGTGCCTGGCCAGCGCCTACAAGGTGGTCGCCGCGCACTTCCCGGCCGCGCAACTGCCGGTCGCCTATGGCATCGTCATCGCCGGTGGCGGTCTCGGCGGCGTGCTGTCGGGCACACCGGCCGTTTGGCTCCTGTCCTTCTCGGATCGCCGGACCGTCTGCCTCGGTCTCGCCCTTCTCGCCGTCGCCACGGCTAGTGCGATCTTCCTTGGAACTCCGGAGGGGGCCGAGCCTGCCACCGCACCGGCATCGGCGATGAACTGCGCGGGACGTGGACGGTCCTGTCGTCCCGCTTCTTCTGGCGCTTCGCCCCGTTCTCGATTGCAACGCAAGGCGCGTTCTACGCGATGCAATCGCTCTGGGCGAGCGCCTACATGGAGGATGTCACCGGGCTGACGACGGCGCAGGCGGCGCGCTCGATCACCGTCATCGGCATTGCGATGACGGCCGCAAGCGTTCCCCTCGGCATGGCGGCGCGCTGGCTGAGGGCGCGCGTCGGCATCGGCCTCGTCGCGTTCAGCGGTTTCTGCATGGCGGCGTTCACGCTCGACCAGATCGTGCTGATCGCGGGCGTTCCGCTTCCCGGCTGGTTGGTCTGGAGCCTGTTCGGCGCCTTCGGGCCGGCCGGCTCCCTCACCTATGCCATTCTCGCCGAAGCGTTCCCTCCGACGCTGGCGGGACGGGTGAACACAACGCTCACCCTGCTGCTGTTCATCGCGGTTTTCGTGTTCCAGTGGGGAATTGGCTTCGTCGTGACGCTCTGGCCCGCGCACGGGGCGCACCATGCCGCGGTAGCCCACCGCGTCGCCTGGGGCGCAATCGCATCCGTCGAGGTCGTCACCTCGCTCCTCTACCTGTCGCGCGGAGCTCGGAGACCTTGAACGGCTCCGTTCGCCTCGGACGGGACCGTCGCGCCGTAGAAGTCGAGGTAGCCCGCCCAGAGCCGATGCCAAGCGACTTCGTCGTCGGCTTGCAGCGGGCGGACGAGGATCCAGGGGTTGACCATGCGAAGGCCTCCGACAGATCGCCATCCCCGACCCGTGACACCGGACGCGGTCAGCGCAGGAATTGCTCAACCGGCGAGCCCCAGACCGGCTCGGGACCGAGCGGTACGATGCCGCTTGGGTTGGCGGCGCGGTTCGAGTGATAGTTGCGCTTGATGTGGTCGAGGTTCACCGTGGCGGCGATGCCGGGCAGCGCGTGCACGCGCTTGGTGTAGGCGAGCAACGCGGGATAGTCGGCGAGCCGGCGCAGGTTGCACTTGAACAGGCCGTAGTAGACGGCATCGAAGCGAACCAGGGTGACGAACACGCGGACATCGGCCTCGGTGAAGCGCTCGCCCATCAGGAAGGGGCCGCCCTGCGCCAGCCGCCTTTCGAGCCGGACGAGCGCGGCGAAGACGTCCGCGAAGGCCTCGGCGTAGGCCGCCTGCGTGGCGGCGAAGCCGGCGCGGTAGACGCCGTTGT
>CAXTMA010000216.1:0-7314 GCA_964245015.1 uncultured Beijerinckiaceae bacterium | reverse complement strand
GTCCGCGTGCGCCCATATTAGACGACGAGTGCGGGGGGAAATCTGCAACCGGGAACGGCGCCGTAGGATTCGCCTCGCGCGTTCGTTTGAACGTCATCGAGGAGGAGGACACATGCTCAAGACACTTCGCAAATGGACGATCGCAGGCGTGGCAGCCGCTACGCTCGCAGGCACGACGCTGGTGACCGTTGATTCGGCGCAGGCGTTCTACGGCCGCGGCTTTGGTCACGGCTACGGTTTCCGCGGCGGGTTCGGCCGGTTCGGCTACGGCTATGGCCGCGGTTTCGGTTATGGCTACGGCTTCCGCCGGTTCGGCTACGGCTATGGATTCCGGCGCTTCGGCTATGGTTACGGCTACCCCGGCTTCTACGGCTATGGCTATCCCTTCTACCGCCCGTTCTACCGCCGCGCCTTCTTCGGCGGTCCGTTCGGTTACGGCGGCTTCTACGGGCGCCGCTTCTACTGAGCGAATTTCGTCCAGACTTTTGTCCTGACCGGGGGCGGCGTGGTTGGTCTGCGCCGCCCCTTCCCGTCGCCGGGCTTCGTGCGAGTTGCCCACAGCCGAGTTCGGTTGCAGAGCCGCAGGGCGGAACCCGCTTCCGGCCTCACCGTTCGTGCCCTGGAGCGGGCATGATCGAGAGGCGGGGATGAACGAGGCGACGACGCAGCAGGCCTTCCGCGCGGCGTTCGCCCGCTTCGAGGCGTCCCGGCCCGTGCTGATCCTTACCCATAACGACGCCGATGGACTCTCGGCCGGCGCGCTGTTCGCCCGCGCCCTCGCCCGGGCCGGCCGCGCGACGCGATTGCGCGTGGTTGGGCGCGGCGAGAGTGCCTGGTCGGACGAGATGCGCGACGAGCTGTCGGCGCTCACCGGCGAGATCGGCGGCCTCATCGTCGCCGATCTCGGGCTGCGCGAGGGAGCCGTCCTGCCGGACGTCCCGACGGTCGTCGTCGATCACCACGTCCCCACCGGCACGGCGGGCGACGCGGTCGTGATCTCCGGCTACGGCGAGGACCCGATCCCCACCACAAGCCTGCTGGCCTATCGCTGCGCCGGTGCGCTCGGCGACCCGGCAGACTGGCTGTGGCTTGCTGCCGTCGGCCTGATCGGCGATCTCGGCGACAAGGCGCCGTTCGCGGAGCTGGCCGCCGCGAAGAAGCTGCACACGGCCGCGGCCCTGCGCGAAGCCGTATCTCTCGTCAACGCGCCGCGGCGCACGGCTTGCGGGGATGCCGCACCGGCCCTCGACCTATTGATGAAGGCCGAGGGCGCCAAGGACGCGATCTCCGGCCGCTACGCCGAGACGGCGGCGTTGCGCGAGGCCCGCGACGAGGTCAAGGCGGCGGTGGAGGTGGCCAAGCGCGTCGCCCCACGCGTCTCCGGCGACGTCGCCTTGATCGGTCTGGATACGCCCTGCCAGATCCACCCGCTGGTGGCGCAGGCTTGGCGCATGCGTCTCAAGGACAAGATCGTGCTGGTGGCCAACGCCGGCTACCGCGACGGCTTCGTGCATTTCGCCGTGCGCTCGGCGACGGGGCGCAACCTCATCGCGTTCCTGCGCGACGTCGCGCCCCCTGATGTCGACGGCGCCTACGGCAACGGACACGAACAGGCCACCGGCGGGGCGCTGCCGCTGGCGACTTGGCCGTTGTTCCTGCGCAACATCGGTTTCGGGACCGACGGGCGCGCTCTTGCTTCTCAGGCTGCCGCCAGGGCTGCGGCATGAGCGTCGCGCTCCCGCGCCGGCTCGGCTTTCCCGTCAAGGTGATGGCGCGGCCCGACCTGAAGAGCAACGATACCCGCCGCTGGCAGGCTGGGCCTCACCTCAAGACGTCGCTCGAATACATCGATCGTATCCTCGACCACTTGGCCAAGCACAGGATCGGCATGTATCGCATGTCGTCGGATCTCGCTCCCTACGCGACCCACCCCGATATGCCGCAGTTCCATTCGATGGTCGGGGAAAGCGCCGCCGAGTTGCGGGCGGTCGGCGCCAAGGCGCGCGCCGGCAACATCCGGCTCTCGTTTCATCCCTCGCAGTACGTGGTGCTAAACAGCCCGGATATCGAGCTGGTGAAGAAGTCGGTTTGGGATCTGACCAGTCAGGCGGAAATGCTCGACCTGATGGAACTCGGCCCCGAGGCGGTGATGGTCATCCACGTCGGCGGCACCTATGGCGACCGGCAGGCGGCCAATGCGCGCTGGGTCGAGACGTGGAACACCCTGCTGCCCGAGCCGGTGCGCCGCCGCCTCGTGCTGGAACATGACGACATCCGCTTCAGCGCCTCCGACACACTTTGGATCCACCGGCACACCGGCGTCCGGCTGATCTTCGATCACCAGCACTTCTGGTGCCTGAACCCGGACGATCTCGACATGATCGAGACCCTCGCCGCCATGCTCGGGACCTGGCCCGACGGGCAGCAGCCGAAGATCCACTTCTCAAGTCCGCGCACGGAGCTGCGCGAGGTGAAGCGCAAGGTCGGCGACGCCGAAACGGCGCGGATCAAGAAGGCCAACGCCAGAAAGGCGAAGGAGGGGGCGAAGCCTGCCCGCGCGCCCAAGGTGAAGACCGTGCAGATCGCGCCGATCTGGACCGGACACGCCGACTACGTCCACCCCTTCGAATTCATGACTTTCATGCGGGCCGCCGGCCACCTCGACTTCGACGTCATGCTGGAAGCCAAGGTCAAGGACATGGCTTTGATCCGGCTGCGACCCGACATGCTTCGCTATGCGCCCGATGTCGCGCGGCAGTTCGGTCTCGCCGAGGCGGAGAAGGCCGCCTTCGAGGCGGAAGATGCTGCCTTCGATGAGCGCGAGGCCGGGGAGGCCATCAGCGAGGCGGCGTGACCATTCCCGGCTGGCGCTGCCGGCCGTCCGTCGCCATGTCCCATCTATGACCTTTGATACCTCGCGCCCCGACGTGATCGTCATCGGGGCCGGAGCCGCCGGCATCTCCGCCGCCCGCGAATTGCGGGCACGTGGCCTGTGCTGCCTTCTTCTCGACGCGCGCGAGCGGCTGGGCGGGCGCGCCCACACCGCCGCCTGCGGCACACCTTATCAACTCGACCTGGGCTGCGAATGGCTGCACTCGGCCGACCGCAACGTGCTGGCTGAACTGGCGCCGCGCTGCGGCTTCGTGCTCGACAAACGCGATCCGCCATGGAGCCGGCGAGCCCCGCAACGCGGCCTCGGTGAGGCCGAGCTGGATCGCTTCGCCGCCGAGCAAGGCGCCTTCTGGGATCGTCTGGACGAGGCGGGTGCCGAGGCGAGGCTGACCGGCCGCGACCGCGCGGCTGCCGAACTGCTGGATCCGCAAGGCCGCTACAACGGCATCCTCGATGCGATCTCGACCTATTACAACGGCGCGCCACTTGAGCGCGTGTCGGTGATCGACTTCGACCGATACACCGATACGGGCGTGAACTGGCGTGTCGAGGGTGGCTACGGCGCGATGATCGCCGCCCTCGGCGCGGGCCTTCCCGTCCGGCTGGGGTGCCGCGTGTCACGGGTGGACGCGCGTGGGCGCATGATCCGGGTCGAAACCGACCGGGGCTCGTTCGAGACCGCAGGGGTCGTCGTGACCGTGCCGACGAGCGTGCTGGCGTCGGGGGCGATCGGGTTCGATCCCATCCTTGAGGATCATCTGCACGCCGCAGCCGGGCTGCCGCTCGGCGTGGCCAACAAGCTGTTCCTGCGCCTCGACGAGCCGGACGCGTTCGAACCGGACACCCGGCTGACCGGATCGCCGGGTCGACGCGACATCGGCAGCTACACGTTGCGCAGCGGGGGACGCGCGCTGGTCGAGGGTTACTTCGGCGGCGACTATGCCCGCCACCTGGAGGCCGGCGGCTTGGCGGCCTTCGTTGAAGCGGCGAAACGCGACATGACCGACGCCTACGGTCACGATCTTAGCGACAAACTGACGCCTGTGGTGGCGACGGGCTGGGCTGGCGATCCCCTTTCGATGGGATCCTACTCCCATGCTCTGCCCGGCCACGCGGAGGCGCGGGCGGCGTTGGCGCGCCCGTACGAGAACCGCATCTGGTTCGCCGGCGAAGCCACCTCGCCGCATTTCTTCTCGACCGCTCACGGGGCATGGGAGGAAGGGGCTCGGGCCGCTTGCGCGCTGGCAGCCTGCTTCGCGCCCTGCGGGAGTTAGAACGGCACGATCCGCGCCGCTCCCGTCCACCATCACATCCCGACGGCATCAGAAACCAGCAGCGACACCCAGCCGATGCTGCGGTGGGTCGCGCGCCGCAGTCGCCCGCAACGAAAAAGTCCTGCGGGGACACCGCAGGACCAAGAAGTTGCGTCGTCAAACGCGGGGCCCGACAGACGCCCCGCAACCCTACTCAGTAGCCGTACAGGCCGTAACCGTAGCCGGGGTAGCCGTAACCGTAGCCGGGATAACCGTAGCCGTATCCATAGCCGTAGGGATAACCGTAATAGCCCCCAACCAGACTTCCGGCGAGCAGCCCGGCACCGAACCCGCCGAAGCCGTATCCGCGACCGTAGAAACCACGGCCGCCGAAACCACGACCGTAGCCACCGCCGAAGCCGCGACCACCGCCGCCGAAGCCGCGACCGCCGCCTCCGCCAAAGCCGCGGGCATCGGCAGGCACGCTCGCCATCGTCGCCGCGATCGTCAAAGCGGCGGCACCCGCCACCAGCGTCTTCTTCAACATAACGTTCATTACATGATCTCCAGGTCTGTTTGGCGTGCCGAGGCGGAACCGCCCGTCAATCCCGCTTCGAGGCTCTCGTGGCCCGCCACGGAATGAACATAGGACGCATCCGCCAAGTTCGCTCGCGTTGAAACATCACTTTAATGCGAGAACCCGATCGATCGTTTCCAGCTTGCGACAACAAAACTGATGGTCGGGTCCATTCATTCATTGTTCATCTTAACCACCAAAGCTTGCGAACACTTCGCCGTGGCCAACGATGCGACGACGGCTTCTGTCACTCGCGCGGCGTCGAATCAGCCGTAGGCTTGGTGCGCAGGGGCGCTTAGGATCACCGCGTGACGACGCCTCCCCCCCGCAGACGGCCGCGCGCTTCGCCCCGCGCCGAGGTGCCGCCGCCGGTCGCTTCTCCCGCGCCGCACCTGCCGGTCCGCTTCGCCGAATGGTTCGTCGGGCGGGGCTGGGAGCCGCGCCGCCATCAGCTTGACCTTCTCGCCGCCGCGCAGGGCGGCGAGAACGCGCTGCTGATCGCCCCGACCGGCGCGGGCAAGACGTTGGCCGGCTTCCTGCCGAGCCTCGTCGAGCTGGCCGGGGAGGGTGGCCGGCGCAACGCGCCCGGCGCTCGGCTGCATACGCTCTACATCTCGCCGCTCAAGGCCCTCGCCGTCGACGTCGAGCGTAACCTGCGCATTCCCGAGGGCGAGATGCGCCTGGGGCTGCGCATCGAAACGCGCACCGGCGATACGTCCGCCTCCAAGCGCAAGCGCCAGCGGGCCGTTCCGCCCGACATCCTGCTCACCACGCCCGAACAGCTCGCCCTGCTGCTGGCCACGCCCGACGCCGCGCACCTTTTCGCCGATCTGCGCCGGGTGATCTTCGATGAACTGCACGCCATCACCACCTCGAAGCGCGGCGACCTGCTGGCGTTGGGGCTGGCGCGGCTGCGGACCCTGGCGCCGGCGATGCGCGCCACCGGCCTGTCGGCCACCGTTCGCGATCCGGCCGAGCTGCAGCGCTGGCTGGTGCCGCAGCGCACGGACGGTCCCCATGAAGCGCGGCTGATCCTGGCCCCGCCCGGCGCCAAGGCGCGGCTGTCCATCCTCGACACCGCTCAGCGCCTGCCCTGGTCCGGCCATTCCGCGCGCCATGCGCTGGCGGAAGTCTACGCGATGGTTCGCGACGCCGGCATGACCCTGATCTTCGTCAACACCCGCTCGGCGGCGGAATTCATCTTTCAGGCCCTTTGGAGCCTCAACGACGACGGCCTGCCGATCGCCCTGCATCACGGGTCGCTCGACGCCAGCCAGCGCCGCCGCGTGGAGGAGGCGATGGCCGCCGGTCGCCTCAAGGCGGTGGTGTGCACCTCGACGCTCGATCTCGGCATCGATTGGGGCGACGTCGACCTCGTGGTCAACATGGGTGCGCCCAAGGGGGCGAGCCGGCTGACCCAGCGCATCGGGCGCGCCAACCACCGCCTCGACGAGCCCAGCGTCGCCGTGCTCGTCCCTTCCAACCGCTTCGAGGTTCTGGAATGCCGCGCCGCCGTGGATGCCGCGGCCGAAGGCGCGCAGGACACGGCCGTGGCCCGCGCCGGCGCGCTGGACGTGCTCTGCCAGCACATCCTCGGCTCCGCCTGCGCCGGCCCCTTCGACGCCGACGAACTGCACGCCGAGATCACCACGGCCGAGCCCTACGCCAGCGTCGACCGCCCCACCTTCGAGCGGGCGCTGGCCTTCGTCGCCCACGGCGGCTACGCGCTCAAGGGCTACGAGCGCTTCGCCAAGATCAAGAAGGTGAAGGCGAAGGCCGAGGACGGCAGCGTGCGCGACGGCCTGTGGCGGGTCAGCAACGGACAGGTCGCGCAGACCTACCGCATGAACGTCGGCACCATCGTGGAAGCCACCGTGCTCAAGGTGCGCCTGGTGCGGGGGCAGGCCTCGAAGGAGGCGGCCGGCGCGGTCTACACCGGGCCGCTGCGCTCGGGCGGCCGGGTGCTGGGCGAACTGGAGGAAGGCTTCCTGGAAACGCTGGTGCCCGGCGACACCTTCCTGTTCGGCGGCGAGGTGCTGGCCTTCCAGGCGATCCGCGACAACGAAGCCCTGGTGTCGCGCTCGCGCTCGGACACGCCGCGCGTCCCGTCCTACGCCGGCGGCAAGTTCCCGCTTTCCACCTATCTCGCCGGCCGCGTGCGCGATCTCCTCGCCGATCCCGCCAACTGGAGCGCCATGCCGATGCAGGTCGCCGAATGGCTCGACCTGCAGCGCCAGCGGTCGAGCCTGCCGGCGCCGGGCGAGCTGCTGGTGGAAACCTTTCCCAAGGGCGGGCGGCACTACCTCGTGTGCTATCCCTTCGAGGGCCGCCTCGCCCACCAGACGCTGGGCATGCTGCTGACCCGACGCCTGGAGCGGGCCCGGCTGAAGCCGCTCGGTTTCGTGGCCAACGATTACGCGTTGGCCGTGTGGCTCAAGGGCGATGTCGGCGCGGGCGCGCGGAATGGCTCGTTCTCGATGGACGAGCTGTTCGCGCAGGACATGCTCGGCGACGATCTGGAGGAATGGCTGCAGGAATCGCACCTGATGAAGCGCACCTTCCGGCAGAACGCCATCATCTCCGGCCTGATCG
>CAXTMA010000215.1:3288-7322 GCA_964245015.1 uncultured Beijerinckiaceae bacterium | reverse complement strand
GGCGTCCTTCACCAACCAGACGCTGGCGCAGATCGAGCTGTGGACCAAGCAGGGCCAGTACGAGAAGAAGGTCTACGTGCTGCCCAAGCACCTCGACGAGAAGGTGGCGGCGCTGCACCTCGAAAAGGTCGGCGCCAAGCTGACGGTGATGAACGAGAAGCAGGCGACCTACCTTAACGTGCCGGCGCAGGGCCCGTTCAAGACCGAGCAGTACCGATACTGAGCGTCGGCTGACGCCTGATCCGACAATCCTTCCCGTGTCAGCCGGTCCCCGCCGGCTGACACGTCAGTCTCCGATGATCGAGTAGGTTCCGGAAGGAAATACCAACATTGCCCGATCCTCGAATTCGATGATGAAGCCGCTTGCATTCTGCGGCGTGTCGATCCCACCGCAACTAAACGCATCATGGCGGATCGATCTGATCGTGTTAAGTATCAAGCGCTGGTCGGTAATGCGGTCGTGCGATCCTCCCGGCGTTGGCGCCACAGCTTTTCCAGCCGGATACATGATGTCGGGCTCGCCCGGCGTCGGCCCGCCTTGACCTGTCCATATGCTACCATCCGCCAATAGACCTCGTCTTTCCTTCCAATCTTGATCGAAATCCGTCAGGTCCAGGGATCCTGGAAATAAAGGTTTCATTCGACACCCTCCGGATAGGGATACCCAGCCAGCGCCGTCCGAAAGGAAAGCCTTGCTCTTCTCGCTCATGTGTTCCTTTGGATGCAGCGGCTGAATGACCAGCCCCTCGTAAATTTTGCCTCCGGCTGTTCGATTTCCTCCGAAAGCGTTCAGATAAAGAACATTGTCGTAGCCAATTTTCGACTCATCACTTGACTGCGCCTGCTCCAGCAAACCGTCGGCAACCCTTTGAACGTTCGCCTCGACTTCAAGCCATACGAAGGGCGCTGGTCCTGATCGATCGGACGAACGCCGAGTGGCTCCATCACCGTAGATAACCTGCTTCGGCGCTTCACGTGATTGCAACCAGATCCATCGCGCGCGTGAGCGGTAGATGCGGCCCTCCTCGAACTCGATCCAACGAGTGGGCCATTCGGGGCTCAGGACGACGACGCTTCCGTCTGGGAGGAGCATCGAAATCCGTTCGCGGCCACGAAGCCATGTGTATCTGCTGACCTTCGGATTGCCGTATTGCTCCCGACTGACGGTCAGATAGGATTCTTGGAAATGCCGCCCTTTGTAGTCGAATGAGAAAGCGACTCTGATTGCATAAGTTTTCAAACGGCGACCGCACCCGCTCACGGTACAAATCAACGAAAGGGCGACGATGGAGATTATGACTCTAATCATCGCTTGACTAACCCAGAGCGCATCGACCGGATTTGCAGCAAGAAGATCCCATACCTTATCGCCCTTGAGGTCTTATCCTGCCCAATACGCGAACGCCCGCCCCTGCAACCTTCGCACGAAGGCCAGCGCCTCCGGCCCGCTCCACGGCCCCTCGTAGCCCTCGCGCAGCGGCCGCCCGCCGACCCACCAGCCCTGGCCCGGCAGCCCATCGCTCTCGCGCACCACCAGCACGGCGAGTTCCGGCTCGCCGGTCGCGGCGCCGGCCTCGTCGATGGCGTCGAGCGTCCGGCACAGGGCCCGCATCTTCGGCCGGGTGAAGCGGTGGCCGAGCCGATCGAGCAGCTCGGAATAGCTCACGGCCGCGCCCCGCCGTGCCGCCGCGACGAGCAGCGCCCGCACGCGCGCGACGTCGGCGATGGCATCGGGATGACCTTCGGCTCGGCTCTCGGCCTGGCCCTCGTCCAGATCCGCCGTCATGCCGAAGCGCCGGTCAACCGGCCGGGTAGAGCCGGCTCACGATCGCCAGCAGGACGAGCAGGGTGACGCCGACGCCCAGACTCCAGCCGATCAGCTTCTTCTCGATGGGAAGCAGCGGCTCGTATTCGGCGCGGCCGAGCTCGCGCTCCAGGTCCGTTCGTGGTCGCCGTGCCTCGGTGTCGCCCATGCCGTTCTCCCGTTCAGCCGGCCAGCGGCGGGTGCACGCCGGCGAAGAAGATCCACGAGATCACCAGCCCGACCCAGATCACGAAACCGAACAGGCTGACGACGTAAACGGCGGCAAGCCGCCCGATGCCGGCCTGCCAGAGCCGGTTGAGGTTGGACATTGCGCCGATCGAGAAGAACGTCAGGATGAAGAAGATGACCCGGAAGGCGTTGGCTTCGTTGACCGCGGTGGTGAGCTTGGCCGCCGCCGGCGCGGGCGCGCCGAGAACCAGCGCCAGGGTGACGCCGAAGGTGAGGACGAAGCCGAGGATGAACTTGGGGAAGCGCTGCCAGATCTCGGAGGCGCGCGCCTCCTCGCCCGGCACCACGTTGATGTAGCGCGTCCAGATGAAGGCCAGCACGAAGGCCCAGATGCCGATGAAGACGTCGATGAAGATCTTGATCGCCGCCGTGGTGCCCAGGATCCAGCCGGGCTGATAGCGCACGCCCTCGGCGGCGTTCTTGGCCAGGATCAGCGCCTCGGTGATGCCGCCGCCGGCGACCGCGGCGCCGTCGGTCTTGACGGCGAGGCCGATCCAGGCGGCGGCGACCATCGGCTCGTGCGACAGGAAGGTTTGCGCGAGGAAGGGCAGGATCAGCACCTCGACCACGGCGAAGATCACCACAAGCGAGGACACCAGCACCGGCACGATCGGCCGCGCCCGGATGGCGCCCCCCGTCGCCACCGCCGCGGCGACACCGCAGATGGAGATGCCCGACGCCAGCGGCACGGCCCATTCCCGGTTGAAGCCGAACCAGCGCCGGGCGACGTAGTACACCACCGCCCAGTAGATGAGGTAGGCCTCGACGATGGCCGCGATGCCGCGCAGCACGATGGTGGAGGCGAAGGACAGCTTGCCGGCGACCGTCACGGCGAGAAAGGCGCCGAGCAGCACGATGGCGATCTTGATGTAGAGTTCGGGCCGGATCGCCTCACCGAGCCAAAGGGCGAAGCGGGGAAACGCGTTGGCGACGATCAGGCCGGCGAGAAGCGCGACGATGAAGCCGCCCTCGTTGGTCAGGCGCAGCGACCAGCCGATGCCGTATTTCGCCATGTCGGTCGGCGTCACCGCCGCGAAATGGGCGGTGCTGCCGAGGATCCATGCGGCATAGGCGATGGCGAAGACGGCGGCGAAGCGCGGGGCGAAGCGCCGGACGTCGAGGCCCATCGCCGCCGCGACCGCGCTCAGCGAGACGAGAAGGGCGACGAAGGTGGCGAGCAGGCTGCCGCCGCCGCCCAGCGCCGCATAGGTCTTGCCGGCCGGCTTCAGCGCCGTGGTCACGTCGGTCCACACGACCGTGCTGACGACCCAGCCCAGGAGGTCGGGGCCGCCGAGGCTGGCGATCGCTACGGCCACCACGAGGACGCCGATCGCCAGCGATGCGTAGTCCTCGCTGAGGAGGTTGCGCGGCGCGGGGTGGGGAAGGATGGCGGCGTCCGACACGGAAATCCTTGGCAGGGGTTGGCGACAGCCGGCCAAGTGTAAGCGCCGCCGGCCGCGGCGCCACGGAATTGATCCGTCGTTCTTGGCCGGAGATCAGCAAGCCGCCGCGCTAAACGCCGGTCGCACACATCATTTCTTCTCCGGGATCAGGCGGCGCGTGCCGCTTCCCGGTCGGCGGCTTCGCCAAGGCGCAGAAGCGTCGCGAGATGGGCCACCGCATCCGCCTTGGCGCGCAGCAGGGCGGCGACGTCGCCTCGCGGGATCGCGCCGGCTTCCGCCGAGGTCGAAGCGATGCGCGTGCAAATCCGCGACAGCGCCGCGAAGCCGAAGGCGCCGGCGATCCCGGTGACGACGTGGGCGTCCTGACGCAGCACCTCGTCCCGGCCCGGCGCGATCCGGCACAGGCGCGCTTCAAGGTCACGGCCGAACAGGATCAGCGTGTCGCGCGTCCGTTCGGGCCCGAGAACGGCGGCGATGCTCTCGAACATGGCCGGGTCGAACACGGGTATCCCGGCCAAGGGCGAGTCGGCGTCGGGCAAGTCGGCGTCGGTCAAACCTCCGTCGGCCAAAACTCCGTC
>CAXTMA010000215.1:0-3188 GCA_964245015.1 uncultured Beijerinckiaceae bacterium | reverse complement strand
AGTCGGCGTCGGGCAAGTCGGCGTCGGTCAAACCTCCGTCGGCCAAAACTCCGTCGTCCGAAGCTCCGTGGCCGAAGGGGTCGGCGCCCGCCGCCGGCGTCGCCTGGAGCGCGCGGGCGATCACGGCGCGCAGCTCGCTGCGATCGATCGGCTTGGCGACGTGATCGTTCAGGCCGGCGGCGCGGAAGGCCGCCACCTCGTCGGCAAGCACGTTGGCGGTCATGGCGATGATCGGAACGCGGCTGCCGGCGGGAAGGGCGCGGATCACCCGCGTCGCCGCGAGACCGTCCATGCCGGGCATCTGCACGTCCATCAGCACGAGGTCGTAGCGGGTCGCGCGCATGGCCGCGATCGCCGCCTTGCCGCTTCCCGCCACCTCGACCCGGTGCCCGTCAGCTTCGAGCAGCGCGCGGGCGAGCATCTGGTTCACCTCGATGTCCTCGACGACCAGGAGGCGGCCGGTCCTGATCGCCGGTTTCGCCGTTCGCGCGGCCGGACCCGTCCCGTGATCCTTCCAGTGTGGCAGCGCCACCGTGAACCAGAAGGTGGAGCCGCGACCCACCTCGCTTCGCAGGCCGATCTCGCCGCCCATCAGCTCGACCAGTTCCTTGCAGATCGCAAGGCCCAGCCCCGAACCGCCGTAGCGGCGGGCAATGGAAGCATCCGCCTGGCTGAAACGCCGGAACAGCCGGTCCTGCGTCGCCGCCTCGATGCCCGGACCCGTGTCGCTGACCGATATATGAAGGCGCACGCCCGCCCGGTCGCTCGCGCTCACCCTCGCCTCAAGCGCGACCACGCCGTGACCCGTGAACTTGACGGCGTTGTTGAGCAGATTGAGCAGAACCTGCTGGAGACGCCCCGCATCGCCCACGAGGCGTTCGGGAAAGTCGGGATCGACCTTGCAGGTCAGAGTTATCTTCTTGGTTGCCGCCAAGCCCTGAACCAGGGCGACCGCATTGTTGAACAGGGCGCGCGGGGCGAAGGGCACCTGTTCGATCTCGATCCTGCCGGCCTCGATCCTGGACATGTCCAGGACGTCGTTGACGACGGTCAGCAGCGCGGTGCCGGCCGAAGCGACGATCGCGGTCCGCTGGCGCAGCACGCCGGCGAGGGCGGGATCGTCGAGCATCAAGCCGGTGAAGCCGATGATGCTGTTGAGGGGTGTGCGGATCTCGTGGCTCATGGCGGCGAGGAAGTCGCTTTTCGCCCGGCTCGCGGCCAGCGCCTGTTCGCGCGCGTCCTCGGCTTCCTGCCGCGCTATTACCGCGGCCCGTTCCGACGCCCGGCGGGCGGCGATCTCAACGATTGCTTCCTCGTTGGCCCGGCGCAGGTCGGCTTCGAGGCGCGCCCGCGTGGCGAGCACGGAGGCGAGTTGCAGCGACGTCAGGCCGGCCACCGCGACGAAACCCTGGAGAACCAGAACCTGCTCGCGCAGGCCGCCGTGGATCAGCAGCAGCGGCCCCATGCTGGCCATCGTGGCCGTGATCGCCGCCGCCACCGTCATCGCCAAAGCCAGCACGATGCCGGAAAAGCCGAGCTGGAAGTTGATCAGCATCAGCGGGGGAAAGATGAGGAACAGAAGGGGGTAGGCGCTTTGCGTGAAGACAACGGCGAGCGTCGCCGACATCAGAAGCAGGCAGGCGCCCGTGGTGCCCAGGCGCTCGCGGCGAAACAGCGAGGCCAGCGCATCCGGCTGGAAGGCGACCAGCATCGGGGTGAGAGTGACGAGGCCGATTGCATGGGCTGAATACCAATTGCGAAGAACGTGAGTGAAGACGAGGGGCTGTGTACCCGCCAGCAGGCTGGCCGCCAGCAGGCCGGAAAACAGCGGTGCCGGGCCGAGCACCAGGGTGATGAAGGTGGCCAGCGGACGGGCGCGGGCGAGATCGAGCCTGATGGTCGCGTTGTCGAGGGCGCGCATGGTGAACGCGCAGAGCAGCACTTCCGCCAGGTTGCATAAGGGCAGCCCCGCCGACAGCACGAGGTCATAGCCGTTGGCGAGGTTGACGAGCAGGTTTGCGAGGAAGCTGAAGGAAAGAAGCAGTTCCCACTCGCGCACGGGCCGGCGCAGAAGGGCGGCGAGGACGATCGCGTTGGGAAGCCAGATCGCGGCGATGCGCTCGGCCTGGAGCGTGAGCGATATGCAGGCCTCGGCGCTGAGCAGGACGCCGATCGCGACGAGCAGGGGAAACCGCCAGGACCGGCCAGCCGGCAGGTTCCCCACAGTGTCGTCCTGCGGTTTCATCGAAAGGCGTCGCCGAGGTCGGGACCGCCGGCGAACCGGAGGCGACCGGAGCGGACCCGCGTCGCGGAATTAGCGAGCCGACGGGGTGAAACCTGGGTTCGGGCGACCCCGCCGCTCATGTCCGCTGCTGCATTCATGCCGCCACCCATCTCGCATGCGCGGCCGAACTCGACGCATCGGCCCGACGTTTGGATTCGGTCCAATAACCCTGGATCCTCGCGACGCATCGGATCCGTCCAAAAACCGCTGCGCTTTTCCGCTCCGATGCTTCTGCCAGCCTGCGAGCGGAGGCTCCGGCCTGCGTTCGGTTGGAGGCAAGCGCCCCGTCGTTTCTCGTGGCGCGCGCGCTATTGCAAGGCTGCGCCTGGGCGCCAAAGAATGGGAGGAAGTCGTTAAGAATCGGTTAACCATTCGCGAACGGTGCCACCGCTCCGATCGGTTCGCGCCATCCGTTGATCTGTACAACGGCAGTTCGCAGCTTGTCACCTGACGCGGTTGTTGCGCGTTTGCGGCTATGCCTTGATGGATGACACCGTCCAGGAGAGGGGCGCCGGCAAAGACGCCGTGGGCGGGATGATGAGGCTTCAGTTCGGGCCAGGGACGAATCGGAAGCACATCAAAGCCGCTGGATCGGCTCGGGCCCTTGTCGAGAACAAGAAGCATTGGCCGCACGGAGCGGTTGGCGCGGGAAGCGTAGCGCTGGCCGAGGTTGTCCGAAAACGCTGCCGATACGACGCTGAAAAGCAAAGAGGTTTGGCCGGCCTGCGCCCGACCTCAGAAAGGTGCTAAGCAGGTTCGCGTTGGCAGGCCAACGCTTCACCCGCTTAGCTCTTTGATAGGCCGCAGGTTTGGATCGCAAAACCGCGGGGCACTTTTGCGAAACCTGCTTAGCACTACTTTGGCAAGTTGATTGGAACCGGTTGGATCCATCGCTGATTCGCGC
>CAXTMA010000214.1:0-7354 GCA_964245015.1 uncultured Beijerinckiaceae bacterium | reverse complement strand
GCGTGGCGCTCGGCGTTGAGCGCGAGGAGACGCGACAGCACGAGGTCACGCCCCTCCGCGGGCCAGAAGAGGCGTCCCTGGTAGGTGTGGTCCTCCTCAGTCTCGGCGGTGAGGAACGCCGGGCGCAGCGTGTCAGCGAGGTCGCCCCAGCCGTAGGCGCGCAGTACGGCACGGTCCATGGCGTCGTGGAGTTCTCGCAAGCGGGTGGTGGCGGGCGTCTGCTCGTCGGGGTCGTGGAAGCGGTTGTAGGTCCTGGTCATACCCTCGTCGGCTTCGACCATCAGCGACGCGCGGTGGTCGTGGTAGGCTTGGCCGGCGGCTTCTAGGGCCGGGTTGGCCTCGTAGCCGGGTGGGAAGGGGAAGGTTTCGAAGCAGTCCGATGGAGTGTAGCGGAGGTCATCTTTCATCGAGGAGGCGAAGAAGCGCGCCCATGTTTCATGAATGCGAGATTGGAGAGCAGTAAACGGGCTGAGGAATGCAAGAGATAGCAAGATGAGTTGTTCGGAATAAACCTGCCCAGAGACCAACTGAGAGATTGCAAGGTAGGGAGAGACGCGCGTCGTGGCTAGCACTTTGTCGAGCGAAGATATGGCCTGGTAAAGGCCAGGTCGCTTTTCCGCATACTGCCACCACCGCACTCGCAGGGCATCGCGGGTTTGCACATCGCGTTCCGGCTTCACGCGCCGGCGGATGATCTCGATGAGCTCGGGCCAGTCTTCTGCGACTTGGCCGGGAAAGTCAGGCGGCACGAGACCGCGCGTCATGCATCGCTCGCGTTCGCGCGCTGGCATGCTCGCCCAGGAGGGTAGCTCGTGACGGCGTCCCAACGGGCGATCGAAGAAGTCAATTACGTAGCGCCGGTGCGCGTGGGTGGGCGACGTGTTTACTTCTTCGCCGCCGATATAAGGAAAGATGCGATCGGCATTGCGCGGGTCCTTCGCGATCAGTGCGCGCATGGTCGCTAGGTCTTCTGCTTCGCCCTTCGCGGCTGCGGCGTCATCGAAGGTGAAGCCTAGACCGAGCAAGTAAGACCCTACGAAGGCCTTACGAGCGTTGGCGGCCAACCGCGCCGGTGCAGCGTCGAGGTCGCCCGCTACCAAATAGGCCGAGATGCGCGGTACCTGCCGCCCGTCCAGCACGGCGGTGCGCGTCGCGCCCTTGCGAACGTGCACCACCGACACGATCACGGCCGCGCCCTCGTTCGGCCACTGGTAGCGCTTCACGGCCCGCAGGATGTGCCCGCCCTCGCCGATGATGGCGGCGAGCCCCGTATCCCGCGTGTCACCTTGGCCGATCGTGTTGGTGGCGATCAGTCCGAAGGCGCCGTCTCTCCGCAGCAGCGTGAAGGCGCGGCGGAAGAAGTGCGCCACCAAGTCGGCGTTGCCGTGCGCGCCCTTATGCAGCGTCTGCAGCCAGAGCAGGTAGCGCGGCCCCGAGGCGGCGCTGATCGTGTTCTTGCCCGCGAAGGGTGGGTTGCCCACGATCGCATCGAACCCCGGGTTCTCCCGCGCGAAGACTTCGGGGAACTCGATCTCCCAATGGAACGGTCGCCAGCCTTGCGTGGCCCGGAAGCGCCGCGCCTCGGCGCCGATCCGGTCCCAATCGATCGCGAACTGCCCTGCGATCCAGCTTTCCGCCGTGGCGCGCGCCTTCTCGCGCTCCTTCGGCTTGTCGGCGGAGAAGAACGCAGCAACTACGGCGTCGCCGACGTCGCGGGCGAACTGCACCTCCTCCTCGACGCGGCGGTAGCGCGACGCCTGTACAGCGGTGAGTACGTCGTCGCCGGCGGCGCGGATCGCCTCGCGCCCCTCCGTGGCGCGCTCCACTGCCCTGGCGACCGTTTGCCGGAACAGCGGCAGGCCGGGCTTCGATGCGTCCCAATGCGCCGCCGCGATCTCGACCTTCGTCAGCCCGACTAAGCTGTCGCCGCTCTTCAGCGCGTGATCGAGGAAGGAGAACTCGTGCTCGCGCGCCAGCGTGGTGAGCCACAGCGACAGGCGCGCGAGGTCCACCGCCATCGGGTTGCGATCGACGCCGTAGAGGCAGCGCTGCGCCACAAGGCGGCGGGCGTGGGTGGCCTCGTCCTCGTCGGCGGGGATCGCCGGCTTCTCGGCCGCGTGCATGGCCCAGGCTTGCTCCAGCCGGGCGCCCAACAGGCGGCAGGCCTCGACCAGAAAGGCGCCGGAGCCGCAAGCCGGGTCGCACACCTTCAGCGCTAGTACCGCCTCGGGCGAGGCGCGCTCGCCGATGCGCTCGAAGGCCGGCTCCAGCGCGTGGCGCACGATCGGCTCGGTCAGGGAGCGCGGCGTGTAGTGCGAGCCGGAGCGGCGACGCTCGGCGGTGGGCTGCAGATAGGGCGCACCGGCCGGGATCGGCTCGCGCTCGGGTGAGGCGCGCTCGTCGACCAGCCCGCCGAAGGCGGCGACGAGGTCGGCGATTGATCCCGCCTCCTTGACGGCCCTGGCCTGCTTGGCGGAGAGCGAGACCGACTGGTCCTTCATCGCCTTCTGCCGGTCGGCGGGTTTTTGCGCCAGCAGCGCGTCGAGGCCGACGAAGGTCGGCAGCTTCTTGTCGTCCTTGAGCGCCACCATGGCTTCGGTCGCGCGCCGGGCCGTGAAACCCATCACGGTCTCGTAGACCGAGCCGATGCTCTCGACATCGAGCGCTCGGTAGGACAGGCGCTCGCGCACCCGCTCGCCGCTGGAGGCCCGGCCCTCGATCGTCATCAGCCCGTGCAGGATGCGCAACATCGTGCCGTCCGACACCGGCAGCACACTCCCGGCCTCGCGCGGAGAACCCTTCGCGCGACCTTCCAGGAATGGGCAGACGTCGGGGTCGAAGAGCTTGCCGCCGCGCCGCGCGATGAAGCCCTCGTGCCCGTCGTGGACCAGCCGGCACGCGGCGAGGAGCTGACCCCAAGCGCCGCGGCGCTGATCCATCGTGTCGGGGTTGAGAGCCTCGTCGACGAGAAGACGCACGTAGAGGGTCTTCATCGAATAGCCGCTGTCCCAGAGCTGCCGCATGCCGGGATCGGTCGAGGACGGAAGGAGGTCGCGGTCCTCGGCGTAGAGCAGGAAGACGAGCCGCATCAGGCAGGTCAGCAGACCCTCGTAGAGGTGGTGGGGCTCGGCCTCGGCCAGCGCTTCAACCGCGTCCGGCGCTGCGCGGTGAAGGCCGCGCATCAGCTCGTGGAGGGCTCCGAGCACTTGCCCGGACAGCTTCTCCGAAACGGCATTCTGCGCCTCGCGCGAGGCGCTGAGCAGGGCGCGCAGCCGCGTCGCCGGCGCGCCGGTGAAGAAGGCGCTGCGCCCGAGAAGGAGCTTGAGTCCCGCCAGCATGGGTCTGCCCTCGACGCGACCGAGCGCCGCCAGCGGCCAGGACAGCCAACCCGCCGTCTCGCCCTTGGGCGCGTAGACGAGCCGCAGTGTGTTGCAGGCGACCAGCACGCCGACGCCCACGCCCGTCTCGCGCAGTAACCGCTCCAGCCGCTGGTGCGGGCTCGCCTCCCATCCCTCGAAGGCGTGGCGCGCGTCGGCGTCGAGCGCAGGGTGGAGCAGCACCAGCGCTTGCGCGGGCACGTCCTCCTCGGGCGCATCCGCCCAGAGCAGCGCCATGTCGGGCGCGATCAGTGCGTCCTGCTCGGGCAGCGTGCGGGCGAGTGCGGGGTCGAGCGCGGTGCCGCCCGGCGCGCCGGCGACGTAGGCCACCGGCCAACGCAGCACCTCAACGAGGAAGCGCCAGGGGTCGGCGAGGACGAAGTGCCGGTCGTCGTCGCGCGGCGCCTCGGGGTTGAGGCCGAGTGCCGAGGCTGCCTGCTCGGTGTCGCGAGGCGTCTGGCGCTCGGGCGGCAGCCCGGCCTCGCGCAGCACGTTCGGCCCGACGACGAGCCCCTCCGGCTGGAGATAGTTCAGCCAATCCGCGGTGTCGTCCGGGCGGGCGTGGTAGGTCATGTAAGCCTCGCTAGAACCGGTCGCGACCGGGGAACCGCCCGGTTGCGCAGGGATGCTCGTCGAAACGGAAGGCCGGGGCAGCGCGCTGCGGCGGGCCGCCTTGACCCGTCAGTTCGTGGCCGGCCAGAGATAGACGAGGCCGAGGGGTTCGAGCTGGCGCGCCCTTACGGCGTAGCCGTCCCGCACGGCGGTGGGCTCGCTGTCGAGGTCGGCCTGGAGGCGGAGCAGCTTGCCGTCCCAGGAGCGGCGGTCCGCCTCGAACTGGCGCAACTCCTTCTCGGCCTGCTGGCGCTGCTCCTCCGATCGGAAATCAAAGGAGAACTGTGGCAGCGCCACCTTCTCGCGCATGGCTTCGCGCACCTTGCCGATCTGCCGGTGCAAGAGGGCGGCGAGCGCCTCGGCCTCGCGCGCGCCGTTCTCGGCAAGCTCCGCCGCAGCCAGGGTCTCGGCGGCGGCGGCGCGGGCTTCGAGGTGCGGACGCAGGTCGGCGATGTCGCGCTCGGTCCAAGCGGCAAGCCTATCCAGCACGCCCGAGTTCGGCGAGGCGCCCTCGCGAAGAGCATCGTCGAGCTGGCGCACGGTGGCCTGCTCGCCAGCCTCGGCGAAAGGGGTGAGCGATGCCTCCGCGCGCCGCGTGTCGCGCCAGCGCGCCGTCACGAACACAATCTCTTCGTGCAACCGCCGCGCCCCGAGGCCGAACAGCGACAGACGCCCGGCCAGCACGACGCGCGGCTCGGCCGCGGACCCGACCACCGCCGTGACACGGCCGACCGTGGCCCGGAAGCCCTGCGAGGCGAAGCGCGAGATCAGCCGCTTAACCAGCCGGTGCTCCAGGTGGAGCTGCACCACATCCTGGGGCTCGGGGGCGCCCTCGGCGATGCGCGGCGGCGCGAAGACGAGGCCGCGTACGGGCGTGTCCTTGCGCCATTTCGCCCGCTCCCGGGGTGTGGCGGGGCGGCCAGGGCGCAACTCATCGAACAGCGCCGCCCAGCTGCCGTCTTTGGCGAACGATGGGCTCGCGGGATCGAGCAGCACGGCCTCGGGCACGCTGAAGCCGCCGGGTTGGAGCGCGGCGCCGTCGTCCTTCAAAGCGATCTCGACCACGCGCCTGATGTCCTCGCCGGCGACGCCGACGCGGCGCTTCGCCTGGTCGAGCAAGCGCCGCAGCCGCTCTTCCTCGATCTTCAGCCGGGCGATGCGCCGGTCCGCCTCGTCGCCGAGCTGGCGCTCGGCCAGCTTTACGCTGTACGAGGTTTCGCCCGCGATTGCGGAGGCCAGCGTGGCGGCCTCGCGCCGGCGGATGCCGTCGCGCGTCAGCCGCAGCTCAAGGCTTTGCCGCAGTACCTCACCCGAGGCGCCGAGCTCGCGCCGGATCGTCTCGGTCTTGCGGACCAGGGCTTCGAGAACGCGGTCCTCCTCGCGCTGAGAATAAACGAAGTAGCGGCAGGTGACGCGTTTTGCCGGCTGCAGCTTGCGATCGATGCGGCCATTGCGCTGCTCGAGGCGTGACGGATTCCAGGGTAGGTCGACGTGGACGAGGTCGTGGCAGCGTGCCTGAAGGTTCAATCCTTCGCGGGCCGCATCGGTGCAGACAAGGATGCGCACGGGCTCGCGGTCATAGGGCGCGTTGAAAGCGATCTTGATGCGGTCGCGCTCTTCGAGGCTCGTCTGGCCGGTGAAGACCAGGATGCGCCCATCAAGGTCGAGCACGCCCCGGCTTCGCCCGAGCAATCCCTCCTTCAAGCGCTCGACCAGCCAGCGGCGCGTGTCGTCCCATTCGGTGAACAGGATCAGTCGTCGATCCCGCCAGACCCGGACGCCGGGTTCCAGCATCTCGGCCTCGATCCAGTCGAGCAGCGCCACGACGCGGGCGTCGGGCAGATCGCGCGCTTTGCCGCTGACCGCCAACATGCGGTCGACGTGGACGATGGCGCTCTCGATGTCGCCGAGCTCGGTCCTCGCGCCGTCAGTTGCGGCATCGATCGCATCGTCATCATCCAACAGTTCAGGCGGTGTGCCGGCCACCTCCGCATCTCGCTTACGGAGCAGCGTCCTGCGATGCGTCATCAACGTGCGATCGAAAGCAGCGATGGACGAGAACAGGCGCTGCTGCAGGTTTGCGAAGAGGAAGCGAGCGCGACTGCGGCCGGTCGACGCATCGCGGTACTCGTCGAGCATAACGGCGAGCCGCAGCTCCGGCGCGTCGGCCGGCAAGCTCTCGATGCGGATCGGCTCGACGACGCGCTCGGGGAAGGGTTGGCCGAGGCGGCGCAGGTCCTCCTTGAGGCGGCGCACCATGACGGGTTCGAGATCGCCCGGCTCGACGTCGATGCCGCGGTGGAAGCGCTGTGGATCGAGGATCTCCAGCAGTGTCGCGAAGGAATTCGAATGCCCGTTGTGAGGCGTGGCCGACAAAAACAGGCGATGCTCGAAGCGCCCCGCGATGTCGCGCACGGCGCGCGTCATCTGGCTCTCTGTCGCCCAGGCGGTACCGGCCGAGGGCGCGGCATGGTGGGCTTCGTCGAGGATAAACATGGACCGCGTCCGGAACTCGCCGAGGAGGTCGCGCAGACCCGTCATGTAGATGTCGTCCGACAGCACGCTGTGGGACACGAGGAAGCGCGAGCCGATGTTCCACGGGTTGGCCGAGAAACCGCGCGTGCGCCGCGTCTCCAAGAGGTGGTCGCGGTCGACGATCGTGAAGTCGAGGCCGAACTTCTGCGCCAGCTCGTCCTGCCACTGCAGCAGCATGGAGGCGGGCGCCGCGACGACGAAGACCTCGACGCGACGGCGCAACAGCATCTCGCGCACGATCAGACCGGCTTCCACCGTCTTTCCGAGGCCGACATCGTCGGCGATGAGCAGGTTCACGCGCGGAAGTTCGAGCGCCTTGGCGAGCGGCAGAAGCTGATAGGCGTCAAGCCGGATGCCAGCCCGGAACGGTGCTTGGAACAGCTTCCGATCAGCCGCGGAAGCGGTCCGCCATTCAGTCGCTCGCAGATAGGCGCCGAGGCGCTCAGGCCTTTCAAACGATGTATGAAGTAGCGAAGACCAGTCCTGCGGGTCGATGATCTTGACATCGACCTCCGGCGACAACGTCAGCCGGATCGTTTCTCCTTGTGAGTCGTCCTCAACGGAGACAAGGTCAACGACCGATGTCTGCCCAATGGTACCACAACCGTCTACAAACCAGGTTTTCGATCGCGCTTGCAAAAAAGAGCCAGGTGCCGCGTTGGGTGAGGTCATCAACGCGTGTCCGGTCAAGCCACTCCTCCCAGGAACGTCCGTCACCACCTGAACGGCAGGTTAGACCAACCCTAGGCTGCGCCGCCACACATCGTTGGAAGCACTAGCAGGCCGCTGAAAAAGGCTGTGAGTTTTGAGCAGTCCATGATTCACTCTCG
>CAXTMA010000213.1:0-7357 GCA_964245015.1 uncultured Beijerinckiaceae bacterium | reverse complement strand
GAGGAGCAGCACTTCGGCGTCAAGCACAAGGAGCGGCTGAAGGACCTGCGCGCCGCCGTGCACGTGCTCACCCTGTCGGCGACGCCGATCCCGCGCACCCTGCAGCTCGCGATGACGGGCGTTCGCGACCTCAGCATCATCGCGACGCCGCCGGTGGACCGGCTCGCCGTTCGCACCTTCGTCTCGCCCTTCGACGAGCTGCTGGTGCGCGAAGCCCTGCTGCGCGAGCGATACCGCGGCGGGCAGAGCTTCTATGTCTGCCCGCGCATCGAGCACCTCGACGAGGCCCAGGCCTTCCTCCGTCAGGCCGTGCCGGAGGCCAAGGTGGTGGTGGCGCACGGGCAGATGCCGCCGACCGAGCTGGAAGACAAGATGTCGGCCTTCTACGAGGGCAAGTACGACATCCTGCTGTCCACCTCCATCGTGGAGTCCGGCCTCGACATCCCGCGCGCCAACACGCTGATCGTGCATCGAGCCGACATGTTCGGGCTGGCGCAGCTCTACCAGCTGCGCGGGCGCGTCGGCCGCTCCAAGACGCGCGCCTACGCCCTGCTCACCCTGCCGGCCAACAAGACGGTCACGGCGCAGGCGGAGAAGCGGCTCAAGGTGCTGGACTCGCTCGATACGCTGGGCGCCGGCTTCCAGCTCGCCTCCCACGACCTCGACATCCGCGGCGCCGGCAACCTGCTCGGCGACGAGCAGTCCGGCCACATCAAGGAGGTCGGCTACGAACTCTACCAGGAGATGCTGCAGGAGGCGATCGAGGCTCTGAAGCTCGGCATCGCCGACGAACCGCCGGAGGAGGCGTGGTCGCCGCAGATCCAGACCGGGACGCCGGTGACGATCCCGGAAGTTTACGTCGAGGACGCGCAGCTCCGGGTGCAGCTCTACCGCCGCATGGCGACGCTCGAAACGGACGACGAGATCGAGGGCTTCGCCGCCGAGCTGATCGACCGCTTCGGCCCCCTGCCCGGCGAGGTCGACCTGTTGATGAAGCTGACCGCCATCAAGGCGCTGTGCCGCCGCGCGCACGTCGAGAAGGTCGACGCCGGCCCCAAGGGCGTCATCATCGCCTTCCGCGACAACGCTTTCGCCAACCCGCAGGGTCTGGTCCGCTTCGTGTCCGAGCAGGGGGCCGACGCCAGGGTTCGTCCCGACATGAAACTCGTCTTCATCCGCGACTTCACCAGCGCCAAGGCCCGCCTGGACGGCACGCGGACGATCCTGCGCACACTTGCCGCGATCGCAACGAAGAAGGCGGCCTGAAGCGCAGGAACGGAAAAAGACGCCGCGGTTCTCGCAGGCTTCCGATACGCCAGCGTTCAGAAGCGGACGCCGTCGTCCGGCACGTCGGCGACGACATCTCGACCCACGGACTGCACGTCGAGCCGGGCCACCTCCGCCGTTGGCGGCCCTTCCCGCAGCCGGGCAAGCAGTTCGCCCAGCACGGCACCGGGCCCGAGCAGCGCCGCCTCGACGCTGCCATCGCCGCGGTTACGGACCCAGCCGGCGATGCCGCGGCGCCCGGCCTCGTCGCTGGTGAAGGCGCGGAAGCCGACGCCCTGCACACGGCCGCTCACGCGTACGAGCAAGGTCCGCTCGCTCATTCCGCCGCTCGCGGCTGCGTGCCGGCGAACACCACGTGGCGCACCTCCGGTCCGAGAAAGGCGAGTGTGGCCAGCGCCACCGCCACGCAGCTTACAACCAGCGCCAGCCCGAAGGAATAATCGCCGCCGCGCGCATCGGCGATTGTGCCCTGGATCTGGCTGTTGGAGGCGGCGATCAGGTTGCCGATCTGGTAGGCGAAGCCGGGGAAGCTGCCGCGCACCTCGTCGGGCGACATTTCGTTCAGGTAGGCCGGCACCATGCCCCAGGCGCCCTGCACGGCGAACTGCAGGCAGAAGGCGGCGACGGCGATCAGCGCCGGTGTCGTGCCGTAGGCCCAGAACGGCACCGCCGGCAGGGCGAGCAGGGCGGCAAGGGTGATCGCGCGGCCGCGGCCGATCCGCTGCGAGAACAAGCCGAAGCTGATGCCCCCGACGATCGCGCCGATGTTGAAGACGACGGAGATGACGAACACGGTGTGCACGTCGAACTTGCGCTGCACCTGGAGGTAGGTGGGATACAGGTCCTGCGAGCCGTGGCTGAAGAAGTTGAAGCAGGTCATCATCGCGATGGCGAACAGGAAGCGGCCGGCGTTCGCCCGCAGCACCTGGGTCAGCGAGGTTCGTACCGCCTTCGTCTGCTGCGCGAGGAAGGTCGGCGACTCCTCGACGCTGCTTCGCACATACAAGGTGAGCAGGGCCGGAACGGCGCCGACGATGAACATGCCGCGCCATCCCACGTGAGCGTAGAGCAGGCCGTAGACCATCGAGGCGAGCAGGTAGCCGCTGGGATAGCCGGCCTGGAGAAGGCCCGACACGACGCCGCGCGACTTCGGCGGAACGGTTTCCATGGTCAGCGAGGCGCCGACCCCCCATTCGCCGCCCATCGCGATGCCAAACAGCAGGCGCAGGATGAAAAAGGCGGTGAGATTGGGTGCGAAGCCGGACAGCAGTTCGAAGAACGAGAACAGCGCCACGTCGACCATAAGCGTCGGCCGGCGCCCGTACCTGTCGGCCGCGCGCCCGAAGATCAGCGCCCCGAGCGGACGGGCGGCCAGCGTCAGGAACACCGCCCACAGCACGGTCGAGCGCTCGGCGTGGAACTCGGCCGCGACGTCCTTGATGACGAAAACGAGGATGAAGAAATCGAAGGCGTCGAGGGTCCAGCCGAGATAGCTCGCGATGACGGCGTTGCGCTGCTTGCCGGTCATGTTGCGCAGGTCGTTCAGCAAGGCGCTCTCCACATGGCCGCACCCTGTCGCGTTTGTTCGGCCCGGTAAAGCCGGTCGCGCCTCCGCCATCCGCTAGAGCATCGGACCCCAAAACGGATCCGATGCTCTAACTTATTGTGCCGCATCGGATTCATCCGAAAACCGCTGCGCACTTTTCGGTCCGATGCTCTTGATCGCCACATTGTCGATAAGGCGCGTGCGTCCGAGCCGAACGGCGGCGAGGAGGCGGACCGGCTCGCCGGGACCGGCGACCGGCGCCAGCGTCACGGCATGGCGGGCCTCGACGTAATCGATCGCGAAGCCGGCTTGCGCGAGCGCCGCACGCGCCGACGCCACGCTCGCCGGCAGCTCCGCGTCATCGGCACCGGCGCAGGCCGCCAGGGCCCGATGCAGGCCGGATGCGCGCGCGCGCTCGGATGCGTCGAGATAGGCATTTCGCGAGGACAGGGCGAGCCCGTCGGCCTCGCGCACCGTGGCCACGCCCGCGACGGCGACGGGAAGGTCGAGGTCGCGCACGACCCGCTCGATCACCCGCAGCTGCTGGTAGTCCTTCTCGCCGAACAGGGCGAGGTCGGGCTGGGCCTGCCCCATCAGTTTGGCGACGACGGTTGCGACGCCGGCGAAGTGCGTCGGGCGGAAACGGTCTTCCAGCCCGGCGCGCGCCGGGCCGCCGACCTCCACCGTCGTGGCGAAGCCCTCGGGATAGATCGTCGGCACGTCGGGCGCGTAGACGAGGTCGGCGCCGGCCTGCGCGATGCGGGCGCTGTCGGCGGCGAAGTCGCGGGGATAACTCGCGAAATCCTCGCCGGGAGCGAACTGCGTCGGGTTGACGAACACCGTCACGATCGTCCGATCGGCCCTGGCCCGCGCGGCCTCCACCAGCGCCATGTGGCCGGCGTGAAGCGAGCCCATCGTCGGAACCAGGGCGATGCGCTCGCCGGCCGCGCGCCAGCCGCGGACGCGTGCCCGCAGGCTGGGCAGGTCGCGGCAGGTTTCAAACGCCTTCGCCGGCAGGTGCGCTTCCAGGCCCTTGACGTAGGATGCCGGCAGGTCGCCGGCCCGCGCCGCGGCGACGATGCTTTCCATGTACCCCGGCGGCGGCGCGCCGCCCTCGCTCCGGTCGACGCCGAGATAGATCGAGGCGCGCCGCGTGTCGCCGTCGGCGAGGCGCACGTCGCGCTGCGCCCTGTCGTACAGCCCGCCGCCCACGTCCTCGTACGCGTCGAGCGCGGCGACGTCGGCGGGATCGAGGTCGATCAGCATGCCGTGAACTGTGGCAGCCGCGTCGGGACGGACCGAGGCGTAGCCGCTGCGCCCCATCAGCACGAAGCGGTGCCGGAGAAGATCGGCGCGGCCGAGGAGGCGCGAGCGGGGGCAGCGGCGGCGAAGGCCGTCGCCGTCCATGTTGGACCCATAGGCGAAATACAGTGGCACGGTTCAGGCGAAGACCATGATGGGCGCATCCACCGCGAGCGACTCGCCGACCCTCGCCTCGATCGACCTCACCGTCCCGTCGCGCTCGGCGCGCAGCACGTTCTCCATCTTCATCGCTTCCACGAGGCAGAGCGGGTCGCCGGCCTTCACCGCCTGGCCCTCGCTCACGTGGATCGCCTTAATCAAGCCCGGCATCGGACAAAGCAGCACCTTGGCGTCGTCGGCGTCGACGCGCTCGATCATCAGGGCGGCGAGATCGGCGTGGCGGCGGGTGAATACGCGGACCTCCGCCGCGACGCCGCCGTGGCTGAGCGCGTATCCGTTGAGGATGGCGCGCGCGGCCACCACCAGGGGCCGGCCGTCGATCGTGCCGGTCCACACTTTCTCGCCCGGCCGCCAGCGGCTGGCGACGCGGACCGGGTCGACGCCGCCTCCGAAGCCGACGAGAAGGTCGTCGGCGACGCTCACCTCGGCATCGAGGCGGGTCGAGCCGAGCAGCACCGCCCGCTCGCCCGCATAGGGATGGTGGGGACGCGAAGCGCCGGCGATCCCGGCGCGACGGCGGTCCAGCGCCCAATCGATCGCCAGCGCCACGGCGGCGAGGACGTGCGCGGTCGCCCCCTCGGGCGCGGCCGGCATGAAGCCGTGCGGATACGTTTCGGCGATGAAACCCGTCGACAGCCGACCCTCGCGCCAGCGCCCGTTGGCCATCAGCGAGGCCAGGAAGGGGATGTTGTGGCGGATGCCTTCGATCACGAAGCGGTCGAGCGCCTCGGCCTGGGCGGCGATGGCCGCCGCGCGGTCCGGCCCGTAGGTGATGAGCTTGGCGATCATCGGGTCGTAGTGCACCGACACTTCGCCGCCCTCGACGACGCCGGAGTCGACCCGCACGACCTGCTCGCCTTGGCGGCCGGACGCCGGCTCGCGATAGGTGACGAGCCGCCCGGTCGAGGGCACGAAGTCGCGCACGGGGTCCTCGGCGTAGATCCGCGTTTCCACGGCCCAGCCGCGCAGCTTGATGCGATCCTGCCGCATGTCGAGCGGTTCGCCGGCGGCGACGCAGATCATCTGCTCGACGAGGTCGATGCCGGTGACGAGTTCGGTCACGGGATGCTCGACCTGCAGCCGCGTGTTCATCTCAAGGAAGAAGAAGCTGCGATCTTGCCCGGCGACGAACTCCACCGTGCCGGCGGAGTCGTAGTCGACCGCCTTGGCCAGGGCGACGGCCTGCTCGCCCATGCGGCGGCGGGTGGCGTCGTCGAGGAGCGGCGAGGGCGCCTCCTCCACGACCTTCTGGTTGCGGCGCTGGATCGAGCACTCGCGCTCGCCCAGGTAGAGCACGGTTCCGTGCTTGTCGCCGAGGACCTGCACCTCGATGTGGCGCGGGTTCTCGATGAACTTCTCGATCAGGATGCGGTCGTCGCCGAACGACGACATCGCCTCCGAGCGGGACCGCTCGAAGCCTTCCGCCACCTCGGCCGCGCGCCAGGCGATGCGCATGCCCTTGCCGCCGCCGCCGGCCGAGGCCTTGATCATCACGGGAAAGCCGATGTCGGCGGCGATGCGCGAGGCGTCGGCCGCGCTCTCGACGAGGCCGATGTGGCCGGGCACGGTGGATACGCCCGCCTGCGCCGCGAGTTTCTTGGAGGCGAGCTTGTCGCCCATCGCCTCGATGGCGCGGGGGTTGGGCCCGATGAACACGACGCCGGCCCCGGCCAGGGCGGCGGCGAAGGCGGCGCGCTCGGACAGGAAGCCGTAGCCGGGATGCACCGCTTCGGCGCCGGTGTCGCGGCAGGCGGCGACGATGCGGGCGATGTCGAGATAGGACTGCCCGGCCGGCGCCGGGCCGATGCACGCCGCCTCGTCGGCCATTGCGACATGCAGCGCGTCGCGGTCGGCCTCGGAATACACCGCAACCGTGGCGATCCCCATCCGCCGGGCGGTCTTGATGATGCGGCAGGCGATTTCGCCCCTGTTGGCGATCAGGATCTTCTGGAACATGCGCGCGTCCGGCCCGCGCGCCTTTGAGCATGACCCTCGTCTCAGTGCAACGCGTCCGCCCGGCGCCGCTGCTTCGATCGGCGCGGTGAACGCAGCCGCGTCCTTCGCATTGGTAGGGGCAAGGCGCGAGGAATCATGTTTCACCGGCAAAAACGCATCCGCGATCAGGTCATCGTCATCACCGGGGCGACCAGCGGCATCGGGCTGTCGACCGCGCGGGCGGCGGCCAGGCGCAAGGCCCGGCTGGTACTCGCCGCCCGTAACGGCGACGACCTCGGCCGCATCGCCGGCGAATTGGAGGGAAAGGCCGGCGGCGTCGCCTATCTCGCCACCGATGTCGCCAAGCGCGGCGACGTCGAGGCGCTGGCCGGCATGGCGAAGACCTCGTTCGGCGGCTTCGACACCTGGGTCAACAACGCTGGGCAGTCGATCTTCGGGCGCCTCGACGAGGTCAGCGACGAGGATCACGAGCGGCTGTTCCAGGTCAACTTCTGGGGCACGGTCTATGGCTCGCTCGTCGCCGTCGCCCATCTCAAGGCGAATGGCGGCACGCTCATCAACGTGGGCAGCGTGGCGGCCGATTTCGCCATTCCCATGCAGGGCATGTATTCGGCCAGCAAGCACGCCATCAAGGGCTTCACCGACGCCCTGCGCATGGAGCTTGAGGCCGAGGACGCGCCGGTCAACGTCACGCTGATCAAGCCGGCTTCGATCGACACGCCGCTGCCGGGCCGGGCCCGCAACTACATGGACAACGAGCCGAACCTGCCGCCGCCGGCCTACACGCCGCACGAGGTTGCGCTGGCGATCCTGTCGGCCGCGACGGAAGTGCGCCGCGACGTCTACGTCGGCGGCGCCGGGCGGCTGCTGAGCGCGGCGGCGATCGCCTCGCCGCACCTCTTCGATGCCTTCGCAGGCCCGGCGATGATCGCCTCCTCCAAGCAGACCGCGCCGGCGCGCAACCCGGCCGGACGCCTGCACGCCACCGGCGAGGATGCGGCCGAGCGCGGCCATCGCGCCAGCTTCACCGTGCCGATCAGCCCCTACACCCGCTTCACCCGCAACCCGGCGGACGTGATCGGCACG
>CAXTMA010000212.1:4679-7414 GCA_964245015.1 uncultured Beijerinckiaceae bacterium | reverse complement strand
AACCCCTGTTTTCGCCGTGAGAGGGCGACGTCCTAGACCGCTAGACGAAGGGAGCCGAGCAAGGGATTCATAGCGGCAACCTTGCATGATCGCAAGTTGCGCGCGTCCGCTTCGTTTGCCTCGCCGGGTCGGATGTCGGCGGCTCGGCTTCCGTCAGCTGACGATCTCGCGGCGCAGGGCGCTCTTCGCTCCGTTGCCGCAGGCTTGGCGGCATCGCGGATGGGCGACGCCCCGTGTTGCTTTCGACCAGGATTTCAGGGTGGGCATCGTTGCAACCCGCGTCCCGCGCGCCGGCACGCTCAAGCCGCGCGCCGTTTGCCGCCCTGCGATTCACCGCGCAGCGACGCGCAAAGGCGCACGACCTGCCCCAGTTCGCCGAGCAGCTCGCCATGCAGCGACGCCGGCATCTCGTCAACCTCGACGACTTGCTGGCAGAGCGCGGCGAAGCGGCGGAAGCCCAGCATCGTGGCCGCGGCGATGCTGGCCTGGGCTTGCGCCTTCAACGCCGGTAACCCTTGCGGCTCCAAGAAGCGCTGAACCAGACTGGCGCCGAAGGCGCCGAGCAGACCGTCGGCCTTGGTTTCTCCAACGATGCGGGCCAGCGCCACCAGAACGCCGCGATCCAGCGCCGCCGGATCAAGCGCCGCCCGAACCTCGTCCCGCCCGGCGCGCTCCAGCAGCGCGTCGATCGCCTCAAGGCTCAACGGCTTACCCAACACCTCGTCCATGCCGGCGGCGAGAACCGCCGCGACCTGATCGCGCAGCACGTTGGCCGTCATCGCGACGATCGGCACGAAGCGACCGGGCACCGGCAGGCTGCGGATCGCCCGGGTGGCGGTGATGCCGTCCACGTGCGGCATCTGAACGTCCATCAGCACGAGGTCGTAGCTTTCGTTTTCCACCGCCATGATGGCTTCGGCGCCATCGCAGACCACGTCGATGTCGTGCCCCCGCGCTTCCAGGATGGCGCGGGCCAGCTCCTGGTTCACGCGGATATCCTCGACGAGGAGGATCCTCAGCGCGCGGCAGGCCGGCGCCGCCGGGACGGCCGCCTCGATCATCAGCGGCGCGGCCGGCAGGTCGAGCGCGAACCAGAACGTCGAACCCGACCCGTTCACGCTGCGGGCGCCGATCGCGCCGCCCATCCGCTCGACCAGCATCTTGGAAATGGCGAGGCCGAGGCCGGTGCCGCCGTAGGATCGGCGCGCCGTGCCGTCGAGCTGGCGGAAGCGGTGAAACAGCGTCGGCAGGTCCTCGGACGAAATGCCGATGCCGGTGTCCTCAACCTCGAACAGGATGCGGTCGGGACCGGCGGCCCGCTGGTAGCGCAGGCGCAGGGTCACGCTGCCCTGCGGCGTGAACTTGATCGCATTGTTGACGAGGTTGAGAACGACCTGGCGCAGCCGCGCCGCATCGCCGAGCACGCCGGCCGGGAAGTGGTCGAGCAGTTCCACCCGCAGCGACAGGGCCTTGGCCAGGGCGGGCCGCTCCACCAGCGCGATGCATTCGTCGATCAGCAGCGGCAGAACAAAAGGCTCGGCCCGCAGGCGAAGCGCGCCCGATTCCAGTTGCGAGAAGTCGAGCACGTCGTTGACGATCGTCAACAGCGCGTCGCCGCCGGCCCGGATGCGCTCGACGCTGCGCCGGTTGGCCGAGCCGAGGTCGCGGGCGGCGAGCAGGAGATCGGCGAAGCCGATGATGGCATTGAGCGGGGTGCGGATCTCGTGGCTCATCGAGGCGAGGAAGTCGCCCTTCACCCGGCTCGCCTCGTCGGCCGCCTTCTGTGCGTCCCGTGCCGCGTCGAGCGCCGCCCCGGAGCGTTCGCCATCCTCGCGCTGGCGGGTGACGTCGCGCATCGCGATCATCAGGTCCGCCCCGCCGGTGTCGTCGTCCAGGCGGCTGAACAGACCTTCGACCCACAAGGTCGAGCCGTTGCGGTGCCGCAGTCGAAACGTCAGGGCGAGGCGCCCGGCGACTGCTTCCCCGGCCAGTCCCTCCAACGCCGCCTCGACCGGTTCAAGATCGAGGGGATGGACGAAGTCGCGCAGGCGCAGGGCGGACCGTTGGGCGGCGTCGCAGCCAAGAAGCCTGTCGGCGCAGAACACGATGGCGTCGCCGCGAAGGTGCAACACCAGATCGCCGGCTTGCTCGGCGAGCCGGGCAAAGCGCCGGTCGGCCGCCAGCCGCAGCCGGGTGAAGCGCCGCCGCACAAACCAGACGCTTGCGGCGATCCCGAAGGCGGCCGGCAGCGTCGCCAGCCAAAGGGCGGCCGCCGCGCGCTCCGGCCGGGTCGTTGCCGCCTCGGATGGCAGGTCCAACGGCGCGAGCCGCATGGCGTACCCGTCCGGCATCTGGATCTGTGCCGTTTGCGCGACGGCGCCGCGGCAGCCGGGCGCCAGCGTTGCCACCAGCACCGCCAGGGCCGTCCTCAGCAGCGCCGGTCGAAGAGGCGGAAGGAACACCAGCGAGGGCAAACGGAAACCGTGGAGGTTAGCCAGCCATCCGGCGCGACGGGCCAAACGGCGATGGCGATGAAACCCTCATGGTTCCCGTGGGACAGCCAAGCAGAGCGACGTTGAGATTTGCTTACGCCGCCGTGGAATGCCACCACGTCCTCGGTCGTCGGGAATGGATGCGCCGGAGCGAGCCGACGCGCGCGCGGGCGCGCGGGGACGGGGAGACCAGCGGGGCGCGCCGCGCGCCGGGGGGGGAAAAATGACGCGGCGGCGCGGGGG
>CAXTMA010000212.1:0-4584 GCA_964245015.1 uncultured Beijerinckiaceae bacterium | reverse complement strand
AGGAGGACGGCAGCGAGGTTGCGGCCGAGGTCGCGGCAACCGCCTCGATGGCCGAGGCCGGCGTGCACGAGGTGGTGCTTCTGACCCTCAAGGCGCACCAGGTCGGCCCCATCGCCGCCGACCTCAGCCGCATGATCGGCCCGCACACCACCGTGGTCACCATGCAGAACGGCATTCCGTGGTGGTATTTCAGTGGCGGTCACGGTGGCGCCCACACCGGCGCGCATCTTGAGACGGCCGATCCCGGCGGGCTGATCGCCAAGTCGCTCGATCCCGCCCGGATCGTCGGCAGCGTCGTTTATCCCGCCGCGGTTCTGACCGAACCGGGGGTCGTGCAGGTCGTGGAAGGCAACCGCTTCGGATTGGGCGAGCCCGACGGCAGCAAGAGCGAGCGCGTGCTTGCCCTTTCGCAGCGCCTCGCCAAGGCCGGCTTCCGGGCCCCGGTCACCACCGACATCCGTTCGGAGATCTGGCTCAAGCTGCTCGGCAACGCCAGCTTCAACCCGATTTCCGCCCTGACCCACGCCACGCTTGAAGCGATCTGCCAGTTCCCCGATACGCGGCAGCTCGCCCGCAGCATGATGGAGGAGGCTCAGGAGATCGCCACCGACCTTGGCGTCACCTTCAAGCTGTCCATCGAGAAGCGCATCGCCGGCGCCGAAAAGGTCGGGGCGCACAAGACGTCCATGCTGCAGGACATCGAGGCCGGCCGCCCGATCGAGCTGGAAGCCCTGGTCGGCTCCGTGATCGAGCTTGGCCGCTTGACCAAGATCACGACGCCGCACCTCGATGCCGTTTACGCGCTGATGCGCTTGCTGGCCCACGGCCTTGAGGCGACCCGGGGCCGCCTCGCGGTCCAGGCGCACTGAATGAGCAACCCCGGGTCAAGCCCCCAAGGAACAATCATAATGGGAGCCGCCAAGATGGACACCGCCCTCGATGCTGCGATCCCCGAGCCCGCGGGGCGGGACGGCGATCCCGAAGTCCTCGATCCGGCGATGCTGACCCTCGAGTCCGGGACCGCCGACGCCGCTGAGTCGGAGCCCCTGGACTCCGAAACCTTCGACCCCGGGAACATCGATCCCGCGGAACTGCAAACCATGGATTTCGGCAAGCGTTCGGCCCTGGACGCCGCGCCGGGGCCAGCCGCCGCGACCACGCTTCACGAATTGCTCCGCGCCGGCGCGGACGAGGCCGTCGCCCTGTCAACCCCCGGCGGGACGCCGCTCACCTTCGCCGCGCTGCGCGCCCAGGTGGCACGCACGGTCGCCGAATTCAACGCCCACGGTATCGGGCGCGGCGACCGCGTCGCCATCGTGCTCGACAACGGCCCGGAGATGGCCGCCGCCTTCCTCGCCGTCGCGGCGGGGACGGCATCGGCGCCGCTCAACCCGGCCTACACGGCGGAGGAGTTCGAGTTCTACCTGACCGACCTCGGCGTCAAGCGGCTGGTCGTGGCCGAGGCAAGCGCGTCGCCTGCGATCGAGGCCGCCACCAAGGCCGGGATCGGGATCGTCCGCCTGGCGCCGACCCCGGCGGAGGGCGCCGGCAGCTTCACGCTCGCCTTCCCGGCAACCGTGGCGGGTCCGGCCAAGGCGGCAACGGCCAAGGCGATGCACGAGGGCGGCTTTTCCCGGCCGGACGACCTCGCCCTGGTGCTGCACACCTCGGGCACCACGTCGCGCCCCAAGATCGTGCCGCTGACGCAGGCCAACATCTGCGCCTCGGCGCGCAACATCCGCACGGCGCTGGCCTTCACCGCCGACGACCGCGGCCTCAACATCATGCCGCTGTTCCACATCCATGGGCTGATCGCCGGCATCCTGGCGCCGCTCGCGGCCGGCGGAAGCGTCAGCTGCACCACCGGCTTCAACGCCCTGAAGTTCTTCGGCTGGATGAGCGAGGTTGGCCCGACCTGGTATTCGGCGGTGCCGACGATGCATCAGGCGATCCTCGGGCGCGCCACGCGCAACCGCGCGGTGATCGATGCCAACCGCCTGCGCTTCATCCGCTCGTCGTCGTCCTCCCTCCCGTTGAAGGTGTGGAAGGAACTTCACCACGCCTTCCGCGCGCCGGTGATCGAGTCCTACGGCATGACGGAGTCGGCGCACCAGATGTGCTCGAACCCGCTGCCGCCGCTGCCGCACATCCCCGGCTCGGTCGGGATCGCGTCAGGCCCCGAGGTCGCCATCGTCGACGAGAACGGCGACGAGGTGCCGGCCGATGAGCGGGGCGAGATCGTGATCCGCGGCGACAACGTGATGAAGGGCTACGAGAACAACCCCGAGGCCAACGCCACCGCCTTCACCAGGCACGGCTGGTTCCGCACCGGCGACGAGGGCGTGAAAAGCGCCGAGGGCTACGTCACCATCACCGGCCGCCTCAAGGAGATCATCAACCGCGGCGGCGAGAAGATCTCCCCGCGCGAGGTCGACGAGGCGATCATGCACCATCCCGCCGTGGCGCAGTGCATCACCTTCGGCGTGCCGCACGACAAGCTCGGCGAGGATGTCGCCATGGCGGTTGTGCTGCGCGAGGGCAAAAGCGCCGATGCCAAGGCGCTCCGCGCCTATCTCGCCCAGCACCTCGCGCCCTTCAAGGTGCCAGCCACCATCGTGCTGCTCGATGAGATCCCCAAGGGCGCCACCGGCAAGCTGCAGCGCATCGGCCTGGCCAAGAAGCTGGGGCTGGCCTAGCCGGCACCGGCTCCCGGGCCTGTTCGCCATCGGCGCGCCGTCTCCGCGCACGCCCGACGGCCGCTATCTCGTCGTGAGAGGCCGCCTTTGGCGCTGCAGCAATCCGAACCTCGGCGAGGCCGAGCGGGCCGCCCTCGTCGCCGCGCTGATGGCCGGGCGGCGGGCGGTGCGCGAGGCCAAGGCGGGACGCGGCGATCTGGCCGACGCCCGGCGGCAGGTCGATGCCGCCAAGCGAAGCCTCGGCGAACGGGGCCCGGTCTGGTGGACCGACGGCACGCCCGACCTCAACCGGCACCTCGCCCGCAATACGCCCTACGCCGATTGGTTCGCCGGGCTCGCGCTCGAAGACGGTTGATCGGGTCGCGCCGCACGGGCATGGTTCGTGCCGCGTCCGCTGTTGTGACCGCACCCGCAAGACCCATCCGGAAATCCGCTTGAGAACAGCATTTTCGCCCGCCGGTGCGGCCAGTCTCGTGCCCGATGGCTCGACCGTGATGATCGGCGGCTTCATGGGCGTCGGTTCGCCCCACCGCACCATCGCGGCACTGGTGGCGCGCGGCGCCCGCAACCTCACGGTCATCGCCAACGACACGGCGCGCCCGGGAGTCGGCATCGGCCAGCTGATCGAGGCCGGTTGCGTCGCCCGGGTGATCGCCTCGCACATCGGCACCAATCCCGACACGCAGCGCCGGATGATCGCCGGCACGCTCGTGGTGGACTTGGTGCCGCAGGGCACGCTGGCCGAGCAGATCCGCGCCGGCGGCTCCGGGCTCGGCGGCGTGCTGACCCGCACCGGCCTCGGCACCCCGGCGGCGGAGGGCTCGCAGATCGTGAGCGTCGCCGGCCTCGACTACCTCGTCGCCGCGGCGATGCGGGCGGACGTGGCGCTGATCGCCGCCCGCTCGGCCGATTACAGCGGCAACCTCGTGTATTCGCTCACCGCCCGCAACTTCAATCCTTTGATGGCGATGGCGGCCGATTGCGTGATCGCCGAAGCCAACGAGATCGTGCCGCTGGGCGTGCTGGCGCCCGACGTGATCCACACGCCCGGCGTGCTGGTCGACCATCTCATCGAGCGGCCCAGATTGGTTTAAGGATGGTAGGTTGAGGGAGCGCAGATGGACAGCCGTGAGCTGATCGCCCGCCGCGTCGCGCTGGAGCTGCACGACAATACGCTGGTCAACCTCGGCATCGGATTGCCGACGCTGGTGGCCGAGCATGTGCCGGCGGGCCTGCGCGTGTATTTCCAGTCGGAGAACGGCATCATCGGCTTCGGCGCCCGCCCGCCGGAGGGCATGGAAGACGTGCACCTGACCGATGCCGGCGGCGCCTTCGTGTCGGCGCTGCCCGGCGCCGTCGCCTTCGACTCCGCCATGTCGTTCGCCCTGATCCGCGGCGGCCACCTCGACATGACGGTTCTCGGCGGGCTTCAGGTCGACCGCCATGGCCGCCTCGCCAATTGGGTGATCCCCGGCAGGCTGGTGCCGGGTATGGGCGGCGCGATGGACCTCGTCAGCGGCGCCCGCCGGGTGATCGTGGCGATGAGCCATACCCAGAAAGGCGCCCCCAAGATCTGCCACGAGCTGACCCTGCCGCCGACGGCGCTGCGGCCGGTGACGCTGATCGTCACCGACATGGCGGTGATCGAGCCGACGCCCGACGGCCTCGTGCTCAGGGAGCGGGCGCCGGGGGTGAGCGTCGCCGCCGTGCGCGCCGCCACGGCGACGGAGCTGCTGGCATCGGGCGACGTCCCCGAAATGCGCCTTGCCGCCTGACCCGCTCCGGCGCGATAACCGGGGCTGAAAACCGGAGGTGCATCGATGCGGGGCAGAACGGCGGTCGTCACGGGATCGACCAGCGGCATCGGGCTCGGCATCGCCCGCGCCTT
>CAXTMA010000211.1:0-7502 GCA_964245015.1 uncultured Beijerinckiaceae bacterium | reverse complement strand
CGGCCACCGCCGAAGCGCTCTCCGCCGTTGCGATCGCCGCCCCCACGCTCGCCGCGCTCAAGGCGCAGCTGGAGAAGGAGAAAAGCTGAGGCGGCCTCGCTCGGGGCAGGGTCTATGGCGCGACCTGCGCGCCTCAGGTCGCCGAGGGCGGGAACGTCTTCGGCGCCGGGCTGACCGGGACCGCCTTGCCGTTCTTGATCTGCAGCACGGCGAGGCCGCGGTCGTTGAGTCCGTCGGCGCGGAAGCGGAACACGCCGTCGGCGCCGGTGAAGCCCGAACGGTTGAGCAGCACGCTGTCGGAATAGCGCTGCGACCCCTGCGACTTGGCCAGCACGGCGGCGAGCCGGACGGCGTCATAGGAAAGGGTGGCGATGCGGGTCGGGTCGGCGCCGTACTTCTCGCGGTATCGCCCGGCGAAGGCGTTGAAGCCGCCGTTCTCCGGCGCGGCGAACCAGGCGCCCTGCAGCGCCGGCAGGGTGAGCACGCGGGCGTCGTTCCACAGGCCGGTGCCGAGCAGTTGCACGCTCTCCGGCTTGACGCCGGCTGCCACCAGCGCGCCCGACATGGCCGGCATGGCGTCGGCCTGTTCGGGGACGAACAGCATGTCGATGCCCTCGCCGAGCCCCGCGATCTTGCGCACGGCCGCTTCGCGAGTCGCCTGCGTGTAGTGCTCGATGCCGAGCACGCGGATGCCGCGCTTGGCCGTTTCCGCCTGGAACTCGGCATCGGCGACGCGGCCGTATTCGTTGTCGGGGATCAGCGCCGCCGCCGACTTCTTGCCTTTGGACGCGGCGAAGTCGACGATGCGGTCGACGTAGCTCTCGATCAGGAACGACAGCAGGTAGGATCCGTGCGCCGCCGCCGAGGTGTCGGTGGAAAAGGCGATCATCGGCCGGCCGGCTTGGCGCACCACCTTCGAGACTTCGCGCACGTCGGAGGCGAACAGCGGGCCGATCACGATCTCGGCGCCGTCGCTCATCGCCTGCTCGGCGGCGGCGCGGGCACCGTCGGGGGTCGAGTGGTCGTCCTTGACGAGCAGGCTGACCTCCTTGACGCCGGCGTCGGCGAAGGCGAGGTCGGCGGCATTGCGCAGCGACTGGCCGACGAGGCTCGGCTGGCCGTTGGGCGAGGTGAGGGGCAGGATCAGCGCGATCTTGACGTCGCCGGTGCCGATGCGGTCGGCGCCGGCCGTCGCGGCGCCGGGGACCGCGCCCGGCAGGGCGGAGGAGGTGACCTTCCCCACCGGCGCGCCGACCGACAGATCGGGATCGCCGCCGCGAGAGGACTTGGTGGAGCCGCCGAGGCCGAAGGTGGACACGCCGCAGCCGGCGAGGGCGATCGCCACGGCCGCGACGGTCGCGATCCTGATCGTCGCGGCAACTGGTCCGGGGGCCGTGCCCCTCCCGGCAGCCGAAGACCGATCCCGTGCGCGCACGACTCAACTCCCTGCGTCCGAGTCCCTGCGATCGGACGTGCTCGGGGCATGGCGCCGGCCGCCGAACCCACCGTGCCCAGCATGAACAGACGGCTGCGCCTAAAAGATGGCGCCCGTCCGTCTCCATGCCCGGCTTTCCCGGCTCAGCGGCGCAGGCGCGTCCACACCTTGTCGACGAGCTTGATCGCAGGGGCCGGGCAGGTCGGCGTGAAGACGATGTTGGTGCCGGGCGGCACCTTGAGTTCGGGCGCGTCGCGCAGGTCGGGCCCGAACAGCGCCTCGGCCCCGGTGATCGCCGAGGCGTAGTGCGTGAAATCGGCCGACAGGGCGCTGTTGTCCGGCTTAAGCATGAATTCCAGGAAGGCGCGGGCGTTGTCCGGGTCCTTGGCGCCGCGCGGCACGGCGAGGTTGTCCATCCAGCCGGCGACGCCCTCCTTGGGGTAGATGAAGCGGATGTCGGGGTTGTTGGCGCGGGCCCGCGCGGCATCGCCGTTCCAAATCTCCTGGATCACCGTTTCCCCCGACGCGATGCGTTCGATCACGCCGTCGGAGGAATACACCTTCACGCTGTCGCGCTGCGCCTGGAGCAGCGCGTCGACCCGCTTCACGTTGGCGAGGTCGGTCTGGCAGGGGGGCAGGCCGACCGAAAGCTCGGCCAGCGACAGCACCTCGCTCGGCGCGGCCAGCATGCCCACCTTGCCGCGCGCCGCCGGTGGCGGCTCGAACAGCGTCTTGAGCGAGTCGATCGGGCCGGGCACCGCCTTGGTGTTGACCGCGAAGGCGGTGACGCCCCAGTGGTAGGGCACGGTGTAGGCGTTGCCGGGGTCCCAGGCCGGGCTGCGCCAGCGCGCCTCGATGTTGGCGTAGCCTTTCAGGCCCGGCGCGTCGATTTTCCGAAGAAGACCTTGCGCGGTGAAGATCGGCACGAAGTCGGAGGTCACCACCACCAGATCGTAGCCGGCCGAGCCGCCCTTCAGCTTGGCGAGCAGGGTTTCGTTGGAGTCGTAGGTGTCGACGGTGACCGCGATCCCCGTCTCCTTCTCGAACTTCGCGATCAGCGCCGGCGCGGTGTAGTCCGTCCAGTTGTAGATGTAGAGATGGCCGCCGGTTTGCCCGGCGGCTTGGCCGCCCGTCGCCGCGATCCCGAGAACGAGGGCCGCACCGATCCGCCTCGAAATGCCCGACAGCATCCAGGTCCACCCCTCAGCGTGATCCCTCCGGCAAGCTGCCGGGACCACGCGACGATGACGAACCCGAAACGCCGCGTCCAGCGCCCGTCGGCCGGATGGCCTACCTGCCCGTCAGGGACGGGATCGCCGTCTCTGCCGGCGCGGCGAACAGCGGCTCCTTCTCCATCGGCGCGTATTGCGGATCGGCGGCGGTGTAGGGCTGCGGTCCGGCCGCCGGGCCGCTGGTCGCCTCGCCATTCGAGAGTTGCGGGGGCGCGGTGGCGGCTTCCTTCTCGAACAGGGTCTCGCCCTTCGTCGCCGGGTACTGGGGATCGGCGGCGCTGTAGGGCTCGGGCCCGTTGGGCAGCACCGCCGTCGAGCGGCCGGCCTGCACGGACTGTTGCGCGACGTCGGCTGTTTCCGCGGCTTGGCCGAGCAGCGTGCCGGCCATCAGGAACACGCCGACCGTGAGCACGGCGAACGAAGCTTGCGCGTAGAACATCGATCTTCTCCCAAATCCGTCCGTTATCGAACTTATGGGTTCAAGCGACGCGCGGAACCGTTGTTGCGTCCCATCGCATCCATCATTGCCGCCCGCGCAGGTTGGCGAAGGCGAAGGCCAGCGCCACCGTTGTGGCGGAAACGGCGAGCAGGATCGCCGCTGCCGCGTTCGCCTCCGGCGTGACCCCCAGCCGCAGCATGCCGTAGAGGTAGACCGGCAGGGTGGTCGCCCCCGCCGGCGCCACCATCAGGGTGATGAGGAAATCATCGAGCGACACCACGAAGGCGAGCGTCGCGCCGGCCAGCACCGCCGGCGCCAGCAGCGGCAGGGTGATGCGGCGGAACACCTGCCAGGGCGAGGCGTAGAGATCGAGCGCGGCGTCCTCCAGGTCGCGCGGCATTTCGCGCAAGCGGGCCCGCATCGGCAGCAGGGCGAAGGGGACGCAGAACACGATGTGGGCGAGCATCACGTTGCCGAGCCCGGCGTGCAGGCCGACCGCTTCGAACAGCACCAGCGTCGAGATGGCGGTGACGATCTCCGGCGCCACCAGCGGAAGGGCGAGCAGCGCTTCACCCACCGGCCGGCCGATGAAGGCGCGCCCGCGCTCGAAGGCCAGCGCCGCCGGCAGGGCGAGCAGCGTCGATGCCGTCGTGGCGACGCCGGCCACGAGTAGGCTGTTGATGGCGGTGCGGCGCAGATCCTCGTTGGCGAGCGCGACGCCGAACCAGCGCAGGCTGAAGCCGGTCCAGATCAGGGCGAGGCGGTTGGCGTTGAGGCTGTAAACCAGCAGCACGATCAGCGGCGCGTAAAGGAACAGCAGCAGCGCCAGGCCGAGCGCGCGCGAGGCCGGCATGGCGCGCCAATCGAAGGGTTTCATGCCCCGGCCGCCCGGCGCCGGGCGGCGACGGCCACCGCGAGCAGCGCCGCCGCCATCAGCAGCGTCGACAAAGCGGCGCCGAAGGCCCAGTCGCGGGCACTGGTGAACTGCTGCTGGATCAGCGTGCCGATCATCAGCCGGCGCCCGCCGCCGAGGATGTCGGGGGCGAGAAACGAGCCCAGCGCCGGCACGAAGACGAGCAGCACGGCCGCCGCCGCGCCGGGCTTGGCCAGCGGCCAGACCAGCCGGCGCATCACGGTGACGCGGCTGGCGTAAAGGTCGTAGGCCGCCTCAATCAGGCGCGGGTCGACCTTTTCCAGCGCGGCGTAGATCGGCAGGACGGCGAAGGGCAGGTTGGCGTAGACGAGGCCGAGCAGCACCGCGCCGTCGCCGTACAGGAAGGTCACCGGCGCGGCCGTGACGTGCAGCGCCATCAGCGAGCGGTTGAGCAGGCCGTTGTCGCGCAGGATCAGCACCCAGCAGTAGGTGCGGATGAGCAGGTTGGTCCAGAACGGCACCGTGACGAGCAGCACCAGGATCTGCCGCAGCCGGGGCGGGCGCGTCGCCATCCACCAGGCCAGCGGCAGGCCCAGGGCGACGCAGAGCAGGGTGGCCGCGCCCGCCTGCACCACGGAGCGCGCCAGCACCATCGGAATCGTCGGATCAAAGGCGAGGACGCCGTCGAAATCCTGCTGGAACAGCACGCGCGCGTAGGCCGAACCGGTGAGCGGCCGCTCCACGCCGCCGTAGGGCGAGGAGGTGAGGACGGAATAGCCGAGCGCGATCCCCATCGGCACCAGCATCAGGGCGACAACGGCGACCAGGGCCGGGGCGGCGAGCAGGGCCGCCGAAACTGCGGCGCGAGGCGCTGCGGACCGTGTCGCCACCTCAATCCTCCAACGCGACGATCGCCTCGCGCGCGGCGAGGCAGGCCACCGGCTCGTCGACGGCGAGGCCGGGGGGCAGGTCGTCGCGCTCGGCCAGCAGCGTGCCGCCGCCGTCGAGCGCCACCGTGCAGGCCGTGCGTCCGCCGAGGAAGACGAGCGAGGCGACGCGGCCGGGCAGGGCGAGCCCGTCCGCCGCGGCGCAGGGACGGCGGATGACGACCCGCTCGGGCCGGATCGCCGCGAAGGCGGCCGACGAGCCGAGCCGAACGCCCGGACACACGTTGGCGCCGGTGAAGTCGGCGACGAAGCGCGATCGCGGCCGCTCGTGGATGTCGGCCGGCGAGCCGACCTGCCGGACCCGGCCCGCCTCCATCACGGCGATGCGGTCGGACATGGAGAAGGCTTCCTCGCGGTCGTGGGTGACGAGCAGGAAGGTGACGCCGGTGTCGCGCTGCAGGCGCTTCAACTCGACCTGCATGCCGCGCCGGAGCTTGGGATCGAGGGCCGACAGCGGCTCGTCGAGCAACAGGAGGCGGGGCGCCGGGGCGAGCGCGCGGGCCAGCGCCACGCGCTGCTGCTGCCCGCCCGAGAGCGCGACCGGGCGGCGTTCGGCGAGGGCATCGAGCTGCACCATGGCGAGGGCTTGCCCGACCCGTGCCTTCAGAGCGGCGCCGCGCAGGCCGCGGTTGCGCAGCCCGAACGCCACGTTCTCGGCCACGCTCATGTGCGGGAACAGGGCGTAGGACTGGAACACGATGTTGACCGGACGCCGGTTCGGCGGGTCGGCGAGGATGGATCGGCCCTCAAGGAGCACGTCGCCGCGGTCGGGATGCTCGAAGCCGGCCAGCAGGCGGAGCAGGGTTGTCTTGCCGCAGCCCGACGGCCCGAGCAGGGTGAAGAACTCGGACCCGGCGATGGCCAACGACACGTCGTCGAGGGCTCGCACCGAGCCGGCGCCGCTGCCGAAGGTTCGGCTGACGCCGCGCACGGCCACCAGCGGGCAGGTCCGGGTGGTTCCCGATCGAGGATCAAGGCCGCTGGTCATCGGATCACAACGGTTGCGCTGCCGGCGGCGGGAGCGGGCCGTTGCGCCGCGGGCATGCATCGTGCCGGTCGGCCGATCGGTATCGGGACCGCGCCGGCGACCTTCGATCGGAACGGCCCGAAACCGGGAAGAAACATGCCGCACTCCGCGCCGTCGCCTGGACCGCCGATTCGGGTCCCTCAACACGCCGGTCGCGATGTCGTACCATGCCGGTCGCCACGCGCGGGATCGGCACCTCATCCCGGTGCCGTCTTGCCAAAACGGCGGCCGGCCCTTATAGGAAGCGTCCCGCCTCTCGGTCAGGCTTGACGGCTGCGCGTCCTCGCGCCCCGGCCTCATCCGATCTCCCGCCTTGAACTTTGCACGTCCAAAGCCCGCAGCTCCAAGCCTTTGTTCTCGGGACCTCGTCGCCAAGGCCCCGTTTCAAAGAACCCATCGTCAAAGACCCGGCTCCAAGAGTCGGTGCCCCTTCGAGTGAAGCACCTGACATGACAGACGTCGCCTCGGACGACATGGGGCCCGGCTTGGCGGCTCCCGCCGACTACGTGCCCGCGCCCTACAACGGTCCCAAGGAGATCAAGCTCGCCGATCTCAAGGACAAGTCGCCGACCGAGCTGACGGCCTTCGCCGAGGAGCACGAGGTCGAGAACGCGTCCACCCTGCGCAAGCAGGAACTGATGTTCGCGATCCTCAAGCAGCTCGCTTCCCGCGACATCGAGATCGTGGGCGTCGGCGTGGTCGAGGTGCTGCAGGACGGCTTCGGCTTCCTGCGCTCGGCCGATGCCAACTACCTCGCCGGGCCCGACGACATCTACGTGTCGCCCTCGCAGATCCGCCGCTTCGGCCTGCGCACCGGCGACACGGTGGAAGGGCCGATCCGCAGCCCCAAGGAGGGCGAGCGGTACTTCGCCCTGCTCAAGGTCAACACGGTCAATTTCGAGGAGCCGGAGAAGGTCCGCCACAAGGTCAACTTCGACAACCTCACGCCGCTCTACCCCGACCGCCGGCTGAAGCTCGAGATCGAGGATCCGACCCGCAAGGACCTCAGCCCGCGGGTGATCGACATCGTCGCGCCGATCGGCTTCGGCCAGCGGGCGCTGATCGTGGCGCCGCCGCGCACCGGCAAGACCGTGCTGCTGCAGAACATCGCCCAGTCGATCTCGGCCAACCATCCCCAGGCCTACCTCATCGTGCTGCTCATCGACGAGCGGCCGGAGGAGGTCACCGACATGCAGCGATCCGTCAAGGGCGAGGTGGTGTCGTCCACCTTCGACGAGCCGGCGACGCGCCACGTCGCCGTCGCCGAGATGGTGATCGAGAAGGCCAAGCGGCTGGTCGAGCACGGGCGCGACGTCATCATCCTGCTCGACTCCATCACGAGGCTGGGCCGCGCCTACAACACCACGGTGCCCTCGTCGGGCAAGGTGCTGACCGGCGGCGTCGATGCCAACGCCCTGCAGCGGCCCAAGCGCTTCTTCGGCGCGGCGCGCAACATCGAGGAGGGCGGCTCGCTCACCATCATCGCCACCGCTCTGATCGACACCGGCTCGCGGATGGACGAGGTGATCTTCGAGGAGTTCAAGGGCA